>NZ_CP116257.1:5217500-5517500 GCF_027947595.1 Streptomyces lienomycini | reverse complement strand
GGCCTGGCCGCGGTCGCCGGAGTGGTGCAGGGCCTGATCCTGCGGGCCCGCGCACCCGAGCGGCACGCCCGCATCGGGCAGGGCAACGAGGCGTTCCAGCTGGACAAGGCCGCGTCCTCCTGACCGGAGGGCGCGGCCTCGCGCGGGTCCCGGCTCCGGCCCTTCAGCCGGCCGGGGCCGCGCCGAAGTCCAGCAGCACCTTGCAGGACCGGCTCCGGTCCGCGGCCAGCTCGAACGCCGACTCCGCCTCCCGCACCGGCACCACCGCGCTGACCAGCGCGTCGAACGCGGGCTCGGCCGCCAACAGCCGCAGCGCCCCGTCGAACTCGCCGTCGAAGCGGAACGCCCCGCGCAGCTCGATCTCCCGGCTCACCACCAGGTTGCCCGCGAAGGGACTGAGCCCCGGCGGCAGCATGCCGAGCTGGACGACCACGCCGCCGCGCCGCACCAGGCGCAGACAGGTGTCGAGCCCCGCGGCCACTCCGGACGCCTCGATCGCCGTGTCCACCTCCACCGGCAGGCCGGTCCCGTCCGGGTCGTCGGCCCGTACGAGGGCGTCG
This sequence comes from Streptomyces lienomycini, assembly GCF_027947595.1. Taxonomy (NCBI): domain Bacteria; kingdom Bacillati; phylum Actinomycetota; class Actinomycetes; order Kitasatosporales; family Streptomycetaceae; genus Streptomyces; species Streptomyces lienomycini. Next base: position 5,516,940 of record NZ_CP116257.1, on the reverse strand, counting down.
GCCCCGGCGGCTCGCGCGTACTGAAGTGCCGCGGGCAGCAGGTCCGTCACCGTCACGTGGGCCGCGCCCGCCGCCTTGGCCGCCGCGACCACCAGGCACCCGATCGGCCCGGCCCCGGTGACCAGCAGCCGCCGCCCGGTCAGGTCCCCGGCCCGGCGCACGGCGTGCAGGGCGACGGAGAGGGGCTCCGCGAGGGCGGCACGGCGCGGGTCGAGGCCGGCCGGGAGGGCGCGCAACTGTCCGGCGGGGACCACGATCCGCGCCGCGAAGCCGCCCTGCACATGCGGGAAGCGGGCCGCGCTGCCCAGGTACCGGGTGTCCCGGCACACGTTGCGCCGCCCGTCCACGCACTCCGGGCACACCCCGCACGGGGTCGCCGGGTGCACGGCGACGGGCGTACCGGTCGCAGGACCCGGCGTGTCCGGCGAGCCGTACGCCACCACCGTCCCGACCACCTCGTGCCCGAGCAGCATCGGCTCCCGCAGGCGGAAGTCGCCGACGCCCCCGTGCCGCCAGTAGTGCAGGTCCGAGCCGCAGACACCGCCGTAGCGGACCGCGACCAGCGCCTCGCCCGGACCCGGGCGGGGGACCGGCACGTCCTCGACGCGCAGGTCGCCCGCGCCGTGGATCACACAGGCCCGCGCGGAAGCCTCCCCGGCGCTCACAGCACGCTCGTCATTCCGCCGTCGACGTACAGGATCTGTCCGCCGACGAAGTCCGCGGCGGGCGAGGCGAGGAACAGCAGCCCGCCCACCAGGTCCTCGGTCCGGCCCCAGCGGCCGGCCGGAGTGCGCCCGCGCACCCAGGCGCTGAACTCCTCGTCCTCGACCAGCGGCCGGGTCAGCTCGGTCTCGATGTAGCCGGGACCGAGCCCGTTGACCTGGACGCCGTACGGGCCCCAGTCCGCGCACATGCCCTTCGTCAGCATCTTCAGCGCGCCCTTGGTGGCCGCGTAGGGCGCGATGCCCGGGCGGACCACCTCGCTCTGCAGCGAGCAGATGTTGACGATCTTGCCGCGGCCGCGTTCCGTCATCCGGCGCGCGGCCTCCCGGCCCACCAGGAAGGCGCTGGTGAGGTTGGTGTCCAGGACACGGTGCCAGTCCGCGTCCGCGAACTCCAGCAGAGGTGCCCGCAGCTGCATCCCGGCGTTGTTGACCAGGATGTCGAGCGGACCCACCCGCTCCTCGACCTCCGCGATCCCGGCGGCCACGGACGGACCGTCGGTCACGTCGAACACCGCGGTGCGGACGTCGCCGGGAAGGCCGGCGGCGGCCTCGGCGAGGCGGTCGGCGTCGCGTCCGTTGAGGACCACCCGGCAGCCGGCCTCCGCCAGGCCCCGGGCCAGCGCCAGCCCGATGCCCCGGCTGGAGCCGGTCACCAGGGCGGTGCGCCCGCCGATGTCGAAGAGGGGGTGAGCCGTCATCGTCGTACTCCTGAACCTTGCTGAGCGGTGCGTGTTCCCGGTGCGGCTATATGACCAGGGACAACAGCAGCACCAGTCCACCGGCGACCACCGAGATGATCGTCTCCATGACGGACCAGGTCTTGATGGTCTGGCCGACGTTCAGCCCGAAGTACTCCTTCACCAGCCAGAAGCCGGCGTCGTTGACATGGCTGAAGAAGAGCGAGCCGGCGCCGATGGCCAGGACCAGCAGCGCGGCGTGCGTGGTCGACATGTCGGCCGCGAGCGGCGCGACCAGACCGGCCGCCGAGACCGTCGCCACCGTCGCCGAACCGGTCGCCAGCCGGATCACCACCGCGATCAGCCAGGCCAGCAGCAGCGCCGGGATCGACCAGTCCTTGGAGATCTCCAGGATCATCTGGCCCACACCGGAGTCGATCAGCGTCTGCTTGAAGCCGCCGCCCGCGCCGACGATCAGGAGGATGCCGGCGATGGGCGCGAGGCCCTTCTCGACCAGCCCGGTAAGACGGTCCTTGCCGAACCCGGCGGGCCGCAGCAGCGTGAAGATGCCGACGAGCACGGCGACCAGCAGGGCGATCAGCGGGTTGCCGATGACGTCGAAGGTGCGCTGCACCACGTTCTCGGGGTCGTCGACGATGATGTCGACGAGCGCCTTGAGCAGCATCAGGACGACCGGCAGCAGGATCGTGGCCAGGGTGGGACCGAAGCCGGGACGCTTGTCCAGTTCCTCGGAGGCGCGCTGCGGGGTCATGCGGTCGGGCGCCGGGACGTCCACCCAGCGGGCCGCGTACTTCGAGAACAGCGGACCGGCGATGATCACCGTCGGGATGGCGATCAGCACGCCCAGCGCGAGGGTCACGCCGAGGTTGGCGTCCACCGCGTCGATGGCGACCAGCGGGCCGGGGTGCGGCGGGACCAGGCCGTGCATCACGGACAGACCGGCCAGCGCCGGGATGCCGATCCGCATCAGCGAGTAGTTGCCGCGCTTGGCGACCATCAGGACGACCGGGATCAGCAGCACGATGCCGACCTCGAAGAACAGCGGCAGTCCGATGACCGAGGCGATCAGCACCATCGTCCACGGCATCGAACGGGGCGTCGCCCTGGCGAGGATGGTGTCCACGATCTGGTCGGCGCCGCCGGAGCCGGCGAGCATCTTGCCGAGGATCGCGCCGAGGGCGATCAGCACGCCGACGCCCGCGACGGTGGAGCCGAGCCCGGCGGTGAAGCTGGTGATGACCTTGTCCAGCGGCGCTCCGGCGAACGCGCCGAGCGCCAGTGACCCGATGGTCAGCGACAGGAAGGCATGCAGCTTGAACTTGGTGATGAGCAGGACGATGACGGCGATGCCCAGGAGCACGGCGATGCCCAGCTGGGCGTGACCGGCCGAGGTGATCGGCTCGACGGTGTCCGCTGCCAGCATCTCGACGCTGAGTCTGGTCACGGTGGGTTCCTTGCGGTGATGGGGATTCGGGGGATTCGGGGCGGTGCGCGCGGGGGTGGCACGGCCCCGGGGGAGGGGTGCGGCGGGTTACCGGGCCGGCTCGGGAAGACCCTTCAGGGCGTCCGCCGCCCGTCCGGTGATCTCCTCGGGGGTGCCGGCCACGTCCACCGCGACTCCCGCCTCGTCCGGCTGGAGCGGCTGGAGCGTGGCGAACTGGGAGTCGAGCAGGGCCGTCGGCATGAAGTGGCCCTGCCGGTGCGACATCCGGTCCTCGATCAGCTCACGGCTGCCCGTGAGATGCACGAAGACGACACCGGGAGCGGCGGCCCGCAGCCGGTCGCGGTACGAGCGCTTCAGCGCCGAACTGCTCACCACCCCACCGAGCCCGGCACGCCCGTGCGCCCAGCCGCCGATGGCGTCCAGCCAGGGCCAGCGGTCCTCGTCGGTGAGCGGGGTGCCGGCCGTCATCTTGGAGATGTTGGCCGGTGGGTGGAAGTCGTCGCCCTCGGCGTAGGGAACGCCGAGCCGGGCCGCGAGCAGGGGACCGATGGTGGTCTTCCCGGTGCCCGCGACGCCCATGACCACGACCACGTGGGGGGTGTGCAGTTGCTGCATCGCACTCTCGCTGTCTGCTGTCTTCGTCGACACCTGATGTCGACGTAACTGAAACCCATTACGTACGACGAATTCAAGCCCCTGTGACATATAAGTCTGACTTTTTGTTCCGGTGACGCGCCCCGTACGCTGAGTGCATGAGCACACCGGACCGAGGGCTGCACGGCCGCGTACTGGACGCCCTCGGCCCCGCGATCACAGCGGGCGCCTACCCCGCGGGCAGCGTTCTGCGCACCGACGAGCTGGCACAGCGCTTCGAGGTGTCGCGCTCCGTGATGCGGGAGGCGGTCCGGGTGCTGGAGTCCATGCACCTCGTCGAGTCGCGCCGCCGCGTGGGCGTCACCGTCCTGCCCGAGTGCGAGTGGAACGTCTACGACCCGCAGGTCATCCGCTGGCGCCTGGCCGGCACCGAACGCCCCCGGCAGCTGCGCTCCCTCACCGTGCTCAGGTCGGCCGTGGAACCGGTGGCGGCGGGCCTGGCGGCCCGGCTCGCCACGCCGGAGCAGTGCGCCGAGCTGACCGAGTGCGCGCTCGGCATGGTCGCCAACTCACGCGGTCACCGGCTGGAGGAGTACCTCTTCCACGACGTCGCCTTCCACCGCGTCATCCTCACGGCCTCCGGCAACGAGATGTTCGCCCGCCTCGGCGGCGTCGTCGCCGAGGTCCTGGCCGGCCGCACCCACCACGACGTGATGTTCGAGGACCCCGACCCGGCCGCCGTCACCCTGCACGTCCAGGTCGCCGAGGCCGTCCGCGCCCGCGACGCCGCGCGCGCGGAGGAGCTGACCCGGGAGATCACGGTCGGGGCGCTGCAGGAGCTGGACATCCTGGCGCCGTAGAGAGCCGTAGAGAGCCGTGGCGGGCCGGAGGGGGCGTCAGTCGAGGAACTCCCCGTCCACGTACACCCACGCCCCGTCGACCCGCTCGAACCGGCTCCGCTCGTGCAGCGAACCGCCGCGGTAGGACGCCCGGAAGGTCACGGTGCCGGTGGTGTGGAAGGCGGATCCCTCGGTGGTGCCCAAGATCTCCAGGCCGGTCCACCGCATACCCGGGTCGAGGTCGAGCCGGGCCGGCCGGGTCCGCGGGTGCCAGGTGCGCAGCAGGTACCCCGTGTCCCGCTTCACGAAGGCGCCGTAGCGCGAACGCATCAGGTCCTCGGCGGTCGGGGCGGCGGCGGTCCCGGCGTGGAGACGGCCGCAGCACTTCTCGTACGGCTCGGACCGCCCGCAGGGGCAGGAAGGGGTGGTCATGGCGACCACTGTAGAGGAGAAACGGGGCGAGAAAAGCAGAAAACCCCTGCTCAGCAGGGGTCTCAGCTGGTGTCCGAGGGGGGACTTGAACCCCCACGCCCGATAAAGGGCACTAGCACCTCAAGCTAGCGCGTCTGCCATTCCGCCACCCGGACAAGGTGTCTGTCGCGCGGGTTGCTGCCCTTGGCGACGACGTAAACATTACCAGGCTTTCCGGGGTGGCCGATCACCCCCTCCTTGGGCGCGGACGGCCGGAGGGGGAGGATGAGGGGGACCCACCAGCAGTGACATCGGCAGCGACAGCGGGAGGAACCACGTGAGCGACTCGGGCACGGCCAGGAGCGTCACCGGCGAGGACGAGGTCGTCGACCTCTGCCGCGAGCTGATCCGGATCGACACCAGCAACTACGGCGACCACTCGGGGCCGGGCGAGCGCAAGGCCGCCGAGTACGTCGCGGAGAAGCTCGCCGAGGTGGGGCTGGAACCGAAGATCTTCGAGTCCCACCCCGGACGCGCCTCCACGGTGGCCCGGATCGAGGGCGAGGACCCGTCCCGGCCCGCGCTGCTCATCCACGGCCACACCGACGTCGTCCCGGCCAACGCGGACGACTGGACCCACCACCCCTTCTCCGGCGAGGTCGCCGACGGGTGCGTGTGGGGGCGCGGCGCGGTCGACATGAAGGACATGGACGCGATGACCCTCGCGGTCGTCCGCGACCGGCTGCGCAGCGGGCGCAAGCCCCCGCGCGACATCGTGCTGGCCTTCCTCGCCGACGAGGAGGCCGGCGGCACGTACGGCGCCCGGCACCTCGTGGACCACCACCCCGACCTGTTCGAGGGCGTCACCGAGGCGATCAGCGAGGTGGGCGGCTTCTCCTTCACCGTGAACGAGCAGCGCCGCCTCTACCTGATCCAGACGGCCGAGAAGGGCATCCACTGGATGAAGCTGACGGTGGCCGGCACCGCGGGGCACGGGTCGATGATCCACCGCGACAACGCCATCACCGAGCTGTCGGAGGCCGTCGCACGCCTGGGCCGGCACAAGTTCCCCGTCCGCGTCACCAAGACCACCCGGGCCTTCCTCGACGAACTCGGCGACGCGCTCGGCACCGACCTCGACCCGGAGAACATGGAGGGCACGCTCGCCAAGCTCGGCGGCATCGCCAAGCTCATCGGCGCGACCCTCAGCAACACCGCCAACCCGACCCAGCTGGGCGCGGGTTACAAGGTCAACGTCATCCCCGGCGAGGCCACCGCCCACGTCGACGGGCGCTTCCTGCCCGGGTACGAGGAGGAGTTCCTCGCCGACGTCGACCGCATCCTCGGACCGCACGTGCGGCGCGAGGACGTGCACGCCAACAAGGCCGTCGAGACGACCTTCGACGGGGCGCTGGTCGAGGCCATGCAGTCCGCCCTGGTGGCCGAGGACCCGGCCGCGAAGGCGGTGCCCTACATGCTCTCCGGCGGCACGGACGCCAAGTCCTTCGACGAACTCGGCATCCGGGGCTTCGGCTTCGCGCCGCTCAAGCTGCCGCCGGAGCTGGACTTCGCGGGCATGTTCCACGGCGTGGACGAGCGAGTGCCGGTGGAGGGACTCCAGTTCGGCGTGCGGGTGCTCGACCGCTTCATCGACGCGTCCTGAAATTCGCCCGTGCGTACGGGAGGTGACCGGGGCGAGTGAATGCGCTCATAAGCTCGTAGCCTGATTACTCCCTCCTCGTTACAGGTGATGCGATCGGCAATTTTGAGATCGCGTTTGCCAACTAGGAGGAACAATGCTCAAGAAGGTCGTCGCCGCCGCGGCAGCCACCGGTGGTCTGGTTCTCGCGGGCGCGGGCATGGCCGTCGCCGACTCCGGTGCCCAGGGTGCCGCCGTGCACTCGCCCGGCGTCCTTTCCGGCAACGTCGTGCAGGTCCCCGTGCACGTGCCGGTGAACGTCTGCGGCAACACGATCTCCGTGATCGGTCTGCTGAACCCCGCCTTCGGCAACGTCTGCGTCAACAAGTGACGTTGCGCCTCGCCCCGTGAGGGTCTGAGTCCGTCGGCCCCGGAGCGCACGCCATGCGCTCCGGGGCCGACGGCCTTTCGAGGGATCTTCCGGGCGAGGAATCGACGGCAAGGCCGGAATTCCGGCATTCTCGGCATTCTCGGTACCACGGGACCAGGACAAGGCAGGGATTCAGGAAATGCGACAGGTCACCCGCAAGGGCCTGATGACGATGGCGGCGGCCACCGGCGTGCTCGCCGCCGCGGGCGGCGCCGCCCACGCGGACTCGGGCGCGCAAGGCGCGACTTCGGGTTCGCCCGGCGTACTGTCCGGCAACACGGTGCAGGCTCCGGTGCACGTGCCGGTGAACGTCTGCGGCAACACGGTCGACGTCGTCGGCATCCTCAACCCGGCGATGGGCAACGCGTGCGCCAACCGGGGCGGCGGCGCCTCCGGCGGGCACGGGCACGGCGGCTCCGGCGGGTACGGCGACTCCGGCAGCCAGGGCGGCTCGCACGAGGGCTCGCACAGCGGGTCGCACGCCGGTGGTCACGCCTCGGACTCGCCGGGCGTCGGCTCCGGCAACCACGTCGAGGTGCCGATCGACGTGCCGGTGAACGTGTGCGGCAACAGCATCGACGTCGTCGGTGTCCTCAACCCGGCCCTCGGCAACGCGTGCGACAACGGAGGCGGTGGCGGGGATCACTCCACGCCGCCCGGCGACGACGAGACGCCTCCGGGCAAGCCCGGCGAACCCGGGAACCCCGGTACGCCGGAGAACCCCGGCAACCCCGGCACCCCGGACAACCCGTCCGGCCCGGGTGACGAGACGCCGGGCGGCTCGACGGACGACAACGGGCCGGGCACCCAGACCGTCGCCCAGCCTCCCGGTGACGCGCGGCTCGCCGAGACCGGCAGCGAACTGCCGCTGGGCCTCGCCCTGCCGGTGGGCGCCGGCGCGCTGCTCGCGGGCACGGTGCTCTACCGCAAGGCGCGCGCCTCGGCGTGAGACGGGCGCACGGGCGCACACAGCGGGCTCCGCGACGGCGGGGCCCGCTCCGTCCGCGTCACCCGCGCCCTGCCGTGCGGGATCACCGGTTCACCAGGTGGCGCGCACCTGGCGGATGATCCGGCGCCGCAACCGCACCTTGCGGCTGCCGTCGCGCAGCAGGGTCAGGCGGTACAACTCCCAGTGTCCGTACTCGGCATGGTCCGTGAGTTGACGTGCCGCCTCCTTGCGGGTGACCCCGCGCGGTAGGTACACATCGACAAATTCGTATTCCGGCATCGAATCTATTGTGCGGGCTGGGGCCCGGTACGGATAGCGTCTGCACTATGTCTGATGCTGCGCAGCCCACCGCTGCCGAGGTACGCGCCGCCGCCGAGGCCGTCAAGACCGCGCTCGACCGCCACCTGGCCGCGGTCGAACGCCGGTCGGGGGAGGACGACCCGGCCGTCTACGACGCGTTCAACGAGCTGGCCGCGGCCGCGGAGGCTTACGACGAACTGCTCTACGACCGGTACGACGAGGTCACCCCCTTCGAGATCCCCGGCACCGAGGACACGCTGCCGCCCTACACGGGGCCCGAGGAACCCAGCGCGCTGAGCGTCCTGATCCGCCGCGACTACGCCGTGGCCGAGCCGCAGCGGCTGATGGCCCAGGCCAGGCGGGTCGAGGCGGCGGACGAACAGGGTCCGGACGTGGGGGCCTCGGGCACGGTGCACGGGGCCGTCGGCCTCCTGTTCGGGGAGTTCGAGCCGGACGAGATCGCCTCCCGGCACAAGGAGTTCGGGCTGGAGGAGGGCGACTCCACGCTCTGGGTGACGGCCGCGGACGAGAGTGCCGACCCCGGCGAGTGGCTGGAGGACCCGTTCGAACAGGTCGACCCCCAGCGGGTGGTCTGCCGCTTCGACGTCAGCGCGGTCTTCGACGAGGAGTTCGACGACGACGAGGCGGACGGGGCGGAGCCCCGGGAGGTCTACGACCCCGACCTGGTCGACGAGGTCGAGGACGATCTGGACGACCACCTGGGCGACGACGATCCCGACCCGGACGGCGACAGCGACGCCGACGCCGACGCCGACGGGGACACCGACGGCGACGGCGCACCGGCACGGCTGGAGGCGGGTCGCTGAGCGGCGGGTGACGGGGGAGGCGCTGTCCTCCCCCTCCCCCGTGACAGCGACTCCGGACAGCCCTCGCGTCCGGCGACGGGTCAGGGCCGGGGGCGGGTCAGCCGGAGACCGGGACCTGCGGTGCGAGCAGCACCGACAGCCGGGTCGTCCGCGGCTTGGCCGGGACCTCCGCCACGGCCCGGGGCAGCGCCTGCTCCACGCCGTGCACCACGGACAGGTGCCGCGCGGCGCGGCCGAACGCCGTGTAGACCCAGGGGCGGCTGAGGGCCTGCGCCGCGTCGCCGGGCAGCACCACCACCACCGCGGGCCACCGGCCGCCCAGCGCCTGGTGGGCGGTGAGCGCCCATCCGTGGCGTACGGATCCCTCCACCCGGTCCCTGGGCACGACCACGGCCTCACCCGCGCACGACAGGTGCAGCCCGTCGGCGTCGGCCTTCACCACCAGGCCCGGACGCGTACGACCCGGCGCGGGGGAGTGGACGACCCGGTCGCCGGGGTCGAAGCCGCCGAAGCGGCCGGGGCCAGGGTTCAGCCGTTCCTTCAGCGCGGCGTTGAGCGCCCGGGTGCCCGCGGCGCCGCCGTGGCCCGGCGTGATGACCTGGGTCTCCTCGGCCGGGACGCCGATCGCGCGCGGCACCGAGTCCGCCACGAGCTGGACGGTGCGGTGCACGGCCTCGCCCGCGTCCCGCACCGGGACGATCACGACCTCCTTGCCGGGCGCCTCCACCTGGCCCAGCTCACCGATGCCGACACCCGACACCAGCTCGCCGAGCGGGCCGGGGTCGGGCCGACGCGAGGCGATCTGGGGGCAGGCCCGCGCCGCCAGCAGGTCCGCGAAGACCCGCCCGGGGCCCGCCGACCAGAGCACCGCCGGATCACCGGCCAGCACCAGCCGGGCCCCGTCCGGCAGCGACTCCGCCAGCAGGGCGCCCGCCTCGACGTCGAGCTGCGGCGCGTCGAGCACGACCAGCAGGTCGAGGTCCAGCGCGCCGTCGGCGTCCCGCCCCGGCCCCTCGGCCCCGGTCAGCAGCCCGGCCACCGTGACGGCACCCGGGGAGGGCGGGGCGGGGACCGGCGCGGAGGACGGCGCGGAGGGCGGGTCCCCAGCAGGGCGGCGAAGCGGTCGCGGCCGAGCGGCCCGGGCGCGGCGGCCCAGGCCCGCAGCCCCAGGGCGTGCGCGGCGTGCAGCAGGGCGGCCGGCTCGGCCAGGGACGCCTCGCCTCCGGTGTGCAGGACCAGCCCGTGTCCGGCGACGGCACGGATCAGTTCGGCGGTGGAGCCCTGAGCGGAGGCGGCGGCCTGCTCCCAGTCCGCGGCGGAACCGTCCTGCTGGGGCGCCGAGTTGACCAGCCGGGCCAGTCCGTCGGCGAGGCTCTCCTCCGCGAGCGCGTACCGCTCCAGCCCGATCAGCACCCGGACGGGACGCTCCTCGCTCTCCTCCCCGTCCCCGCTTCCGTCCGCGCCCCCGGCGCCGCCGGCCGCGTCCGCCGGGCGGGCGCCGGTCTCCTCCAGGGCGTCCTGGAAGGCCAGCGCCTCACCCTCGGCGAGCGTGCTCTGCACCGCGGCCTCGGGGTCGGGCACGCCGCGCTGGGCCAGCGTGGCCGTGAGCCGCGGCAGCTCCAGCGCCGTGTGCCCGGCCAGCGCCGCCTGCTCCAGGAGCCACACGGTGACGGCACGGCCGCGACGCTCGTCGTCCGGACCGCACTCCGCGCCGAGCAGCGCGCGGGCGAACCCGTCGGCCTGGTCCGGCCGCACTCCGGCGACCCGGAGCAGCTGCCAGGGGTCCGCGCGCAGTGCCTCCTGAGCACCCTCACCGAGGAGCGCGGCGATCCCCGGCGCGAGCGCTTCGGGGGCCCCGCCCTCGGCCAGCACACGCCGCGCCGCCTGCACGGTCTCCGCCGCAGGCCCCGCCACGGGCTCGGGGAGGGGGCGGCCGACGCGGGCCGGGGCTGTCGTACCGGCTCCGGGGCGGGGCGGCGGGCGGGCTCGGGGGCGCCGAAGACCGCGGCCGCCGGCTTCGCGCCGCTCTCCACGGCCCGTACCGCGGCGAGCAGGTCGGCCGCCGTACCGCTGAGCTTGCCCCCGCGTCGACCGGCCCCTGCCGCTCGGCCCTGCGCCGCTCGATCCGCTCCCGCTCGACCCGCTGCGCGGCCAGCTCGGCCTCGCCCTCGGACACCTGCGCGCCCGCGCCCTCGCCGCCCTCCCGGGCCCCGACCGGGCCCTCTCCGTCCGCCGGCTCGGCGGCCTCGCTCCCGGGGTGCCACCGCCGCTCTCCCCGGCGGCGACGTCGTCCTCCGGCTCGGCCGTGCGGCCGACGGCTGGGTCCGCCGACGGCCCGGCCTGGGCGGCCGCCCAGGCCTCGCCCACGGTGCCCGGGGTCTCCGGCCCGGTGTCCACGGCGTCCGCGGTGTCCTCGGTGGCGGGCTCGGGCTCCGTGCTCACAGCGTGCTCCAGTCGTGATCGGGATAGCGGTGCACCGGCGCCGACACGTCGTCGAGCGCCCGGCAGATCTCGTCAGGAAGACTAAGGGTCTCCACTGACAACGCCGCCGTGAGCTGCTGCGCGTTGCGCGGGCCGATGATCGGGGCGACCACCCCGGGCCGGTCGCGCACCCAGGCGAGGGCGACCTGCAGCGGCGTCACCGCCAGCCCGTCCGCCGCGGTCGCCACCGCGTCCACGATGCGCCCGGCCGTGTCGTCGAGGTAGGGCTCGACGAACGGCGCCAGATGGTCCGAGGCGCCCCGCGAGCCCGACGGCGTCGCGTCCTTGCGGTACTTGCCGGTGAGCACCCCGCGGCCCAGCGGGGACGAGGGCAGCAGCCCGACGCCCAGGTCCAGGGCGGCCGGCAGCACCTCCCGCTCGACGCCCCGCTGGAGCAGCGAGTACTCCATCTGGGTGCTCGCCACCCGGTTGCGGACGCCCGGCGCCGCCAGCTGCCAGGTCGCCGCCTTGGCGAGCTGCCAGCCGCAGAAGTTGGAGACCCCCGCATAACGTGCCCGGCCGCTGCTCACCGCCACGTCCAGGGCGTGCAGCGTCTCCTCCAGCGGAGTGTGCGGGTCGAAGGCGTGCAGGTGCCACACGTCGACGTGGTCGGTGCCCAGACGGGCGAGGGAGGCGTCCAGCGCGGAGAGCAGATGGGCACGCGAGCCGTCGAAGCGGCGGTCGGGGTCCGGCACGCTGCCGGCCTTGGTCGAGACCACCAGGTCCCGGCGCGGCACCAGCCCCTCCATGATCCGGCCCAGCAGATACTCCGACTCCCCGTCGCCGTAGACGTCCGCGGTGTCGACGAGGGTCCCGCCCGCTTCCCAGAAGGTCTTCAAGAGGTCCGCGGCGTAGTGCTCGTCCGTGTCCCGGCCCCAGGTCAGGGTGCCGAGACCGATGCGGGACACGCGCAGGCCGGTGCGGCCGAGATGCCTCTGCTCCATGAACGCCGACATTACTGGCCGCCGCTTGCGCTGTGGGGGCCTGTGGACAACCGAATTCCGCGCGCTAAGGTCGGGACACCAGCCACGTTACTGATCGGTAAGGGGAATCGGCCATGCAGCTCGGGATCAACCTCGGCTACTGGGGTGCCGGAATGGACGCGGACAATCTGGCCGTGGCCCAGGAGGCCGACCGGCTCGGATACGCCGTGTGCTGGGCCGCCGAGGCCTACGGCTCCGACGCGGCCACCGTGCTGACCTGGGTCGCCGCCCAGACCGAGCGCATCGACGTGGGCTCGGCGATCTTCCAGATCCCGGCCCGCCAGCCCGCGATGACCGCGATGACCGCCGCCACCCTGGACTCCCTGTCCAAGGGCCGCTTCCGCCTCGGCCTCGGCGTGTCGGGACCGCAGGTCTCCGAGGGCTGGTACGGCGTCAAGTTCGACAAGCCGCTCGCCCGCACCCGCGAGTACGTCGAGATCGTCCGCAAGGCGATGACCCGGGAACGGCTGTCCTACGAAGGACAGCACTGGACGCTGCCGCTGCCCGGCGGCCCCGGCAAGCCGATCAAGCTGACCGTGCACCCGCAGCGCGAGCACATCCCGCTGTACGTCGCGGCCATCGGCCCGAAGAACCTGGAGCAGACCGGCGAGATCGCCGACGGCGCCCTGCTCATCTTCCCCTCCGCCGACCACCTGGAGGAGACCGCGGTCAAGCACCTGCGCGCCGGACGCGAGAAGGCGGGCAAGACCCTCGACGGGTTCGACATCTGCCCGACGCTGCCGCTCGCCCTGGGTGAAGACAAGGACGTCACCGCACTCGCCGACACCTTCCGGCCGTACACCGCGCTCTACGTCGGCGGCATGGGCAGCCGCAAGCAGAACTTCTACAACCAGCTCGCCCAGCGCATGGGCTACGAGCGGGCGGCCGCCGACATCCAGGACAAGTACCTCTCCGGCGACAAGCAGGGCGCCGCCGAGGCCGTACCGCACGAGCTGATCGACCGGACGACGCTGCTCGGCTCCGTCGACCGCATCGCCGACCGGATGAAGGCCTACGCCGCGGCCGGTGTCACCACCCTGACCCTCGCCCCCGCGGGCTTCACCCTGGACGAGCGGCTCGCCGCCCTGCGCGCCGGCACCGAGGCCCTGGAGCGCGCCGGACTGGCGTAGCACCGCGGAGAAGTTCTGCGGCCGTGGTGGGGGCTCGGGGGTCTTCCCCGCCACGGCCGTCACGAAGAACAACGCGCCCACGCGCGCGTGGTTACGCCCCCGCGCGCGCCCGGCGTCCTTCGTTCGGCGGAGCCGTCCACCGCACCTGTTGCCGCGCCCCCTGCCCCGCAGTTGACTCGTGCATCGCGGAGTGTGCGGAACCTGCGGACCACGCAGCGGCAGAGAGGTGCCCCCCGATGCTTTCGGCCAAGAGCCTTTTCCAGGAGATCCTCGACAACGACGAGTCGTTCCGGCTCTTCTGCTCCATCGCGGCCAGCGGCGAGTCCCAGGGAGGCTGGGAGAACGCGCGCATCGCGGAACTGGTGCCCGAGAGCGAACGCGACCTCGCCCCCAAGATCACCCGGCACGGCGCCGACGAGGACAAGCACGGCCGGATCTTCAACGCCCTGCTCAAAAAGCGCGGCCTCGAACCCGTCGACGTACCGCCCCAGACCGACTACACCGCCCTCCTGGAGCGGCACGGCATCGGCCTCGCCCACGAGAAGCTCAGGGCCGACCGGCCCCTCACCGTGCGGGACGTCATCACCTACCTCGCCCACAGCAGGGTCACCGAGCAGCGCGCCGCCGAGCAGATGGCGATGCTCCTCAGGCACTTCGCCGACCACCCGGACCTGGGCCGTGCGATCCGGATGATCTCGGCCGACGAGGACAACCACCTCGCCTACTCCCACGAGGAACTGCTGCGCTACGCCGCCGCCGGACACGGCCCGTACATCCGGCGGACGCTGCGCGAGTGCGCGCACGCCGAGATCCGCGTCCACCGCGACGTCAGCCTCGCGGTGATGGCCCGCATGGGGCGCATCCTCGGCTGGTCTCGCCCCCGGTCGGTGCTGCTCGCGGCGGGCATCCACGCGATGTACGCCGCGGAGCGGCTGGCCGGCTGGCGCCGCATGGTGACCCTGCGGGCACCCGAACGGCGCGACGCGCTCGGCGGACCCCCCGCCGTGGCCCCCGAGGTCGCCTGACCCGCCCGGCCCGTCGGCCCTACAACCAGCCGCGGCGCTTGAACTGCCGGTACAGCAGCACCTCCAGGACGGCCATCAGCGCGATCACCGCCGGGTAGCCCCCCACCCAGTGCAACTCCGGCATGTGGTCGAAGTTCATGCCGTAGACCCCCGCGAGCATCGTGGGGACCGCCGCCATCGCCGCCCACGCGGAGATCTTCCGCATGTCGTCGTTCTGCCGGACACTCGTCTGCGCCAGATGCGCCGACAGGATGTCCGACACCAGCCGGTCCAGGCCCTCCACCGACTCGTTCACGCGCGTCAGGTGGTCGCTCACGTCCCGGAAGAACGGCCGCGCCCTGTCGTTCACGAACGGCACCGTGCCCCCGTACGCCCCCGTCCCGGCCAGCCGGGCCAGCGGCGGCGCCAGCGGGCCGGTCGCCCGGCGGAACTCCAGTACCTGCCGCTTGAAGGTGTAGATGCGGGACGCGGTGTGCCGGGACCCGCCGCCCTCCGGCGAGAAGACCTCGGCCTCCAGCTCCTCCAGGTCGGTCTGCAGTTCGACCGCCACCTCCAGATAGTGGTCGACGGCGGCGTCGGCGATCGCGTACAGCACCGCCGTGGGGCCCTTGCCGAGCAGTTCGGGCTCGTGCTCCAGACGCCGCCGTACGGCCTTGAGCGGGGCCCCCTCCCCGTGCCGGACGACGACCGCGAACGCGTCACCCAGGAAGATCATGAGTTCGCCGGTGGAGACGGCGTCGCTGTCCGGCTCGTACACGACCGGCTTGAGGACGGCGAAGAGCGAGTCGTCGTACACCTCCAGCTTGGGCCGCTGGTGCGCCTTGAGGGCGTCCTCCACCGCCAGCGGGTGCAGCGCGAACTCCTGGCTGACCAGCGCGAACTCCTCCTCCGTCGGCTCGTGCAGGCCGATCCAGACGAAGCCGCCCGCCCCCCGGGCCTCACCGAGCGCGTCGGAGAGGTCCTCGGGCCCGTCCGTGCGGTGCCCGTCCCGGTAGATGGCGCAGTCGACGATCACCGAACCCATTCTCCCCTCGTCCCGGCGCCCCGGCGCCGCGCCGTACGCCTACCCTGGCCGCATGCCCACGCTGATCCTGGTTAGGCACGGACGTTCCACCGCCAACACCGAGGGGCTGCTCGCCGGCTGGACGCCCGGCGTCGCCCTCGACGAACGCGGGGCCGCGCAGGCCGCCGCGCTCCCCGGGCGGCTCGCCGGCCTGCCACTCTCCGAGATCGTCACCAGCCCCCTGCAGCGCTGCCAGGAGACCCTCCGGCCGCTGCTCGACGCCCGGCCCGAACTGCGGGTACACACCGACGAACGGATCGGGGAGTGCCACTACGGCGACTGGTCCGGCCGCAAACTCGCCGAACTCCAGGACGAACCCCTGATGCAGGTCGTCCAGGCGCACCCGTCCGCCGCGGCCTTCCCCGGCGGCGAGTCGATGCGCGCCATGCAGACCCGCGCCGCCGAGGCGGTACGCGAGTGGAACGCGCGCGTGGAGCGCGACCACGGCGCCGACGCCGTCTACCTCATGTGCTCCCACGGCGACATCATCAAGTCCCTCGTCGCCGAGGCACTCGGCCTCCACCTCGACCTCTTCCAGCGGATCTCCGTCGAGCCCTGCTCCGTCACCGCCATCCGCTACACCCGGCTGCGCCCCTTCCTCGTCCGCCTCGGCGACACCGGCGACTTCGCCTCCCTCGCCCCGCGCGAGGAGCCGCACGGCGACGAAGCCCCGGTCGGGGGTGGTGCGGGCGCACCGTGATCGTCCGCCGCAGTAGGGTGAACCGGTCGCGGCAGCACTGCCCCCGATCTTCCGCCTTCCCCGACTCCCATGGAGACAGGACGTGTCCCGTCAGGTGTTCCTCTACGACCAACCGGAACGTTTCGTGGCCGGTACGGTCGGGCTGCCCGGGCGCCGTACGTTCTTCCTCCAGGCCATCGCCGGCTCCCGGGTGACCAGCGTGGCCCTGGAGAAGACCCAGGTCGCCGCCCTCGCCGAGCGCATGGACGAGCTTCTGGACGAAGTCGTACGGCGCAGCGGCGGCAGCACCGTCGTCCCCGCCGCCGCGCCCACCGGACCCGCCGACACGGCGCCGCTCGACACCCCCGTCGAGGAGGAGTTCCGGGTCGGCACCATGGCACTGGCCTGGGACGGCGAGGACCAGCGCATGATCGTCGAGGCGCAGGCCCTCGTGGAGCTGGACGCCGAGTCCGAGGAGGACCTGGCCGAGGCCGAGGAGAAGCTCCTCCAGGACGAGGAGAACGGCCCGCCCATGCTCCGGGTCCGCCTCACCGGCGCGCAGGCCAGGGCCTTCGCCAAGCGCGCCCTCGACGTCGTCAACGCCGGGCGGCCGCCGTGCCCGCTGTGCAGCCTCCCGCTCGACCCGGAAGGACACGTATGTCCGCGCCAGAACGGATACCGCCGCGGAGCGTGACCACCGACGCGGCGTCCGCCGAACTGCTCGCCCGGGGCGAGCTGACCGTGCGCGGGCGCATCCGTGACGCCTCCAACGCCGCCCTGTACTGCGCGGTGACCCACGAGGGACGCGAGGCGGCCTGCGTCTACAAGCCGGTCGCCGGGGAGCGGCCCCTGTGGGACTTCCCCGACGGCACCCTCGCCCAGCGCGAGGTCGCCGCCTACGAGGTCTCCGAGGCCACCGGCTGGGGCCTGGTCCCGCCCACCGTGCTGCGCGACGGCCCGTACGGCGAGGGCATGGTCCAGCTGTGGATCGAGACGGTCCCGGAGACGGAACTCCTCGCCCTGGTCGACGAGGAGGAGCCCGGTCCCGGCTGGAAGGGGATCGCGCTCGCCGAGGTCGGCGAGGGCCGCACCGCGCTGCTCGTGCACGCCGACGACGAACGGCTGCGCCGGCTCGCCGTCCTGGACGCCGTGATCAACAACGCCGACCGCAAGGGCGGCCACCTGCTGCCCGCGGCGGGGGAGCGGCTCTACGGCATCGACCACGGCGTCACCTTCAACGCCGAGAACAAGCTCCGCACCCTCCTGTGGGGCTGGGCGGGCGACCCCCTCACCGGGGAGGCCCTGGCGGTGCTCGACGCCCTCAAGGAGGGCCTCGAGGACGGCGGCGCCCTGGCGATCCGGCTCGCCGCGCTCATCACCCCCGCCGAACTCGACGCCACGCGCGCGCGGGTCGGCGCCCTGCTCACCTCCGGGAAGCACCCCGAACCGAGCGGCGAGTGGCCGGCCATCCCCTGGCCGCCCGTGTAGCCGCGCCCCCGCACAGCGGCCGGTGTCGCGCAAGAGCGCCTTACCGGCCATCCGGACCGGTCCGGTTCGTGTACGGAACACCCGTCCGGTTAGGCTCATGACATGCATGCCTGGCCCGCTTCCGAGGTCCCCGCCCTGCCTGGTCAGGGCCGCGACCTGAGGATCCACGACACCGCGACCGGCGGCCCGGTCACCCTCGACCCCGGTCCCGTCGCCCGTATCTACGTCTGCGGCATCACGCCGTACGACGCCACCCACATGGGGCACGCGGCGACCTACAACGCGTTCGACCTCGTGCAGCGCGTGTGGCTCGACACCAAGCGGCAGGTCCACTACGTCCAGAACGTCACCGACGTCGACGACCCGCTCCTCGAGCGCGCCGTGCGCGACGGCGTCGACTGGACCGCCCTCGCCGAGCAGGAGACCGCCCTCTTCCGCGAGGACATGACGGCGCTGCGGATGCTGCCGCCGCGCCACTACATAGGCGCCGTGGAGGCCATACCCGGCATCGTCCCGCTCGTGGAGCGGCTGCGCGACGCCGGCGCGGCCTACGAGCTCGAGGGCGACGTCTACTTCTCCGTCGAGGCGGACCCCCACTTCGGCGGCGTCTCCCACCTCGACGCCGCCACCATGCGGCTGCTCTCCGCCGAACGGGGCGGCGATCCGGACCGGCCCGGCAAGAAGAACCCGCTCGACCCGATGCTGTGGATGGCCGCCCGCGAGGGCGAACCCAGCTGGGACGGCGGCACCCTCGGCCGCGGGCGCCCCGGCTGGCACATCGAGTGCGTCGCCATCGCCCTCGACCACCTCGGCATGGGCTTCGACGTCCAGGGCGGCGGCTCCGACCTCGCCTTCCCGCACCACGAGATGGGCGCCTCGCACGCCCAGGCCCTCACCGGCGAGTTCCCCATGGCCAAGGCGTACGTCCACGCCGGCATGGTCGGTCTCGACGGCGAGAAGATGTCCAAGTCCAAGGGCAACCTCGTCTTCGTCTCCCAGCTGCGCCGCGAAGGCGTCGACCCGGCCGCCATCCGGCTCACCCTCCTCGCGCACCACTACCGCTCCGACTGGGAGTGGACCGACCAGGTGCTCCGGGACGCCCTCGCCCGGCTGGAGCGCTGGCGTGCCGCCGTCTCCCGCCCCGACGGCCCGCCCGCCGAGGCCCTGGTGGAGCAGATCCGCGAAGCCCTCGCGAACGACCTGGACTCACCGGCCGCCCTCGCCGCGGTCGACCGCTGGGCCGCCCTCCAGCAGGAGACCGGCGGCACGGACATCGGCGCCCCGGGCGTCGTCTCGCGGACGGTGGACGCCCTGCTGGGCGTTGCGCTGTAACGGACGCGGACGCCAACGAGCCAGGGGGCGCTTCCCGGGAAGCGCCCCCTGGCTCGTTCGTTCGGCTCGTTCGTTCAGTCCTCCGAGGACTCCTCGTCGTCCCCGCCCGTCTTCGGGGGCTTCGGCGGCCGCGCCCGCCCGCTCGGGTTGTCCCGCAGGAACGGCGTACCGGTCGGCCCGTCACCGCCGTCCGCCGTGGCATGCCCACCAGGTGCCCCGGGCCCGCCCGGCCCCGCCCCGTCCCTCCGCCGCAGATACCGCTCGAACTCGCGCGCGATGGCCTCGCCCGACGCCTCCGGCAGCTCCGCGGTGTCCCGGGCCTCCTCCAGCGACTGGACGTACTCGGCGACCTCGGTGTCCTCGGCGGCCAGCTGGTCCACGCCCACCTGCCAGGCACGTGCGTCCTCGGGCAGCTCGCCCAGCGGGACGCGCACCCCGATCAGGTCCTCCAGCCGGTTCAGCAGGGCCAGCGTGGCCTTCGGGTTGGGCGGCTGCGACACGTAGTGCGGCACCGCGGCCCACAGGGACACGGCCGGTACGCCCGCGTGCGTGCACGCCTCCTGGAGGATGCCGACGATGCCCGTGGGGCCCTCGTACTTGGTCTCCTCCAGGTCCATGCGCCGGGCCAGGTCGGCGTCCGACGTGGTACCGCTCACCGGGACCGGACGGGTGTGCGGGGTGTCGCCCAGCAGGGCGCCCAGGACGACGACCATCTCGACGCCCAGCTCGTGGGCGAAGCCGAGCAGCTCGTTGCAGAACGAGCGCCAGCGCATGGACGGTTCGATGCCCCGGACGAGCACGAGGTCGCGCGGTTTGTCGCCGCCGACCCGGACCACCGAGAGTCTCGTCGTCGGCCACGTGACCTTGCGGACGCCGTCCTCGATGAAGACCGTCGGACGGTTGACCTGGAAGTCGTAGTAGTCCTCGGCGTCCAGCGCCGCGAACACCTCGCCCTTCCACTCCTTGTCCAGATGCGCGACCGCGGTGGAGGCGGCGTCACCGGCATCGTTCCAGCCCTCGAACGCGGCCACCATGACCGGGTCGACCAGCTCGGGAACCCCCTCGAGCTCGATCACCCAGTGCCTCCTTCCGACGTGCCCTCGCGTACCCCCCAACCTTACGGCGTGTCGAAGGGCCGCCCGCAGCCCCCGGGTACGGGGCAGTGAACGGATCACTGCCCCGTACCCGGGGTCCGGACACCCGCCGCGGGCGGGCCCGGTCCTACTTCTTGTCGAGCACGTCCTGGACCCGTGCCCGGACGTCGTCCGTGGCGAGGCCGCGGATCGTCAGCGTCGTACGGCGGCGCAGCACGTCGTCCGCCGTCTCGGCCCACTCGTTGTCCCGCGCCCACACGACCTGCGCCCAGATCTCCGGGGCGTCCGGGTGGACGCGCTGCGCCAGCTCAGGGCTCTCGTTGGCGAGCCGGGCGATGTCGAAGGCCAGCGAACCGTAGTGCGTGGCCAGGTGCCGGGCGGTGTCCGCCGCCATGCGCGGGCCGGGCGCCGGGCCGTCCACCAGCAGCCGGTGGGCGACCGCGCGCGGGTTGGCGACACCGGGCAGCGGCAGCTTCTTCGGCAGCGACGCGATCGGCTCGAAGTCGTCGCCCAGCGGGTGCCCGGGCAGGGCCTCCAGCTTCCTCATGACCGTACGGCCGATGTGGCGGAAGGTCGTCCACTTGCCGCCCGCGACGGACAGCATGCCGCCCCTGCCCTCGGTGACGACCGTCTCGCGCTTGGCCTTCGAGGTGTCGCCGGGGCCACCCGGCAGCACGCGCAGGCCCGCGAAGGAGTACGTGATCAGGTCCCGGTCGAGCTGCTGGTCGCGGATGGAGAACGCGGCCTCGTCGAGGATCTGCGTCATGTCCTTGTCGTTGACCGCGACGTCCGCCGGGTCGCCCTCGAACTCCTCGTCGGTCGTGCCGAGCAGCAGCATGTCCTCCCAGGGGAGGGCGAAGGTGATCCGGTACTTGTCGATCGGCGTGGCCAGCGCCGCCTTCCAGGGCGCGGTGCGCTTGAGCACCAGGTGCGCACCCTTCGACAGGCGGATGGACGGAGCCGCGTCCGGGTTCTCCATGCGGCGCAGGTGGTCGACCCAGGGACCGGTGGCGTTGAGCACCAGGCGGGCGTTCACCCCGAACTCGTCGCCGCTCAGCCGGTCCTTCAGTTCGGCACCGGTCACCCGGCCCTTGGTGAAACGCAGGCCGGTGACCTCGGCGTGGTTGAGGACGACCGCACCGGAGTCGACCGCCGCGCGGACGGTCATCAGGGCCATGCGGGCGTCGTTCATCTGGTCGTCGCCGTACACGGCCACGGCCTTCAGGTTGTCGGTGCGCAGCTCCGGCACGTCCTGCGCGGCCTTGGCCGGGGAGAGCAGGTGGCCGACGCCGTCACCGAAGGCGGACAGCGCCGAGTACGCGAAGACGCCCGCCCCGAGCTTCGCCGCGCCGTGCGGCCCGCCCTTGTACACGGGGAGGTAGAAGGTGAGCGGGTTCGCCAGGTGCGGGGCCACCTGGCGGGAGACCGCACGGCGCTCGAAGTGGTTCTCCGCCACCAGCTTCACCGCGCCGGTCTGCAGGTAGCGCAGTCCGCCGTGGAGCAGCTTGGAGGAGGCGGAGGAGGTGGCGCCGGCGAAGTCGCCGGCGTCGACCACGGCCACCCTGAGACCGGACTGCGCGGCGTGCCAGGCGGTGGAGATGCCCAGGATGCCGCCGCCGATCACGAGAAGGTCGTACGACGCCTTGGAGAGCTGCTCCCGGGTCTCGGCCCGGCTCGGGTTCGAGCCGGAGGCCGGGTGCGTACCCAGGGCAGGCACGGACTGCAGGGTGGACTGAGTGGTCATGGTGTTTCTTACTCCTCGTCCTCGAGCCAGCCCATGGTCCGCTCGACGGCCTTGAGCCAGCTCTTGTACTCACGGTCGCGGATCTCCGCGTCCATGCGGGGGGTCCACTCGGCGGCCCGCCGCCAGTTGGCGCGCAGGTCGTCGGTGCTGTTCCAGAAGCCGACGGCCAGGCCGGCGGCGTAGGCGGCGCCGAGGCAGGTGGTCTCGGCGACCATCGGGCGCACCACGGGGGCGTCCACGAAGTCGGCGAGGGTCTGCATCAGCAGGTTGTTGGAGGTCATGCCGCCGTCGACCTTGAGGGCGGTCAGCTCCACGCCGGAGTCCTTCGTCATGGCGTCCGCGATCTCGCGGGTCTGCCAGGCGGTGGCCTCCAGTACGGCGCGCGCGAGGTGCGCCTTGGTCACGTACCGGGTGAGGCCGGCGATCACACCGCGGGCGTCGGAGCGCCAGTACGGGGCGAACAGGCCCGAGAAGGCCGGCACGAAGTAGGCGCCGCCGTTGTCCTCGACGGTCAGGGCGAGGGTCTCGATCTCGGCGGCGGTGGAGATCAGGCCCATCTGGTCGCGCATCCACTGCACCAGCGAACCGGTGACGGCGATCGAGCCCTCCAGGGCGTAGACCGTGTCCTGGTCGCCGATCTTGTAGCCGACCGTGGTCAGCAGGCCCGAGTAGGAGTTGATCAGCTTGTCACCGGTGTTCATCACCATGAAGGTGCCGGTGCCGTACGTCGACTTGGTCTCGCCCTCGGAGAAGCAGGTCTGGCCGAACAGGGCCGCCTGCTGGTCGCCGAGCGCGGAGGCCACCGGGATGCCGCCGAGCAGCTCGCCGAGGCGGCCGCCGGTGATCTCGCCGTAGACCTCGGCGGAGGAGCGGATCTCGGGCAGCATCTGCGTCGGCACGCCGATGGACTCGGCGATCTTCTCGTCCCACGCCATGGTGTGCAGGTTCATCAGCATGGTGCGGGAGGCGTTGGTGACGTCGGTGACGTGCTTGCCGCCGTTCACCCCACCGGTCAGGTTCCAGATGACCCAGGTGTCCATGGTGCCGAAGAGCAGGTCGCCCGCCTCGGCGCGCTCGCGCACACCGTCGACGTTGTCGAGCAGCCAGCGGGCCTTGGGACCGGCGAAGTAGGACGCGAGGGGGAGGCCGGTCTCGCGGCGGAAGCGGTCCTGGCCGACGTTGCGGCCGAGCTCCTTGCACAGGGCGTCGGTGCGGGTGTCCTGCCAGACGATGGCGTTGTGGACGGGCTCACCGGTGTTCTTGTCCCAGACGAGGGTGGTCTCGCGCTGGTTGGTGATGCCGATGGCCTTGATGTCGTCGCGGGTGATGCCGGCCTTCTCGACGGCCGAGGCGACGACCTCCTGGACGTTGGTCCAGATCTCGGTGGCGTCGTGCTCGACCCAGCCCGGCTTGGGGAAGATCTGCTCGTGCTCCTTCTGGTCGACGGAGACGATGCGGCCGTCGCGGTCGAAGACGATGCAGCGCGAGGAGGTCGTGCCCTGGTCGATCGCGGCGATGAACGGCCCGTGGCCGTGGGAGGCGATGCCTGCGGTGTGGGAGTCGGTCACTGTGTGCTCCTGGGATTCCGTGGTGGGTGGCCGGTGCGTACGGTGCGTGGTCTGCGGCTCGATGATCGCCGAGCGGGGGCCCGCTCAGGCGAACGCGAGGTTGTAGACACCTCCGGCGATCGCACCGCCGATCAGCGGACCGACGACCGGGATCCAGGCGTAGGACCAGTCGGATCCGCCCTTGTTGGGCAGGGGCAGCAGGGCGTGCACGATGCGCGGGCCGAGGTCGCGGACCGGGTTGATCGCGTATCCCGTCGGACCGCCGAGCGACAGGCCGATCGAGACGACCACGAAGCCGGTGATCAGGGCGCCCAGGACGCCGAGGCCGTTGCCCTCGTCGTTCAGGCCCTGGGTCAGGATGGCGAGCAGCAGCACGAAGGTGCCGATGATCTCCGTGGCGAGGTTCTGGACCGTGTGCCGGATCTCGGGACCGGTGGAGAAGACGCCCAGGACGGGGCCCGCACCCTTCTCCTGCGCCTCGACGGACTTGGCCGTCGTGTCCTGTGCGCCGGGACCGCCGACGATCTCCCGATCGGTGAGGTGGGCCTGGAACTGGCCGTAGTAGGCGACCCAGACCAGGACCGCGCCGATCATGGCACCGAGGATCTGGCCCGCGAAGTAGGTCGGGACGTTGCCCCAGTCGCCGTCCTTGATCGCGATGCCGACCGTCACGGCCGGGTTGAGGTGGGCGCCGGAGAGCGGACCCGATATGTAGGCCGCCGTCATGACGGCGAAGCCCCACCCGAAGGCGATGGCGACCCAGCCGGCGTTGCGTGCCTTGGAGGCCTTGAGCGTGACGGCGGCACACACGCCGCCGCCGAGCAGGATGAGCAGGGCGGTACCGATGGTCTCGCCGATGAAGATGTCGGAGCTGGACACCCGCGACTCCTTTGTCCTTCGTCCAGGGAAAGCCGAACCCCCGGGTCCCTCCGGGTGTTCCGGCGCCCTCGGTGTGAGAGCGATGGCGGCCCTTGGCACTGTCACACTCTAACGCGTATTGCCGGTAGGTGTTCGACAATGCCGACCGATGGACGCGAGTCTCGTTCGGCGTCCGGCGCGCGTCAAGAGCTGTGTAATCGAAAACACGATCGTTATTGATCGTCGTGGGTTATCGGTCCGTCCGTCCGTCGGGGCGCGTCGGGGGCCGGGCCCGGGTACGCCGAGGGCCGGGACACCCTCGGTGCCCCGGCCCGTGACCGCTCGTGTCCGCCCGTACGGTCCTAGAACCGCCCGGCGCCCAGGTCCCGCGACACCGCGCGGGCGCAGTCCCGTACCGCCGCGACCAGCTCGGGCCGCAGCTCACCCTCCCGGCGCAGCCGCTCCACGGCCCCGGTGATGCCGACCGCGCCGACCGGCATGCGCCTGCGGTCGTGGATGGGGGCGGCGATGGAGGCGATGCCCTCCCAGGTCTCCTCGACGTCGGCGGCGTAGCCACGTGCGCGCGTGATGTCCAGGATGTGCTCGAACCGGTCCGGTTCGCAGACGGTCCGGTCCGTGAACGCCGTGCGGTCGGCCTCCAGCGCCTCGCTGTGCGCGACCGGGTCGTACGCCGACAGCACCTTGCCCAGCGCCGTCGAGTGCAGCGGCTGCATGGCCCCGATCTCCAGGACCTGCCGGCTGTCGTCGGGCCGGAAGACGTGGTGCACGATCAGGACGCCCTGCTGGTGCAGGACGCCCAGGTGGACGCTCTCGCCGCTGGAGCGGGCCAGGTCGTCCGTCCACACCAGGGCGCGGGCCCGCAACTCGTGCACGTCCAGGTAGGTCGTGCCCAGGCGCAGCAGCTCGGCGCCCAGCTGGTAGCGCCCGGAGGTGTCGTCCTGCTCGACGAAGCCCTCCTGCTGGAGGGTGCGCAGGATGCCGTGCGCGGTGCCTTTGGCCAGACCCAGCGACGAGGCGATGTCCGACAGGCCGAGCCGCCGCTCGCCGCCCGCGAGCAGGCGCAGCATCGCGGCCGCCCGCTCGAGCGACTGGATGTTCCGTGCCATCGACGTACTGCCTCCGTCCCCTTCGACTGCCGACCTCGGCGTCGCTGACGTCGTTCGGCAATGCCGAACACTACCGGTCCATGCCGACCTCCCGCCAATGGTCGGCGGGCAACTGTTGCACTTCGGCCACGTCGGGTGACCGCGGCCGCCCTCCGCGACCCGCCCGGGAACGGGCACGCACGGCCGCCTCCCAAGAGCGCGGGCTCATCCGTTCGGCGGGTATTCGCCCCGCCATACTCGTCCGTCTCGTGGACGCCCTGACCATCGGGCCCCGGTCCCGGCTACCCTGGCGGCGTGCGTTCTCCCCGGGGGCGTCCACGACGGACGGCACGGGGCGAGGCGCAAAGCCGACAGCCGTCGCATCCTAGGGAGCCCTTACATGGCCTCGTCGCCATCCACCCCGCCCGCCGACACCCGTACCCGCGTGTCCGCCCTCCGAGAGGCCCTGGCCACCCGCGTGGTGGTCGCCGACGGCGCCATGGGCACCATGCTCCAGGCCCAGAACCCCTCGCTGGACGACTTCCAGCAGCTGGAGGGGTGCAACGAGGTCCTCAACCTCACCCGGCCCGACATCGTCCGCTCGGTCCACGAGGAGTACTTCGCCGTCGGCGTCGACGCCGTCGAGACCAACACCTTCGGCGCCAACCACTCCGCCCTCGGCGAGTACGACATCCCCGAGCGCGTCCACGAACTGTCCGAGGCCGGCGCGCGCGTCGCCCGCGAGGTGGCCGACGAGTTCGCCGCCCGCGACGGCCGGCAGCGCTGGGTGCTGGGCTCCATGGGCCCCGGCACCAAGCTCCCCACCCTCGGCCACGCCCCGTACCCCGTCCTGCGCGACGCCTACCAGCGCAACGCCGAGGGCCTGGTCGCCGGCGGCGCCGACGCCCTGCTCGTGGAGACCACTCAGGACCTGCTCCAGACCAAGGCCTCCGTGCTCGGCGCCCGGCGTGCCCTGGACGCCCTGGGCCTGGACCTCCCCGTCATCGTGTCCGTCACCGTCGAGACCACCGGCACCATGCTCCTCGGCTCCGAGATCGGCGCCGCGCTCACCGCGCTGGAGCCCCTCGGCATCGACATGATCGGCCTGAACTGCGCCACCGGCCCGGCCGAGATGAGCGAGCACCTGCGCTACCTCGCCCGCCACTCCCGCGTCCCGCTGTCCTGCATGCCCAACGCCGGTCTGCCCGTCCTCGGCAAGGACGGCGCCCACTACCCGCTCACCGCGCCCGAGCTGGCCGACGCGCAGGAGACCTTCGTCCGCGAGTACGGCCTGTCCCTGGTCGGCGGCTGCTGCGGCACCACCCCCGAGCACCTGCGCCAGGTCGTCGAGCGCGTCCGGGGCGCCGCCCCCACCGAGCGGCACCCGCGGCCCGAGCCCGGCGCCGCCTCGCTCTACCAGACGGTGCCCTTCCGCCAGGACACCTCCTACCTGGCCATCGGCGAGCGGACCAACGCCAACGGCTCCAAGAAGTTCCGCGAGGCCATGCTGGACGGCCGCTGGGACGACTGCGTCGAGATGGCCCGCGACCAGATCCGCGAGGGCGCGCACATGCTCGACCTGTGCGTGGACTACGTCGGCCGGGACGGCGTCGCCGACATGGAGGAACTGGCCGGCCGGTTCGCCACCGCCTCCACGCTGCCGATCGTGCTGGACTCCACCGAGGTCGACGTTCTCCAGGCCGGCCTGGAGAAGCTCGGCGGCCGCGCGGTCATCAACTCGGTGAACTACGAGGACGGCGCCGGCCCCGAGTCCCGGTTCGCGCGCGTCACGAAGCTCGCCCGGGAGCACGGCGCCGCGCTGATCGCCCTGACCATCGACGAGGTGGGCCAGGCGCGCACCGCCGAGAAGAAGGTCGAGATCGCCGAACGGCTCATCGACGACCTCACCGGCAACTGGGGCATCCACGAGTCCGACATCCTAGTCGACTGCCTGACCTTCACCATCTGCACCGGCCAGGAGGAGTCCCGCAAGGACGGCCTGGCCACCATCGAGGGCATCCGCGAGCTGAAGCGGCGCCACCCCGACGTGCAGACCACCCTCGGCCTGTCCAACATCTCCTTCGGCCTCAACCCGGCCGCCCGCATCCTGCTCAACTCCGTCTTCCTCGACGAGTGCGTCAAGGCGGGCCTGGACTCGGCGATCGTGCACGCCAGCAAGATCCTGCCGATCGCCCGCTTCGACGAGGAGCAGGTCACCACCGCCCTCGACCTGATCCACGACCGCCGCCGCGAGGGCTACGACCCGCTGCAGAAGCTGATGGCGCTCTTCGAGGGCGCCACCGCCAAGTCGCTGCGGGCCTCCAAGGCCGAGGAACTCGCCGCCCTCCCGCTGGAGGAGCGCCTCAAGCGACGCATCATCGACGGCGAGAAGAACGGCCTGGAACGGGATCTGGACGACGCCCTCCAGGAGCGCCCCGCCCTCGACATCGTCAACGAGACCCTGCTCGACGGCATGAAGGTCGTCGGCGAACTGTTCGGCTCCGGTCAGATGCAGCTGCCGTTCGTGCTCCAGTCCGCCGAGGTCATGAAGACCGCGGTGGCCCACCTCGAACCGCACATGGAGAAGACCGACGACGCGGGCAAGGGCACCATCGTGCTGGCCACCGTCCGCGGCGACGTCCACGACATCGGCAAGAACCTCGTCGACATCATCCTGTCCAACAACGGCTACACCGTCGTCAACCTCGGCATCAAGCAGCCGGTCTCCGCGATCCTGGAGGCGGCCGACGAGCACAGGGCCGACGTCATCGGCATGTCCGGGCTCCTGGTCAAGTCCACGGTGATCATGAAGGAGAACCTGGAGGAGCTGAACCAGCGGGGGCTGGCGGCCGACTACCCCGTCATCCTCGGCGGCGCCGCCCTCACCAGGGCCTACGTCGAACAGGACCTCCACGAGGTCTACGACGGCGAGGTCCGCTACGCCCGCGACGCCTTCGAGGGTCTGCGCCTCATGGACGCCCTCATCGGCATCAAGCGCGGCGTGCCCGGCGCCAAGCTGCCCGAGCTGAAGCAGCGCCGGGTGCGGGCCGCCACCGTCGAGATCGACGAGCGGCCCGAGGAGGGCAGCGTCCGCTCCGACGTCGCCACCGACAACCCCGTCCCCGAGCCCCCCTTCCGCGGCACCCGCGTCGTCAAGGGCATCCAGCTCAAGGAGTACGCCTCCTGGCTCGACGAGGGCGCCCTCTTCAAGGGCCAGTGGGGCCTCAAGCAGGCCCGCACCGGCGAGGGACCCTCCTACGAGGAACTCGTCGAGTCCGAGGGACGGCCGCGGCTGCGGGGCCTGCTCGACCGGCTCCAGACGGAGAACCTGCTGGAGGCGGCCGTCGTCTACGGCTACTTCCCCTGCGTCTCCAAGGACGACGACCTGATCGTCCTCGACGACGACGGCAACGAGCGCACCCGGTTCACCTTCCCCCGCCAGCGCCGCGGCCGGCGCCTGTGCCTGGCCGACTTCTTCCGCCCGGAGGAGTCCGGCGAGAGGGACGTCGTCGGCTTCCAGGTCGTCACCGTCGGCTCCCGCATCGGCGAGGAGACGGCCCGCATGTTCGAGGCCAACGCCTACCGCGACTACCTCGAACTGCACGGCCTGTCCGTCCAGCTCGCCGAGGCCCTCGCCGAGTACTGGCACGCGCGCGTGCGCTCCGAACTCGGCTTCGCCGGAGAGGACCCGGCCGGGATGGAGGACATGTTCGCCCTCAAGTACCGGGGCGCCCGCTTCTCCCTCGGCTACGGCGCCTGCCCCGACCTGGAGGACCGCGCCAAGATCGCCGCCCTCCTGGAGCCGGAGCGCATCGGCGTCCACCTCTCCGAGGAGTTCCAGCTCCACCCCGAGCAGTCCACCGACGCCATCGTCATCCACCACCCGGAGGCGAAGTACTTCAACGCCCGCTGAGGCCCCGCACCGCCTCCGGGGCCACACCAGGCGTTCGCGTCCCGCACGACGTACACTGGTCGGTCCACCGCAGGCCGGCTCCCTTCGTGGGAGCCGGCCTGATCGTCCCTCAAGGAGGTACGTGGATGACCAGTACGGTCCCCGCACTCGGAACCCGTACGGCCGAAGGCTCCGCCCTGCAGGCCGTGCTGCTCGACATGGACGGCACCCTGGTGGACACCGAGGGCTTCTGGTGGGACGTCGAGACGGAGGTCTTCGCCTCCCTCGGCCACACCCTCGACGACTCCTGGCGCCACGTGGTGGTCGGCGGCCCCATGACCCGCAGCGCGGGCTTCCTGATCGAGGCCACCGGCGCCGACATCACCCTCGCCGAACTCAGCGTCCTGCTCAACGACGGCTTCGAGCAGCGCATCGGCCGCGACCTGCCGCTCATGCCCGGCGCCGCCCGGCTGCTCGCGGAGCTGTCCGCGCACGAGATCCCCACGGCCCTGGTCTCCGCCTCGCACCGGCGCATCATCGACCGCGTGCTGAAGACGCTGGGCCCCCAGAACTTCGCCCTCACCGTCGCGGGCGACGAGGTGCCCCGCACCAAGCCCCACCCCGACCCGTACCTGGCCGCCGCGGCCGGACTCGGCGCGGACCCGGCCCGCTGCGCCGTCGTCGAGGACACCGCGACCGGCGTCGCCGCCGCCGAGTCGGCCGGCTGCCACGTCGTGGCGGTCCCCTCGGTCGCCCCCATCACCCCGGCCGCCCGGCGCACGGTGGTCGCCTCTCTGGAAGAAGTCGACCTGACATTTCTGCGCGGCCTGATGACACAAATGCGCTAGGCGTTCACCGAGCGTGCGGCGGCCTTACCACGGCAATTCCGGGAAGGGCCGCGCAGAGTGCACCGAAGGGCTGCCACACGCCGTTTTCCGCCACCTCGAACAGTCGATTTCCAGGACGCCCGACCGGAGACCAACTGTGACGTTCACCACGCCCCGAGGGGTCGACAGGGGGGTACGGGTGTGCTGCCCGCCGCCTGGCGAACGTTGTCGGGGAGTCCTTGTGTCCTGATTGGTGAAACCCTGCACTAATCCTTCCACTGTCGGGTTTTCGGTGTGTCCACACCCGGTTTCACTCCGTGATGAGCCCTCAACTCCGGTGGCTGCGAGAGCCCGTGCGGACGCGGACTAATCTCGTCGCGAGAACATCGGCCACTACCCCCGTGATCCGCCGCGACACCCCTGCATGCCGGATACACGGACCAACAGCTCTGGAGAAACTCGAGCATGAACCGCAAGACTTTGGTGCTGCCGGCCGTCGTCGGCGTGCTCGCGCCGGTGCTCGCCGCCTGCGGCGGCTCGGACAGCGGCAGCGGCGGAGACGCGATCGTCGTCGGCACCACGGACCGGTTCAGCGTCTCGAAGGAGGCGCCCGCACCGCTCGACCCGGCATACGCCTACGACGTCGGCCTCTGGAACGTCCTGCGCCAGACCCAGCAGACCCTCATGGTGCAGCCCCGCGGCGACGGCGAGCCGGTGCCCGAGGCCGCCGAGAAGTGCGGCTTCACGGACACCGGAAACGAACGGTACGCGTGCACCCTGCGGGACGGTCTGAAGTTCGCCAACGGTGACCCGATCACCGCGGAGGACGTCAAGTACTCCATCGAGCGTGCCCTGGCCATCAAGGCCGACACCGAGGTCGCCTCGCTGCTCAGCACCGTGGACACCGTCGAGACGCAGGGCGACCGCGAGGTCATCTTCCACCTCAAGACGGCCGACGCCACCTTCCCCTTCAAGCTGTCGACCCCCGTCGCGGGCATCGTCAACCCCGACGACTACCCCAAGGACAAGCTGCGCGACGGCTGGGAACTGGACGGCTCCGGCCCGTACACCATGAAGGCCGAGGTCAAGGACGACATACTGACCAAGGCCGTGTTCACCAAGAACCCCAACTACAAGGGGAGCCTCAAGGTGAACAACGACAAGGTGGAGATGGTCTTCTTCGACGACGCGGAGACCATGGGCGCCGCGATCGACAAGGGCGACATCGACGTGATGACCCGCGCGATGACGCCCGAACAGGTCCAGAAGCTCTCCCGTGCCACGGACGGGGACGTCAACCTGGTCGAGGTCTCCGGCCTCGAGATCCGCTACCTGGCCTTCAACACGGAAGCGTCGACGGTGAAGGACAAGGCCGTCCGCCAGGCGATGGCCCAGCTCATCAACCGCAACGAGCTGGTCTCCGCGGTCTACGGCTCGCAGGCCCAGCCGCTGTACTCGATGGTTCCGGCCGGCATCACCGGCCACTCCAACTCGTTCTTCAACAAGTACGGCGACGCGAGCGTCGACAAGGCGAAGGCCATGCTGGAGGACGCGGACATCACCACGCCGGTCAAGCTGACGCTGAACTACACGACCGACCACTACGGCGCCGCGACCAAGCAGGAGTTCGAGCAGCTTCAGAAGCAGCTGAACGACAGCGGCCTGTTCAAGGTGGACATCAAGGGCACGCCCTGGGAGAAGTTCCAACCGGCGGAGCGCAACCGCGAGTACGACGTCTTCGGCATGGGCTGGTTCCCCGACTTCCCCGACGCCGACAGCTTCATCGCGCCGTTCCTCGACACGAACAACACCCTCAAGATGCCGTACGCGAACAAGAACATCATCAACAACCTGATCCCGCAGTCCCGCGGCGAGGCCGACCGGCTCTCCGCGGTGGACGTCCTCACCGAGATCCAGGACATCACCGCCGAGGAGGTGCCGCTGCTCCCGCTGTGGCAGGGCAAGCAGTACGTCGCCACCCGCGACGACGTCACGGGCACGGCCTACGTCCTCAACGCCTCCTCGTCACTTCAGCTCTGGGAGCTGGGCCGGGGCGTGAGCGGCTGACGCCGGCACCGCACCACACCCGAAGGGCGCCTTCTCCCAGCTGGGAGAAGGCGCCCTTCGGGTTCGAGGACCGCGGCGAACGCTCTACTGCGCGCCGGGCCGAACGAGGCCGCTCTCGTACGCGTACACCGCCGCCTGCACCCGGTCCCGCAGACCCAGCTTCGTCAGCACGTGCCCGACGTGTGTCTTGACGGTTGTCTCGCTCACGAAGAGGTCCGCGGCGATCTCCGCGTTGGACAGCCCCCGGGCCACCAGCTTCAGCACCTCCACCTCCCGGTCCGTCAGCGTGTGCAGGGTGTCCGGCACCGGCTCCTCGCCCGAGGGCAGATGAGTGGCGTACTTGTCCAGCAGCCGCCTGGTGATGCTCGGCGCGAGCATCGCCTCGCCGCTGGCCACCACCCGGATCGCCTGCACCAGCTCGTTGGCCGGGGCGTCCTTGAGCAGGAAGCCGCTGGCACCCGCCTTCAGCGCCTCCACCACGTACTCGTCGAGATCGAAGGTGGTCAGCACCAGCACCTTCGCCGGGCCGTCCCGCTCGGGACCGGTGATCTGGCGGGTCGCCTCCACACCGTCCATCCGCGGCATGCGGATGTCCATCAGCACCACGTCGGGCTGCAACGCCCGCACCTGGTCGAGGGCCTGGAGGCCGTCACCGGCCTCGCCGACGACCGCGAGGTCCTGCTCGGCCTCCAGAATCATGCGGAACCCCGTGCGCAGCAGCGGCTGGTCGTCGACGAGCAGGACGCGGATGGCCACGTAAGTCTCCTTCGCTAGGGCCTGTCCGGCGGATCAGGTCGCAGGCAGGTCGGAGGCACCTTGTCGGCGCCGGTGAGCGGGCCCGGTGCGTCCGGCCGCAAGGCGGAGAGGGCGTCAACGCGGAGCGTTGGCGACCGAGGACAACACCGCGGACGGTGTGCCGGACCCCGCGTCCGCGGCATGAGCCGCCGGACAGGCCCTACTCCGGCCCCATTCTGCCCTGTTCGGCGCCGCCGGGGTCGGCCGCCCTCACCGGCAGCGGATAGGGCGGGGGAGTGCCGCCGAACTCCGGGCAGTGCGCCTGGTGGTCGCACCAGCCGCACAACTTGGTGGGCCGGGGCCGCCAGTCGCCGGTCTCGGTCGCCAGCCGGATCGCGTCCCACAGCGCCAGCAGCTTGCGCTCCACCCGCTCCAGGTCGGCCACGACCGGGTCGTAGGTGAGTACGTCGCCGCTGCCGAGATAGACCAGCTGCAGCCGGCGCGGGACGACCTTCCTCAGCCGCCACACCACCAACGCGTAGAACTTCATCTGGAACAGCGCGCCCTCGGCGTACTGCGGCCGGGGCGCCTTGCCCGTCTTGTAGTCGACGATCCGCACCTCACCGGTGGGCGCGACGTCGACCCGGTCGATGATGCCGCGCAGCCGCAGCCCGGAGTCCAGCTCGGCCTCGACGAACATCTCCCGCTCGGCGGGCTCCAGCCGGCTCGGGTCCTCCAGGGTGAACCAGCGCTCGACGAGCCGCTCCGCCTCGGTGAGCCACCGCGCCAGCCGCTCGCCCTCCGGGTCGTCCGCGAACAGCTCCTCGACCTCGGGCCTGCTCTCCCGCAGCCGGTCCCACTGGCCCGGGACCAGCGCCTTGGCCCGCGGTGCGGTGCGCTCGGCCGCCGGGGCGTCGAAGAGCCGCTCCAGCACCGCGTGCACCAGGGTCCCCCTGGTCGCCGCCTCGCTGGGCTTCTCCGGCAGCCGGTCGATGACCCGGAACCGGTACAGCAGCGGGCACTGCATGAAGTCACCGGCGCGGGAGGGCGAGAGCGAGGTGGGCGGTCGTATCGCCACGGGCGCGGGCGAGGCGGCCGTGGCCGTCGTGTCCGCCGCCACCGCCGTGGTCTCCGCCGCCGCGTCCGCGTGGTCCGTCACGGTCGCCGCCGGTCGGGCGGGTCCGCGGGTCTCCTCCGCGGCATCCTCGGTACTCGTCTCCATGCCCACAGACCTTACGGCCCGCCACCGACAACGCCCCGGCCCGCCGCCCTCCGCTCCCGTGACGGAAGGGGACCACAGGGGTGCCGGGGCGGAAGGGGCCGGGTGGGACGCATACCATCGACAGGAGACCCTCCCGTCCGGCAGGCGGGAGACGCTTCGAACGAGGGGACACCGTGGACGTGAGCGGCGGGAGCGGGCAGCCGCGGTCCGGCAACGACGAGTCGGCCGAGCCCCAGGCACACCCTCAGGCCCCGGCCGCCGACACCCCACAGCCGGACCCCGAGCCCCCCACGGATCCCGAGACGACCGGTCCCGCCCCACGGGACTCCGAGGAGCCGCCTCTCAGCACACGGACTCCCGGCCCCGAATCGGCGGGCCCCCGGGCCGCGGGGGCTCAGGGGGCGGGTTCCGAGGCGGGGGGTTCCGAGACGCGCGGTTCCGAGGCGCCCAGCCCTCGTACGTCGGTCCCTCGTACGTCGGGCCCTGACACGTCGGGGCCCGGGACCCGGGGCCCGGGGACGGCGGATCCCGAGGCGTCGGGTCGTGAGGCGCCGCGCGCCTCGTCGCCGGGCCCCGAGACGCCAGGCTCTCGTGCGCCGGGTTCCGAGGCGTCGGCTCGTCCGGCGCAGGGCTCCTCGTCGTCCGACGCCGCGGCAGAGGGTCTTCGCACCCCGGGGTCCCGGACGGCGGGCCCTCAGGGGGCGGATTCCCCGACGGGCGGAGCCGAGGCGTCGGATGCCGGTGCGGCGGTGCCCGGGGGGCCGGGGGAGAACCCCGGCGAAGCCTCCGTCGGACGTGGCGGGGGCGAAGCCTCCGCCGGACGCTCCGAGCCCGCCCGGAGCACCCCCGAGGACGCGACCCCGCGCCCGGAGGCGCGCACCGGGGACGGTCCGGGTGCGAACCCGGGCGGCAACCCGGACCCCCAGAACCCAGCCCCCGGGACACCCCCGGCCGGCGACACACCCGGGCACGGCGCGGCGGAGCGGCCCCCGCAGCGACCGGCCACCGGGGCGGACGGACCCGCCCACCGCTCGCCGGGGCGGCCCCCGGCGGCGACCGCGACACGAGTGCCTGGTCGAAGCCGCCCTCGGACGGTGACCGCCCCTCCGACCCGACCGCGGGCCCCCGGCACGCCGCCCACGACACCGGCACCCCGCACCACCGCACCGAGGCCCACACCGACGGAGCGGGCGGGCCGGGACGGCCGCCGCAGCGACGGCCGGAGCCCGGCGGCGGACTGCTGATGGGCCGGCCCTTCGGCGTACCCGTGTACGTCGCCCCCAGCTGGTTCCTGGTCGCCGCCCTGATCACCTGGGTGTTCGGCGGCCAGCTGGATCGGATCCTGCCCGAGCTGGGCGCCGCCCGCTACCTCGTCTCCCTCTTCTTCGCCATCGCCTTCTACGCCTCCGTCCTCGTCCACGAACTCGCCCACACCGTCGCCGCCCTCCGCTTCGAACTCCCCGTCCGCCGCATCCAGCTCCAGTTCTTCGGCGGCGTCTCCGAGATCGAGAAGGAGGCCGAAACCCCCGGCCGGGAATTCGTGCTGGCCTTCGTCGGCCCCCTGCTCTCCCTCGTCCTCGCCGGTGTCTTCTACGCCGCCCTGCTGCCCGTCGAACCCGACAGCGTCCCCGGCGTCCTCCTGGCCGGCCTGATGGCCTCCAACCTCATCGTGGCCGCCTTCAACCTGCTGCCCGGCCTCCCCCTCGACGGCGGCCGCATGCTCCGCGCCGTCGTCTGGAAGCTCACCGGCAAGCCCATGAGCGGAACGGTCGCCGCCGCCTGGGTCGGCCGCGCCCTCGCCATCGCCGTACTGATCGGCCTGCCACTGGCCACCCAGTCCCTCGGCGGCAAGGCCGCCGACGACGTCGGCATGGACACCGTCATGGACGCCCTGCTCGCCGCGATCCTCGCCGCGATCATCTGGACCGGCGCCGGAAACAGCCTCCGCATGGCCCGTCTGCGCGAACACCTCCCCGAACTGCGCGCCCGCGCCCTCACCCGCCGGGCCGTCCCCGTTCCCCCCGACACCCCGCTCTCCGAGGCCCTGCGCCGCGCCAACGCCTCCGGAGCCCGCGCCCTGGTCGTCGTCGACGCGGACGGCAGGCCCGCCTCCCTGGTCCGCGAGGCCGCCATCGTCGGCGTACCCGAGCACCGCCGCCCCTGGGTGCCCGTCAGCACCCTCGCCCAGGACCTCACCGACGGCATGCGCGTCTCCGCCGAACTGTCCGGCGAGGAACTCCTGGACGCCCTGCGCGCCAACCCGGCCACCGAGTACCTGGTCGTCGAGGACACCGGCGAGATCTACGGCGTCCTGTCCGCCGCCGACGTGGAACGCGCCTTCGTCAAGGCCATGGCCCGCCCCTCCTGACCACCGGTCGGCCCCCGGCGTGGTCGGCGGCCCCGCCCGGGACCGGTAGGCTGGTCACATGTCCGAACCGACCGGTGCCGCCCGCAGGCGCGGGCCCTTCAAGGTCGGGGACCAGGTTCAGCTGACCGACCCCAAGGGCCGCCACTACACGTTCACGCTCGAGGCCGGGAAGAACTTCCACACCCACAAGGGTTCCTTCCCCCACGACGAACTGATCGGTGCTCCCGAGGGCAGCGTTGTCCGCACCACCGGGAACGTCGCCTACCTCGCGCTGCGCCCCCTGCTCCCCGACTACGTCCTGTCCATGCCCCGCGGGGCAGCCGTCGTCTACCCGAAGGACGCGGGGCAGATCCTCGCCTTCGCCGACATCTTCCCCGGCGCGCGCGTCGTCGAGGCCGGCGTCGGCTCCGGCTCCCTCAGCAGCTTCCTGCTGCGCGCCATCGGCGACCACGGCATGCTGCACTCCTACGAGCGCCGCGAGGACTTCGCCGAGATCGCCCAGCAGAACGTGCAGCGCTACTTCGGCGGCCCGCACCCCGCCTGGCAGCTCACCGTGGGCGACCTCCAGGACAACCTGTCCGACACCGACGTCGACCGCGTCATCCTCGACATGCTCGCCCCCTGGGAATGCCTGGACGTCGTCAAGAAGGCACTCGTGCCCGGCGGCATCCTGTGCTGCTACGTCGCGACCACGACCCAGCTCGCCCGGACCGTCGAGTCCATCCGCGAGATCGGCTGCTTCAACGAGCCGACCTCCTGGGAGACGATGATCCGCAACTGGCACGTCGAGGGCCTCGCCGTCCGCCCGGACCACCGGATGATCGGCCACACCGGCTTCCTGCTCACCGCCCGCCGCCTCGCCGACGGCGTCGAGCCGCCCATGCGCCGCCGCCGCCCCGCCAAGGGCGCCTACGGCGAGGACTACGACGGCCCCAACGCCGGCGGAGGCTCCGGCCGCTGACACCGTCCCGCGCCGCGCACAACGTACAGACGCCGTGGTGGAGTTCCGGCAGCGTCCCGGAACTCCACCACGGCGTCGTCGCGTTGACGGACACCCACGACGCCGGACGAGGAGGACCGCGGCACGGCGATCCGCACGAGTACCCACCCCGCCGTTCCCCCGCCCTGTGACGTGTGGCACGATGCTGGCCACCCCCACCGGTACAGCCCTCACAGGAGACACTCCTCGTGCAGCACTCCGCCGTTCCGGACCTCTCGCACACGCACACGCGCCCGATCCACTGGGTCGCCACCGCCACGGCCGTCGCCGGGGTGGTCGCCCTGTCCTCGGTCCTCCAGCCCGACCCCGCGACGGCCGCCCAGACCGCCGCCCCCGGGCCGAAGAGCGCGCCCGCGCACCTCGTGCCGCCCGACCCGGCGGCCGTGCCCTTCCCCCTGGACTGCGGCCCGGTCAAGGCCCTGGTGGTGAAGAAGGCCTCCGGCGACCTCGACGGCGACGGACACCCCGAGACAGTGGCCTCCGTGCACTGCGACGCGCCCATGGGCACCCCGCCCGACGGGCTGTACGTCGTCACCCGGGACACCGAAGGCGGCGAGCCCCGGGTCGTGGCCACCCTGGTGGACCCCAAGGACCGCCGCACCGTCACCGAGCTGTCGGTGCGGGACGGCGCCGTACGCGCCACAGTCCTCGGCTACTCGTCGACCGACGTGCCCAGTTGCTGTCCCGACGTCACCGACCATCCGAAGTGGCAGTGGAAGAACGGCGCGTTCGTCAGCGACACGCCGTCGCAGGCACGCACCGTGTGACGCGACCAACAACGGTCACGCAACGTACGCGCGAGGTCACATTTTGGTCACTCTGAGTCCGGGCCGTACATCTCGGCCCTGTCCGAAACGCGACGCACATGGATGCACTCGCCCGGACACTCCTTCGCGGAGTCGACCACATCCGTGAGTAGCGTCAGCGGCACGGGTGTTGTCGCACCCCTGGCCTGCAGAAGCTCGTCGTCCGCGCCCTTGACGTAGGCCAGACCGTCGATGTCCAGCTCGAACACCTCGGGCGCGTACTGGGCGCAGATGCCGTCGCCGGTACACAGGTCCTGATCGATCCAGACCTCCAGAGCCTCACCGTCGACTCCGGCCTCCTGCTGCACGCTCATCTCTCCTGCCGTTCCCAGCGCCGCGCCTTCGGGAATCCGGCCAGCTCTGACGGGTGTTGAACAGTTCGACCCTACCCCCGCCTGGGTTCCCATCACTTCCGGTGGGTATTCCCCTGGCGTGAGGGAGAGCGCAAGGGTGAAGATCGGACACACCCCGACAGTCTTTGTGATCTAGGGGTTTCAATCGACACCCACCCAGGTAGGGTCTGGAAGCGTCCAGCTCCCCTTGGAGGAGGTGAGGACCGTGGCAGCCCACGACGACGACATGAACCGCGGCATCCGCCCGGGACGCGGGTCCGAGGACCCGGCCGGGCAGGTGGCCTACCTTGAGCAGGAGATCGCCGTCCTGCGACGCAAGCTCGCCGAATCTCCGCGACACACGAGAATTCTCGAAGAGCGGATCGTCGAACTGCAGACCAACCTGGCCGGCGTGTCCGCCCAGAACGAACGACTCGCCGGCACACTCCGCGAGGCCCGCGACCAGATCGTGGCCCTCAAGGAAGAGGTCGACCGGCTGGCCCAGCCACCGGCCGGCTTCGGCGTCTTCCTGCAGGCCAACGAGGACGGCACCGCCGACATCTTCACCGGTGGCCGCAAACTCCGGGTGAACGTCAGCCCGAGCGTCGAGCTCGACGAGCTCCGACGCGGCCAGGAAGTGATGCTCAACGAAGCACTCAACGTGGTCGAGGCCATGGAGTACGAGAGCGTCGGCGACATCGTCACCCTCAAGGAGATCCTCGAGGACGGCGAGCGCGCCCTGGTGCTCGGGCACACCGACGAGGAGAGGGTGGTACGCCTCGCCGAGCCCCTGCGCGGCCTCACCATCCGCCCCGGCGACGCCCTCCTGCTCGAACCCCGCTCCGGCTACGTCTACGAGGTCGTCCCCAAGAGCGAGGTCGAAGAACTCGTCCTCGAAGAAGTCCCCGACATCGGCTACGAGCAGATCGGCGGCCTCGGCGGACAGATCGAGGCCATCCGCGACGCGGTCGAGCTCCCCTATCTCTATCCCGACCTGTTCCGGGAACACGAGCTCCGCCCGCCCAAGGGCGTCCTGCTCTACGGGCCCCCCGGATGCGGCAAGACGCTCATCGCCAAGGCGGTCGCCAACTCGCTGGCCAAGAAGGTCGCCGAAGTGACCGGACAGGCCGCCGGCAAGAGCTTCTTCCTCAACATCAAGGGCCCCGAGCTGCTCAACAAGTACGTCGGCGAGACCGAGCGGCAGATCCGCCTGGTCTTCCAGCGTGCCCGCGAGAAGGCCAGCGAGGGCACCCCCGTCATCGTCTTCTTCGACGAGATGGAATCCCTCTTCCGCACCCGCGGCTCCGGCGTCAGCTCGGACGTGGAGAACACCATCGTCCCGCAGCTGCTCGCCGAGATCGACGGCGTCGAAGGACTGCAGAACGTGGTCGTGATCGGCGCCTCCAACCGCGAGGACATGATCGACCCCGCCATCCTGCGGCCCGGCCGGCTCGACGTGAAGATCAAGATCGAGCGTCCGGACGCCGAGGCGGCCAAGGACATCTTCGGCAAGTACCTCACCGAACGCCTCCCCCTCCACTCCGACGACCTCGCGGAGCACGAGAAGGACAAGGCGGTCACCGTCTCCAGCATGATCCAGACGGCGGTGGAACGGATGTACGCCGAATCCGAGGAGAACCGCTTCCTGGAAGTCACCTACGCCAACGGCGACAAGGAAGTCCTCTACTTCAAGGACTTCAATTCCGGCGCCATGATCGAGAACATCGTGGGCCGCGCCAAGAAAATGGCGATCAAGGACTTCCTGGACAAGAACCAGAAGGGCCTCCGCGTCTCCCACCTCCTCCAGGCCTGCGTGGACGAGTTCAAGGAGAACGAGGACCTGCCCAACACCACCAACCCGGACGACTGGGCCCGCATCTCCGGAAAGAAGGGCGAACGGATCGTGTACATCCGTACGCTCGTCACCGGAAAGCAGGGCGCGGACACCGGACGCTCCATCGACACGGTGGCGAACACCGGTCAGTACCTGTAAAACGCGGGGCGGCTGCGGGTGCCCACACCGGGTACCCGCAGCCGACTGTTTTCCGGAGCCCCGGCTGGAGCAAGGCAATGACGCAAATGATCTCCCCGCCAGCGCAAAGGCGTTCTAGGCTCTTCCATACCGCCGAGTCGCGCAGTGCGGGGACGGGCACCGCACACGCATCGGAGCGCCAGCGGTACTTGAGCGGCGCCCACTACGGGCGCCGCCGGGCAAGGAGGGCCGCATGACCGTACGGCGAGTAATGGGCATCGAAACGGAGTACGGAATCTCCGTCCCCGGCCACCCCAACGCCAATGCCATGCTCACCTCGTCCCAGATCGTCAACGCCTACGCGGCGGCGATGCACCGGGCCCGGCGGGCCCGCTGGGACTTCGAGGAGGAGAACCCGCTCCGGGACGCGCGGGGCTTCGACCTCGCCCGCGAGGCCGCCGACAACAGCCAGCTCACCGACGAGGACATCGGCCTCGCCAACGTGATCCTCACCAACGGAGCACGGCTCTACGTCGACCACGCCCACCCCGAGTACAGCGCTCCCGAGGTCACCAACCCGCGCGACGCCGTCCTGTGGGACAAGGCCGGCGAACGCATCATGGCCGAGGCCGCCGAACGGGCCGCCCAGCTCCCCGGCGCCCAGCCGATCCACCTCTACAAGAACAACACCGACAACAAGGGCGCCTCCTACGGCACGCACGAGAACTACCTGATGAAGCGGGAGACCGCCTTCTCCGACATCGTGCGCCACCTGACGCCCTTCTTCGTCTCCCGCCAGGTCTTCACCGGCGCCGGCCGCGTCGGCATCGGCCAGGACGGCCACGAGCACGGCTTCCAGCTCAGCCAGCGCGCCGACTACTTCGAGGTCGAGGTCGGCCTGGAGACGACACTCAAGCGGCCCATCATCAACACCCGCGACGAACCGCACGCCGACGCGGAGAAATGGCGCCGCCTGCACGTCATCATCGGCGACGCGAACCTGTCGGAGATCTCCACGTACCTGAAGCTCGGGACGACGGCCCTGGTCCTGTCCATGATCGAAGACGGCTTCATCGCCGTCGACCTGGCCGTCGACCAGCCGGTGCGCACCCTGCACCAGGTCTCGCACGACCCGACGCTCAAGCACCTCGTCACCCTGCGCAGCGGCCGCACCCTGACCGCCGTACAGCTCCAGATGGAGTACTACGAGCTGGCCCGCAAGTACGTCGAGGAACGGTACGGCGCGGACGCCGACGACCAGACCAAGGACGTCCTCGGCCGCTGGGAGGACACCCTCAACCGGCTCGAGAACGATCCGATGAGCCTCGCCGGCGAGCTGGACTGGGTCGCCAAGCGGGAACTCATGGAGGGCTACCGCCGCCGCGACAACGTCGACTGGGACGCCGCCCGGCTGCACCTCGTCGACCTCCAGTACGCCGACGTACGGCGCGACAAGGGCCTGTACAACCGTCTGGTGGACCGCGGGCGCATCAAGCGCCTGCTGGACGAGGGCGAGGTCGAGCGGGCCCGTACGAAGCCACCGGAGGACACCCGCGCCTACTTCCGCGGACGCTGCCTGGAGCAGTACGCGGACGACGTAGCGGCGGCCTCCTGGGACTCCGTGATCTTCGATCTGCCGGGGAGGGACTCGCTCCAGCGGGTCCCAACCCTGGAACCGCTTCGCGGAACGCGTAATCACGTCAAGGAGCTCCTGGACCGCTGCCGCACCGCGGACGACCTGGTCAGGGTCCTGTCCGGCGGGTGAGCGGTCCGAGCGGGCACCGGGGAGTAGACAGCCGGACAGGGTGGAATATCCCAGGTCCGGGAACCATGGAGATGGTCCCCGTACGTTGGAGGAAGTGCGGGGCCGATGTCGGACCGGACTTGTAGGGTCTGATCTTGACCGAGCAACTGTGTCGGGCGAACCGAGCGGGGTGAGGGTGATGGCGACCAAGGACACCGGCGGCGGGCAGCAGAAGGCCACGCGGTCCACCGAGGAGGTCGAGGAGCAGGCGCAGGACGCGCAGGCCTCCGAGGACCTCAAGGAACGCCAGGAAAAGCTGAACGACGACGTGGACTCCGTCCTGGACGAGATCGACGATGTCTTGGAAGAGAATGCCGAGGACTTCGTGCGCTCCTTTGTTCAGAAGGGTGGAGAGTAATCTACCTTTGATTCGAAGGTTGCGGCGGGGGAGTTGGGATTGGTCGACGAAGACGCGAAACGCTGCTCGCGGTGTAGGCAGTCCAAACCGCGAGCGGCCTTCGCGAGTAACCAGGCGATGAAAGACCGCCTGCAGGCCTACTGCCGGGAGTGCTCTGCGGCGTACTACCGGCAGCGTCAGGATGCCCGTGGCAGGAAGCCGCGCCCGAGGGTGGCAGCACCCGAAGGGCACAAATACTGCCAGCGCTGCGAGGAGATCAAGCCGCACTCCGAGTGGGACCGGAACAGGACGGCTTCCGACGGCCTGTCCACAGCCTGCAAGGCGTGCCGGGCAATCGAAGGGCGGGCCCGACACCTAAAGCGTCACTACGGCCTCACCGAAGCCGAGCGGGACGCGATGGTCGCCTCTCAGATGGGGCTCTGCGTGATTTGTTTGAAGGCTCCGGCCGTACACGTGGATCACTGTCACAAGACGGGTAAGGTCCGTGGCGTACTGTGCTTCAACTGCAATTCGGCCATCGGCAAGTTGGGAGACGATCCCGACGCTGTTCGTCGGGCTGCCGCCTACCTGGAGGGAACTTCGTGGAAGCCAACACTCGTAGCACCGGGCGTCTACCAGCTGCCTTCCTGACGCCCGGGTCCTCTTCTTTCATGGACTTTCTCGGGGAGCACCAGCCGGAGATGCTCCCGGGTAACCGGCAGCTCCCGCCGGTGCAGGGCGTCATCGAGGCACCGCACGGCACCACGATCGTGGCGGTCACGTTCCCCGGGGGAGTCGTGCTCGCCGGTGACCGGCGGGCCACGATGGGCAACATGATCGCCCAGCGGGACATCGAGAAGGTCTTCCCGGCCGACGAGTACTCGGCGGTGGGCATCGCCGGCACTGCGGGCCTGGCCGTGGAGATGGTGAAGCTGTTCCAGCTGGAGCTGGAGCACTTCGAGAAGGTCGAGGGCGCGCAGCTGTCCCTGGAGGGCAAGGCGAACCGCCTGTCGACGATGATCCGGTCCAATCTGGGCATGGCGATGCAGGGGCTGGCCGTGGTGCCGCTGTTCGCCGGTTACGACGTGGACCGGGGCAGGGGCCGCATCTTCTCGTACGACGTGACGGGCGGGCGTTCCGAGGAGCGGAACTACGCG
This sequence comes from Streptomyces lienomycini, assembly GCF_027947595.1. Lineage (NCBI taxonomy): Bacteria > Bacillati > Actinomycetota > Actinomycetes > Kitasatosporales > Streptomycetaceae > Streptomyces > Streptomyces lienomycini. The sequence continues at coordinate 5,473,014 of NZ_CP116257.1, read as the reverse complement.
ACCACGGGGTCGGGCTCGGTCTTCGCGCGCGGGGCGATGAAGAAGCTGTTCCGAGACGACCTGACCGAGGAGCAGGCCACGACGCTGGTGGTGCAGGCGCTGTACGACGCGGCCGACGACGACTCGGCGACCGGTGGTCCCGATGTCGCCCGCCGGATCTACCCGATCATCACTGTGATCACCGAGGACGGTTTCCGCCGGCTCAGTGAGGACGAGGCCGCGGAGCTGGCCGGCTCGGTGCTGCAGGCCCGGCTCGAGCAGCCCGACGGTCCGCGGGCCGCGCTGCTGTAGCGGGCGCGGGTCTTCGTTGTCAGGTGGTCCAGTGATTTCGACAGAAAGGGACGGATAACCGGTGTCGACGCCGTTCTATGTATCTCCTCAGCAGGCGATGGCCGACCGGGCGGAGTACGCCCGCAAGGGCATTGCCCGTGGTCGCAGCCTGGTCGTGCTGCAGTATGCCGACGGCATCGTGTTCGTCGGCGAGAATCCGTCCCGTGCGCTGCACAAGTTCAGCGAGATCTACGACCGGATCGGTTTCGCGGCCGCCGGCAAGTACAACGAGTACGAGAACCTGCGGATCGGCGGGGTGCGCTACGCCGATCTGCGGGGTTACACCTATGACCGTGACGACGTGACGGCGCGCGGTCTGGCGAACGTGTACGCCCAGACGCTGGGCACGATCTTCTCCAGCCAGGCCGAGAAGCCGTACGAGGTGGAGCTGGTCGTCGCGGAGGTCGGTGACAGTCCCGACCATGACCAGATCTACCGGCTGCCGCACGACGGTTCGATCGTCGACGAGCACGGCTCGGTGGCGGTCGGGGGCAACGCGGAGCAGATCAGCGGGTACCTGGATCAGCGGCACCGGGACGGCATGACGCTGGCCGAGGCGCTGAAGCTGGCGGTGCAGGCGCTGTCCCGTGACACCAACGGCAGTGAGCGGGAGATTCCGGCGGAGCGGCTGGAGGTCGCGGTGCTGGACCGGACGCGTCCGCAGCAGCGCAAGTTCAAGCGCATCGTGGGCGGTCAGCTGTCGCGGCTGCTGGATTCGGGCGCGGGTACGGGTGCGGGTGGAGCGTCGGAGGAGAGTGCGACCGACACCGACACTGACACCGACGCCGAGACCGACTCCGGGGCGGACGAGGAGTAGGCGCTCACCTCATCGGGTCATCGCGGCGCCGCGGTGGACCCCCGTACCACCAGGCTCACCGGCAGGTCCCCCTTCTCGGGGGGCCTGCCTTCCAGTACCGCCAGCAGTGCGCGCATGCCCCGTTCGCCGAAGGCCTCCGCGTCGAGGCGGACGGTGGTGAGTTCGGGGTCGATGGCCGTGGCGAGGCCGAGGTCGTCCAGGCCGGTGACGGACAGGTCGTCGGGGACACGCAGTCCGGCACGCCGGACCGCCTTGTAGGCACCGGCCGCCAGTTTGTCGTCGTCGCAGACCAGAGCCGTGGGCCGGGGTCCGGGCGCGGCGAGGGCGGCCTCCGTGGCGGTGCGGGCGCCCTCGATGGAGATGGGCGCCCGGACGGTGCGCAGTTCGGTGCCCGGGGCGGCGTCGAGTCGCGAGGCCAGTTCGCGGGCGCGTACCTCGAAGGTCCAGGAGGGGATGTCGGCCGCGAGGTGGAGGAAGCGGCGGTGGCCCAGGGCGAGCAGGTGCTCGGTGACCTGGCGGATGCCGTCGGCGATGTCGAGGTTGACCGTGGCCGCGCCGAGGCTGCCCTCCGGGTCGCTGTCGAGCATGACCAGGGGGAGCTGGTCGCCGCGGATGGCGGTGAGCGCGTCGGCGGCCATGGAGGAGGCGATGACGCCGTCCAGTGCGGCCTGTGCGGAGGCGAAGGGGTCGCGGGCCGGGCCCACGCCCTCGGGTGAGGGGTAGAGGACCACTCCGAAGCCGTGCTCGGCGGCGACGCGTGCGGCGCCCGTGTACACCTCGGCGAAGAACTCCGTGGTCAGCGCGGGAACGACGAGCAGGACGGTGCGGGTGCGGCCGAGGCGGAGGTTGCGCGCGGCGAGGTTGGGGCGGTAGCCCAGTTCGTGTGCGGCGTCGCGGACCCGTTGGGCGGTCGGCTCGGAGACCCGGCCGCGCCACTTGTCGCCGAGTACCAGGGAGACGGCTGCCTGGGAGACGCCGGCGGCCTGGGCGACGTCCCTGCTCGTGGGGCGGGTACTGCCTCGTGCCACCGTTCGCCTGCGCTTTCGTCTGGACTCGTGAACTGGCGACATGGTACGTATGGCGGAGGTAGTTATACGTAACACTTCCAGCACTCGCTGGAGTGAGGACAAGGGGGCGCCGCGTGGTCGCCGGATATCTGGACATCCTCCGGGCGCGGCACGCCGTGCGGCTGCTGGCCGGCACGCTGGTCGGGCGGCTGCCCAACGCGACCGCCGCGATCGCGATCGTGCTGTTCGTGCGGGCCGAGGGCGGTTCGTACAGTCTCGCGGGGGCGCTGGCCGCCGTGTACGGCGTCGCGAACGCGGTGGGCCAGCCCGTGCTGGGGCGACTGGTGGATCTGCACGGGCAGCCGCGGGTTCAGTTGCCGGCGGCCGTGCTGTCGGCGGTCGCGATGAGCGTGTTCGCCTTCGCGGGCACCGGGACGTCCTGGCTCGCGTACGCGGCCGTGGGCGCGGCCGGGCTGTTCACGCCGCCGCTGGAGGGCGGTCTGCGGGCGCTGTGGCCGAGTGTGCTGGGCAAGGAGGACCAGGTGCACACGGCGTACGCGATGGACGCCGTGGCGCAGGAGGTCATGTTCACCGTCGGGCCGCTGCTCGTGACGGTGTGCGTGTCGCTCTGGTCGCCGCTGGTGGCGCTGCTGGTGCTGAACGGGCTGGGGGTGCTGGGCGCGCTGTCCGTCGTCGTGTCGCCGCCCTCGCGCGCGTGGCGGTCGGCGTCGCGCGAGGCGCACTGGCTCGGCGCGCTGCGTTCGGGCGGGCTGCTGGCGTTGCTGGGTGCCTTCCTGTTCGTGGGGATGGCGCTCGGATCCATCACCGTCGCGTCCGTGCCCTACGCGGACGAGCACGGGGGTGACGCCGTCTACGGGTGGCTGATGGCGGCGCTGGGGCTGGGCGCGCTGGTCGGGGGAGCCGTCTACGGGTCGCGTCGGTGGGCCGGGGAGCCGGCGCGGCGACTGCGGATGCTGGTGGCGCTGCTGGCGGTCTGTTACCTGCCGCTGATGCTGATGCCGGGGGCGGTGGCCATGGTGCTGCTCACGGTCCTGGCGGGTGTCTTCCTGGCGCCGTGCATCGCCTGCGCGTTCGTCCTCGTCGACGTGCACGCGCCGCGTGGCACGGTGACGGAGGCGTTCTCGTGGCTGGTGACGACCTTCACCGTGGGGGCGTCGGTGGGGACCGGGCTCGCGGGGCCCGTGGTGGAGCACGGCGGGGCCTTGTGGGGCTTCGCCCTGCCCGGGGCGGCGGGGTGCGTCTCCCTGCTCGTGCTGGCGTGCACGGGGCGGGTCCTCGCAGCTCCCGCGTGGGGAGCGGTGGTTGCGGCTTCATCGGAAAATGATCCAAACCGTGCCGTCGAACCCCGTTTCAGTTCGGGTCATCAGGCGTAATGTTCAGTCATGGACCGCCGCATTTTCGGGCTGGAGAACGAGTACGGCGTCACGTGCACGTTCAGGGGACAGCGCCGCCTGTCGCCTGACGAGGTGGCGCGGTACCTCTTCCGCCGTGTCGTGTCATGGGGCCGCAGCAGCAATGTCTTTCTGCGCAACGGTGCCCGCCTGTATCTCGACGTGGGATCACATCCGGAATACGCGACACCCGAGTGTGACAACGTGACTGAGCTCGTCACCCACGACAAGGCGGGCGAGCGCATTCTCGAAGGACTCCTGGTGGACGCCGAACGACGCCTGCACGAGGAGGGAATCGCGGGCGACGTCTACCTCTTCAAGAACAACACCGACTCCGCGGGCAACTCGTACGGTTGTCACGAGAATTACCTCGTGGCCCGGCACGGTGAGTTCTCGCGGCTCGCGGACATCCTCATTCCGTTCCTGGTGACGAGGCAGTTGCTCTGCGGTGCCGGCAAGGTGCTGCAGACGCCGCGCGGCGCGGTGTACTGCGTCAGTCAGCGGGCCGAGCACATCTGGGAGGGCGTCTCCTCGGCGACCACCCGTTCCCGGCCCATCATCAACACGCGTGACGAGCCGCACGCCGACGCCGAGCGCTACCGGCGGCTGCACGTCATCGTGGGCGACTCGAACATGTCCGAGACGACGATGCTGCTGAAGGTCGGCGCCACCGACCTGGTGCTGCGCATGATCGAGGCGGGCACGGTGATGCGCGACCTGACCCTGGAGAACCCGATCCGGGCGATCCGCGAGGTCAGCCACGACATCACCGGGCGGCGCAAGGTGCGCCTGGCCAGCGGCCGGGAGGCGTCCGCGCTGGAGGTGCAGCGGGAGTACTACGAGAAGGCCGTCGACTTCGTCGACCGCCGCGGTATCCGCACCGGCACCGTGGAGCGGGTGCTGGAGCTGTGGGGCCGCACCCTGGAGGCGATCGAGGCCGAGGACCTCGACCGCATCGACACCGAGATCGACTGGGTCATGAAGTACAAGCTCCTGGAGCGGTACCGGGCCAAGCACAACATGACCATGTCGCACCCGCGGGTCGCGCAGATAGACCTCGCCTACCACGACATCCACCGCCGTCGTGGCCTGTACTACCTGCTCGAGAAGAAGGGGCAGGCCGCCCGGGTCGCCAACGACCTGAAGATCTTCGAGGGCAAGTCCGTTCCGCCGCAGACCACTCGGGCCCGGTTGCGCGGCGACTTCATCCGGCGGGCCCAGGAGCAGCGCCGGGACTTCACCGTCGACTGGGTCCACCTCAAGCTCAACGACCAGGCGCAGCGCACCGTGTTGTGCAAGGACCCGTTCCGTTCGGTGGACGACCGGGTGGAGAAGCTGATCGCCGGGATGTGACCCGGACGGGGTGAGAGTCGCGCCTTCCGCACGAAAGGGCGGAACGCCACACGGGCACCGTACGTTAGCCGTACGGTGCCCTTCTCACGCCGTAGAGTTGCGCGCACCCCGTCAGCCAGGACCGACCCACACCGATACGAGGCCCCCACCGTGCGCCGACGCTCACTCCTCATCGCCGTCCCCGCCGGGATGGTCACGCTCGCCGCATGCGGTGACGACGACGACTCCGGTTCGAGCAGCGCGGGCGACAGCGCGTCGCCGGAGGCGTCGGCCACGTCGGCGGCGCCGCCACCGAAGATCGTCGACGGTCCGCTGCCGGCGATCACGGCGGGGACGAAGTTCGGTGAGAAGCCGACCGTCGCCAAGGGCAGCGGCGAGCCCTCCAAGGACCTGGCGGTGAAGACGGTCGTCGCGGGCGGCGGCAAGGCCGTCGCGGAGAACGACTTCATCTCGGCCGACTACCTCGGTCAGATCTGGCAGAGCGCGAAGGTCTTCGACAACTCCTACGACCGCAAGACGCCCATCCTCATCCAGCTCGCCCAGGGCAGCATCATCGACGGCTGGCGCTACGCGCTCACCGGCAAGAAGACCGGCAGCCGGGTCGAGTTCTCCGTCCCGCCCACCTGGGGGTACGGCGAGCAGGGCAACGAGCAGGCGGGTATCAAGGGCGACGACACGCTGGTGTTCGTGGTCGACATCCAGGACACCTTCAACGCCAGGAGCAGCGCCCAGGGCAAGAAGGTCCCCCAGGACGACGCGGCCCTGCCGAAGGTCGGCACCAACACCGACGGCAAGGCGCCCTCCATCGAGGTGCCGAAGACCGACGCGCCGAAGAAGCTCGTCGCGGAGTACGTCCTGGAGGGCGACGGCGCCGAGGTCGGCGCGCAGGACAGCGTGCTCGTGCAGTACAAGGGTGTGCTGTGGGACGGCGGCAAGGAGTTCGACTCCACGTACGCCAGGAAGCAGCTGACGTCGTTCTCGCTGCAGCAGGTCGTCAAGGGCTGGGCGCAGGGTCTGACGGGCAAGAAGGTCGGCAGCCGCGTCCTGATCGTCATCCCGCCGGACCTGGGTTACGGCGACAGCCCGCCGGAGGGCAGCGGCATCCAGAAGGACTCCACGCTCATCTTCTCCGTCGACATCCTCGCGAAGATGTGAGGTGCGGGGGATGACAGACTTGGGCCGTTGCCTTTCCGCAGACAAGCAGGAGCTGAACACGTGAGCATCGACAAGCCCGAGGTCGACTTCCCGGGCGGCGAGCCCCCGGCGGACCTCGAGATCAAGGACATCTGGGAGGGCGACGGCGCGGTTGCCGAGGCCGGTCAGACCGTGACCGTCCACTACGTGGGCGTGACCTTCAGCACGGGCGAGGAGTTCGACGCCAGCTGGAACCGCGGTGCGCCGTTCCGCTTCCCGCTCGGTGGCGGCCGTGTCATCGCGGGCTGGGACCGGGGCGTGCAGGGCATGAAGGTCGGCGGCCGCCGCCAGCTGACCATCCCCGCGCACCTCGCCTACGGCGACCAGAGCCCGACCCCGGCGATCCCGGCGGGCTCGACGCTGATCTTCGTGGTCGATCTGCTCGGAGTCTGACCACCGTCCGAACGGACAGTGATCAGAGCCGGTCATCCGGGGTCCATGCCTGTCCGGGCATGGGCCCTCGGCTTTTGCCGCGCCACCGCGGGGCGGTACGGTCATCCGTCGTAAGCACCATAGGGAGAAGGGCGTCGATGGCCATTGCCAAGGCCGAGCGGCTGATGAACCTGGCGCTGTGTCTGCTCGGGACACGGCGGCCGCTCAGCAAGCGTGAGCTGCGCGAGTCGGTCGAGGCCTATCTCGAGGCGGGCTCCGACGACGCCTTCAACCGCATGTTCGAGCGCGACAAGGACGATCTTCGCGAACTCGGACTGGTCATCGAGACCGTGGAGAGCCTGGACGGAGAGATCGGCTACCTGGCCCGCCGGGACAGCAACCGGCTGCCGCCCATCACCCTGGACGCCGAGGAGGCCGCCGCGCTCGGCCTGGCCGCGAAGGTGTGGCAGCAGGCCCGGCTCGCCGGTGCCGCGAGCGGCGCGCTGCAGAAACTGCGCGCGGCCGGACTGCCCGAGGACGTCGACCCGTACGAGGCGCACGGCGCGCTGGAGCCCCGCATCCCGGTGCACGAGGCCGCCTTCGAGCCGCTGATGCTGGCCTGCCGCGACCGCCGGCCGGTCGTCTTCGACTACCGCAAGGCGAACGCGGCTCAACCCGAGCCGCGGCACGTGGAGCCGTGGGCGCTGGAGTGCTGGCGCGGCCACTGGTACCTGGCCGGATTCGACCGCGACCGCGGTGCCGAGCGGGTATTCCGGCTGTCGCGGATCACGGGGAAGGTCCGTTCGCGCGGCGCGCGGTTCACCGCTCCCGTGCCGGACGTCGTCACCGTCCGGGAGACGGTCGCGAGCTGGGCGGGGGAGACCGCCGACCGCTCCGCGCTGATCCGGCTGCGGACGGGCGCCGGGTACCCCCTTCGGGCGAAGGCCACCGGGGTACGGGAACTCGGCGACGGCTGGGACGAGTTGGAAGTTCCGTACGGGCACGGGCTGGACGCCTGGCTGGTGGAGTTCGGGCCGGACGTGGTGGTGCTGGAGCCCGCGGAGTTGCGTGCGGACGTGGTGGACCGGCTGCGTGCCGTCGCCAAGGGCTGAGGGGGAGCGGACAACACAGTGGCAGGCAAACCGGTCAGGGCAGTGAACGCCATCGACCAGACCCGACGGATGCTCTCCCTGGTGACGTATCTGCGCGAACGCCCCGGGGCCCGGGTCGAGGACGTCGCGCGGGCCTTCGGCATCACGGAGGACGAACTGGTCTCGGACCTCGACGTGCTGCCGATGTGCGGCACCAGTTTCCGCGGCGGCGACCTGCTCGACATCGACACCGACGGCGAGCGCATCTGGTGGCACAACCCGGCGGCCCTCGGCGCGGACGCCGCCGAGCCGCTGCGGCTGGCCGCGGACGAGGCGACCGCGCTGCTGGTGGCCGCCCGTGCCGTCGCGACCCTGCCCGGCCTGCGCGAGAGCGACCGGCAGGCGCTGCTGCGGGCCACCGCCAAGGTGGAGACCTCGGCCGGTGAGGCCGCGGGTGCCAGCTCGCGCCTGTCGGTGACCTTCGAGTCCGAGGGCGGTGTCTTCGCCGACGTCGACCGGGCCATCTCCGAGCGCCGCCGGCTGTGGATCCGCTACTACTCGCCGGCCCGCGACGAACTCACCGAGCGGGAGATCGACCCGATCCGGCTGGTCAGCGTGGGACACACCTACGTGGAGGCCTGGTGCCGCCGCTCCGAGGCCCGGCGCACCTTCCGGCTCGACCGGGTCGCCGAGATCCGCATCCTCGACGAGCCCGCGGCGCCGCCCGAGGTGGAGCTGCGGGACCTGTCGGAGGGGCTGGTGCAGCCCGCCGCCGAGGACCCGGAGGTCGTCGTGGAGGTCGGCCCCGGCGGGCGCTGGGTCGCCGAGTACTACCCGCACGACAGCGCGGAGGAACTCCCCGAAGGCGGCCTGCGCATCACCCTGCGCACCCCCGACCCGGCGTCCCTGCGGCGGCTGGCGCTGCGGCTGGGCCGCGACGGCCGGATCGTGTCCCCACCCGCTCTGGCCGACAGCGCCCGGCAGGCCGCCCGCGAGGCGCTGGCCGCGTACGACGGGATCGAGGCGGCCGGGGAGCACGGCGGGACGGGTACGGCCGGGGACCACGGCGAGGCTCGGACGGCCGGGGCGCAGGACGGGGCCGCGGCGGCCAGGGCGCACGGCGGAAGTCAGGCGGCCGGGGAGCACGGCGGGACCGGGACGGCCGACGGGACCCGGGCAGCCGGGGCGCACGACGGAACCGCGGCGGCCCCCGAGTACGGGTCCGAGACGGTCGCGGGGCGGCGGGACGACAAGCAGGAGCGAGCACGGTGAGCGACCCCCTGGGGCCGGGCGGGCCCGGTATGACGGCGGCGTCCGCGTTCGCCGGCATGCGGCGCGTGTCCCCGGTCGTGTTCAAGGCGGGCTGCCCGGACTGCCGCGGCCGCTTCGAGCTCGCCGCGAGCGCGCTGCGCCTGGCCATCGGTGCCACGAGCCGCACCACCTTCTACTCGTTCACCTGCCCCGAGTGCGGGTCGGCCGTGCGCAAGCCCGCGGGGGAACGGGTCGTGGAGCTGCTGACCGGCGGCGGGGTCAGAACCCTGCGGCTGCACCCCACCGTCTAGGCTCGCCTCATGTTCTGGCCGATGTTCGCCGTTGCCATGGGTTTCCTGGGTCTTGCCGTCCTCGCGGTCTTCGCCGTGAAGGTGTTCGTGGAGGCGCAGCGCCTCGGCCGGCAGGTGACGGACTCCGCCCGGCGGATCAGCCGGGCCGCGGAGGACCTGGAGCGCGCGACCGAGAGCGCGGCCCGTGCCGTGGACGCGTTGTGAAGGACCGGAGCGCACCGCGGTGCGCGGCGCCGCCTCGGGGGCGGCCCCCCACACGTGCCCGAGTCGCGTTTTGCGCCGCTTCGCCCTGTCACCCGGCGGGCACCGGAAGGTACCCTGCTGGTCGCGGCCAGGAAAACGAGGCCCGGTCGCGGAGACGGGAGTACGCACGGGGATTGCCTCACGTTCACCCCTGAGCGTTACGATCGCTGCACAAGACGATCGATCGGACGCGTGTCCGGCCGGTCGGACAGCGTCCCCACCCAGCCGCCTCGGTGAGAAGGTAAAGACTTATGTTCGGAAGGCTCGGCGCCCCCGAGATCATTCTCATCCTCGTCGTCATCATCCTGCTGTTCGGCGCGAAGAAGCTTCCGGACATGGCGCGGTCGCTCGGCAAGTCGGCGCGCATCCTCAAGAGCGAGGCCAAGGCCATGAAGAGCGAGGCCAAGACCGACGAGGCCGCCCCCGCCGACCCGCCGAACCCCGAGCAGTCCGCGGCGCAGCGCACCATCCAGGCCGCCCCCGGCGACGTGACCAGCTCCCGGCCGGTCACCGAGCCGACGGACACGACCAAGCGCTGACGCAGGGCCGGTGACCTCCGGCCCGCCGCACGAGATGGGAACGTGGGTTGCTGAAGTCTGCCCGCAACAAGGAGAAGGATCCCGAGGGGCGGATGCCGCTCGCGGAGCACCTTCGTGAGCTTCGCAACCGGCTCGCGAAGGCGCTGCTGGCCATTGTCGTCGTCACCGTGGTCGCCGCCTTCTTCTACCGAGAGATCATCAACGTCCTCACCGGCCCGATCCTCGAGTCGATCGGCTGCGAGAAGTCGTTCGCGGAGCTGGCCCAGGCGGAGGACGGCTCGAAGCCGTGCGCGCAGATCACCATCAACGGTCTGCTCGGCCCCTTCACGCTGGCTCTGAAGGTGTCCCTGACGGCCGGCATCGTGCTGGCCTCGCCGGTCTGGCTCTACCAGCTGTGGGCGTTCGTCGCCCCGGGCCTGCACCGCAAGGAGAAGAAGTACGCCTACGCGTTCGTCGCCACCGGTGCCCCGCTGTTCCTCGTCGGCGCCTACTTCGCCTACGCGGTGCTGCCCACCTCCGCGAAGGTGCTGATCGAGTTCACCCCGAGCGAGGTCGACAACCTGCTGCCGCTGGACGATCTGCTCGACCTCGTCACACGCATGGTGGTCGTCTTCGGTCTCTCCTTCGAGCTGCCCCTGCTGCTGGTGATGCTCAACTTCACCGGCGTGCTGTCCGGCAAGCGGATGCTCGGCTGGTGGCGGGCGATGATCATGGGGATCACGCTGTTCGCCGCCATCGCCACGCCCAGCACGGACCCGCTGACCATGATCATGCTGGCCGGGCCGATCTGGGTGCTGTACTTCGCCGCGGTCACCGTCTCCCTGCTGAACGACCGCCGCAAGAGCCGCCGCGAGGCACTGGAGCCGGACGACGACGAGGCGTCCGACCTGGACCTGACGCCCGAGGACATCGGCGAGGTCGAGGCCGTGACCACCGCCCGCGCCCTGCCCGAGCAGGCCACCAGGGACCGGGTCAACGGCTTCGACGACGTGACCTGAGGACCGCCGGGGCGGTGACCGCAGGCGTCGCCGCCCCCACGGAACCCCCACACGGCCGATCCCGATAATGATCGTCCTGTTGTCAGTGCGGCCCGGTACGCTCGAAAGCACGATGACAGAGGATCTCTCACCGGCCGAGCGGTACGCGGCAGCCCGTCAGCGCGCCGTCGAGCAGGCCACCGCGCTCGCCTCCTTCCGCGAGATGTACGACTTCGGCCTCGACCCCTTCCAGATCGAGGCCTGTCAGGCGCTCGAGGCGGGCAAGGGCGTGCTGGTGGCCGCGCCCACCGGCTCCGGCAAGACGATCGTCGGCGAGTTCGCCGTCCACCTCGCCCTCCAGCAGGGCAAGAAGTGCTTCTACACGACACCCATCAAGGCGTTGTCGAACCAGAAGTACGCCGACCTGTGCCGCCGCTACGGCGCGGACAGAGTGGGCCTGCTCACCGGCGACAACAGCGTGAACTCCGAGGCCCCGGTGGTCGTCATGACCACCGAGGTCCTGCGGAACATGCTGTACGCGGGCTCCCAGACCCTCCTGGGCCTCGGCTACGTGGTCATGGACGAGGTGCACTACCTCTCCGACCGCTTCCGCGGCGCCGTGTGGGAGGAGGTGATCATCCACCTCCCCGAGTCCGTGACCCTCGTCTCACTGTCGGCGACCGTGTCCAACGCGGAGGAGTTCGGCGACTGGCTCGACACCGTGCGCGGCGACACCCAGGTGATCGTCTCCGAACACCGGCCCGTGCCGCTGTTCCAGCACGTGCTGGCCGGGCGCCGGATGTACGACCTGTTCGAGGAGGCCGAGGGCCACAAGAGGGCCGTCAACCCCGACCTCACCCGCATGGCGCGTCTGGAGGCGAGCCGCCCGTCCTACCAGGACCGCAGGCGCGGCCGCGCCATGAAGGAGGCCGACCGGGAGCGGGAGCGCAGACAGCGCTCGCGGGTGTGGACGCCGAGCCGCCCCGAGGTCATCGAGCGGCTCGACTCCGAGGGCCTGCTGCCCGCGATCACCTTCATCTTCAGCCGGGCCGGCTGCGAGGCCGCCGTCCAGCAGTGCCTGTTCGCCGGTCTCCGGCTCAACGACGAGGACGCGCGGGAGCGGGTCCGGGCCCTGGTCGAGGAGCGCACCGCCTCCATCCCGACCGAGGACCTGCACGTCCTGGGCTACTACGAGTGGCTGGAGGGCCTGGAGCGCGGCATCGCCGCCCACCACGCGGGCATGCTGCCCACGTTCAAGGAGGTCGTCGAGGAGCTGTTCGTCCGCGGACTGGTGAAGGCGGTCTTCGCGACCGAGACCCTCGCCCTCGGCATCAACATGCCCGCCCGCTCGGTCGTGCTGGAGAAGCTCGTCAAGTGGAACGGTGAGCAGCACGCCGACATCACCCCCGGCGAGTTCACCCAGCTCACCGGCCGGGCCGGACGGCGCGGCATCGACGTCGAGGGCCACGCCGTGGTGCTGTGGCAGCGCGGCATGAACCCCGAGCACCTCGCGGGGCTGGCCGGCACCCGCACGTATCCGCTGCGTTCCAGCTTCCGGCCGTCGTACAACATGGCGGTCAACCTGGTCGACCAGTTCGGCCGGCACCGTTCGCGGGAGCTGCTGGAGACGTCCTTCGCGCAGTTCCAGGCGGACAAGTCCGTCGTCGGTATCTCCCGGCAGGTGCAGCGCAACGAGGAGGGTCTGGAGGGCTACAAGGCCTCCATGACCTGCCACCTCGGCGACTTCGACGAATACGCCCGGCTGCGCCGCGAGCTGAAGGACCGGGAGAACGAACTGGCCCGGCAGGGCGCCAACCAGCGCCGCGCGGAGGCCGCCGTGGCGCTGGAGAAGCTGAAGCCCGGCGACGTCATCCACGTGCCCACGGGCAAGTACGCCGGCCTCGCCCTCGTCCTCGACCCGGGGCTGCCCGCCGGGCGGTCCAACGGCCACCGCGGCTTCGAGCACCACGACGGGCCGCGCCCGCTGGTGCTGACCGCCGAGCGGCAGGTCAAGCGGCTGGCGTCGATGGACTTCCCGGTGCCCGTCGAGGCGCTGGACCGGATGCGGATCCCGAAGTCCTTCAACCCGCGCTCCCCGCAGTCCCGCCGCGACCTCGCCTCCGCGCTGCGGACCAAGGCCGGGCACATCCCGCCCGAGCGGGCCCGCAAGAAGCGCTCCCAGGCGGCGGACGACCGGGAGATCTCCCGGCTGCGCAAGGCGATCCGCGCCCACCCCTGCCACGGCTGCGACGACCGCGAGGACCACGCCCGCTGGGCCGAGCGCTATCACCGGCTGTCGCGCGACACCTCGCAGCTGGAACGCCGGATCGAGGGCCGGACGAACACCATCGCCCGCACCTTCGACCGCATCGTCGCGCTCCTGACGGAGCTGGACTACCTGCGCGGCGACGAGGTCACCGAGCACGGCAAGCGCCTCGCCCGGCTCTACGGCGAGCTGGACCTGCTGGCCAGCGAGTGCCTGCGCGAGGGCGTGTGGGAGGGGCTCTCCCCGGCCGAGCTGGCCGCCTGTGTCTCGGCGCTGGTCTTCGAGTCCCGGGTCGCCGACGACGCGACGGCGCCGAAGGTGCCCTCCGGCAGGGCGAAGGCGGCGCTCGGCGAGACGGTCCGCATCTGGGGCCGGCTCGACGCCCTGGAGGAGGACTTCCGGATCAGCCAGACCGAGGGCGTCGGCCAGCGCGAGCCCGACCTCGGCTTCGCCTGGGCGGCGTACATGTGGGCCTCCGGCAAGGGCCTCGACGAGGTGCTGCGCGAGGTGGAGATGCCGGCCGGCGACTTCGTGCGCTGGTGCAAGCAGGTCATCGACGTCCTCGGCCAGATCTCTGCCGCCGCCCCGGGCGCGGGCTCCACCGTCCCGAAGAACGCGCGCAAGGCGGTCGACGAACTGCTGCGCGGGGTGGTCGCCTACTCGTCCGTGGGCTGACCCCCGGCACACCGGCACACCTTCGAAGGCCCGGCGGGAACCACCGCCGGGCCTTCGCGTGTTCCCGACGTCCGACACGCCCCTCCCTCATCACGGTGAGTGAGTTTCGGGCACCCATCGGCCCTTACTCCATGTGTTCGAATGATTCCCCGGCGTGTAAATGGGGTCGACACTACTCCGGCCCCCGGGCCCGTTTCAGGCGGTTGCCGAATATGACCCGGCGATGATCCGCTCGGACTAAGCTCGCCCGCAGCGCACCGAGTTGAGGTGTAATCGCGCGCTTGTTCCCAATGCGCCGAAGATCCCGACAACTCCCGGACATACCCCGCCGCAAGCTCCCCCATCCCCAGCCGATCCATTTCAGAGGGCCTACATGGTGAGTGTTGATTCCCCTCCAGGTCGCCGCGAACTTCCCTACGCGCGAACCCTGTTGCTGCCGGCCATACTGATGGCCGCGGCCACCGGGGCCGCCGTCGCCCTGGTGACGGAACCGGCCCGGCTCGCCGTCGGCCTGTGCGGTGCCGTTGCCACCCTCCTGGTGATCACCGCGGGCGCCGAAGTCGTACGCCGCGGCCGCACGCTGCGCGCCCTGCGTGCCGAGCACGCCCGTCACAGCGCGTATCTGGACCGCCGGGCCGCGAGCCACCACGAGGAGATGGTCCGCCTCGGCGGCGAGGTCATCCCCACCGTCCTGGCCGCCATGCGCTCGGGCAGCACCCCCGAGGAGGTGGTGCGCCGCATCGGCGAGGTGGACCCCTCCTACACCGAACTCGGCGAGCCCCAGCGCCGGCTGATCCGCTTGGTCTGCGAGATCGTCGACCACCAGGACTCCATGCGCGAGTCCGCCGAGCGCTCCTTCGTCGACATCGCCCGCCGCGTCCAGGCGATCGTCCACCAGCAGAACAAGGAACTGCGCGAGATGGAGGAGGACCACGGGCGCAACCCCGAGGTCTTCGACGACCTCCTGCGCATCGACCACGGCACCTCGCTCATCGGCCGCCTCGCCGACTCCATCTCCGTGATCGGCGGCGGCAGGCCCGGACGCCAGTGGCCCGAGCCGGTCGCCCTCTACAGCGTGCTGCGCGGCGCCATGTCCCGGATCCTGGAGTACCGCCGGATCAACCTGGCCTCCATCGCCAAGGTCAACATCAAGGGCACGGCGGTCGAACCCGTCATCCACGCCGCGGCCGAACTCCTCGACAACGCCACCCGCTACTCGCCGCCCGGGGCCAAGGTGCACGTCACCGCGACCGAGGTGCAGAGCGGTGTCTGCATCGAGATCGAGGACGCGGGTGTCAGCCTCAGCGAGGAGTCCCGCGCCCGTATCGAGGGCCTTCTCGAGCAGGCCAAGCGCGGCACCGACGTGCAGGACCTCGCCCACCACCCGCGCCTGGGACTGTCCGTCGTCGGCCGGCTGTGCACCCAGTTCGGCATGGACGTCTCGCTGCGCGCCTCCGCGTACGGCGGCGTCCGCGCCATCCTCATCGTGCCCAGCAAGATGATGACCACCGAGCCCGGCGTCGGACTCGCCCACGGCATCGGCGCGACCTCGATCCCGACCCCGGGCCCGGACGCCCTGCCCGGACCGCAGCGCAAGCCCAAGAAGCGCCGTCCCACCAGCCCCCGCATCCCTGCCACGGTCTCCCTGGAGGACGAGGTTCCGGAGGTGACCGAGTGGACGGCGGGCGGTCTCCCGCAACGCCGCAGCCGGGTCAAGATGCCCCTCAGCCAGCGCCTCGCCGAACAGGCGGTCTGGGAGCGCGAGGACGCCGAGCGCGAGGCCCGTCAGGCCGCCGAGCGGGCCCGCAACGGCATCCCCGCCCCCTCGGCGCCCGAACCCGAGCCGGAGAAGGACCAGGGGCTCCCGCCGGGGCACTTCATCGGGGCCTTCTGGGAGGGACTCAAGCAGCACCCGGGCACCACCCAGCACCAGCAGTCCAGCAGCAACGAGCCGGCCCACGCCCCGGCAGACGACGAGGGGAACCTCAAGTGATCGAGCAGCAAGGCAAGTTCGACTGGATGCTCCGTGATCTCTACGACGGTGTCCCGGGCATCGAGATGATCGTGGTGCTCTCCGCCGACGGCCTGCGCATCGCCCGCTACTCCGGCGACCCGGACGCCGCCGACCGCGTCGCCGCCGCCTGCGCCGGCCTGCAGAGCCTGGCGAGCGCCGTCAGCCAGGAGATCCCCACCAGCGACGGCGACATGAAGATGGTGCTCATCGAGATGAACGGCGGCTACTTCTACCTGATGGCGGCCGGCCCCAACGCCTACCTCGCGGTGCTCTCCGACGTGCGCTGCGAGCCCGGCCGGATGGGCCTGAGCATGGCCGACCTGGTCGCCCGCATCGGCCCCCACCTGACCAGTCCCGCCCGGCGCAACGGGCAGACCGTATGACTCCTCCCCGACGCCGGAGGCGATCGCCCGGACCGGACCGGCCCGCCACCCCACCGTCGTCCGGAGCGTCCGGCACGTCCGGAAAAGAGGGCGAGACCCGCAACCCCGAGCGGCTCTTCGTCATCGGCGGGGAGGGGAACGGGGAGCGCGCCGACATCGACCTCGTCACCCTGATCGTGGCCCGCGCCGACCCCCCGGTGTCCGCCACTCCGGAACAGGCCGCCCTGCTGCGGCTGTGCGCGGCACCCCTGTCCGTGGCGGAGCTGTCGGCCTACCTGAGCCTGCCGTTCAGTGTGGTGACCGTGCTGCTCACCGACCTGCTGGCGACGGAACTGGTGCAGGCCCGCGCCCCCATCGTCCGCCAGAAGGTCGCCGACCGAAACCTCCTCGAAGCGGTGATGCATGGACTTCAAAAGCTCTGACACGATCCCGGGCCCGCGGACCGAGGACCGGCTGCCGCACACGGCCGAGGCCGCCGTGAAGATCGTCATCGTGGGCGGCTTCGGGGTCGGCAAGACCACGATGGTCGGCTCGGTCAGCGAGATCAGACCGCTGACCACCGAGGAGACGATGACCCAGGCCGGTATCGGGGTCGACGACAACTACGGTTCCGCCTCCAAGACCGCCACCACCGTGGCCATGGACTTCGGCCGGATCACCATCACCGACGAACTGGTCCTGTACCTCTTCGGCACACCCGGCCAGGAGCGCTTCTGGTTCCTGTGGAACGGCCTGTTCGAGGGCGCCCTCGGCGCGGTCGTGCTCGTAGACACCCGCCGCCTGGAGGTCAGCTTCGACGTCATGGGGCGCCTGGAGGAACGCGGCGTGCCCTTCGTGGTCGCCGTCAACACCTTCCCCGACGCGCCCCGCTACCCCGTCGCCGAACTGCGGACCGCGCTCGACCTGCCCGAGGAGATCCCCATCCTCGACTGCGACGTGCGCCGCCGCGCGTCCAGCCGGGACGTCCTGATGACCCTGATGCGGTTCCTGCACGCCCTCGCCATGAAGGGCGCGCTCACCTGACCCGCGCGCCCCACCGACACCCCCTTGACGTGACCCACACTTCCCCTGCGGAGCGAGACTGTGACGCCTGAACGCCACTCCCCGACCGGAACGGGCGACCGCCTGCTCGAACCACCGCCCGGCTGCCCCGCGCACGGCGTCGGACCGGGCGGCCTGCACCGGCTGCACGAGGCGGAAGACCTGGAGGAGCTGTACGAGAAGCTGCGCGAGCAGCACGGGCCGGTCGCCCCCGCGCTGCTCCACGACGACGTACCCATGTGGGTGGTGCTCGGACACGCCGAGAACCTGCACATGGTGAGCACCCCCGCCCAGTTCTCCCGGGACAGCCGGATCTGGTCGCCGCTCAACGAGGGCATGGTCAAGCCCGACCACCCGCTGATGCCGCACATCGCCTGGCAGCCCATCTGCTCCCACGCCGAGGGAGAGGAGCACAAGCGGCTGCGCGGCGCGGTCACCAGCGCCATGTCCGGCCTCGACTTCCGGGAGCTGCGCCGGCACATCAAGCGCTACACCCAGCGCATCGTCAACCGGTTCTGCGAGGAGGGCCGCGCCGACCTCGTCGGCCAGTTCGCCGAGCACCTGCCGATGGGCGTGATGTGCCACCTGCTCGGCATGCCCGACGAGTACAGCGACCGCATGGTGGAGGCGGCCCGCGACACCCTCAAGGGCACCGACACCGCGATCGCCAGCCACGCCCACGTCATGGAGGCGCTGGGCCGGCTCACCGAGGCCCGCAGGGCCGACCCGGCCGACGACATCGCCGGCCGTCTGGTCACCCACCCGGCCGGGCTCACCGACGACGAGGTCCGGGAGCACCTGCGGGTGGTCCTGCTGGCCGCCTACGAGGCGACCGTCAACCTCATCGGCAACGTGCTGCGGGTGGTGCTCACCGACCCGGGCTTCCGCGCCCAGCTCAGCGGGGGCCAGATGACGGTGCCCGAGGCGGTCGAGCAGTCCCTGTGGGACGAGCCGCCGTTCAGCACCGTCCTGGCCTACTTCGCCAAGCAGGAGACGGAACTGGGCGGGCAGCGCATCCGCGCCGGCGACGGTCTGCTCCTCGGCATCGCGCCGGGCAACGTGGACCCGCGCATCCGCCCCGACCTGGACGCGAGCATGCAGGGCAACCGGGCGCACCTCGCCTTCGGCGGCGGCCCGCACGAGTGCCCCGGCCAGGACATCGGCCGCGCCATCGCCGACGCCGGCATCGACGCGCTGCTGATGCGGCTGCCCGACGTCCAGCTCGACTGGGACGAGGACGAACTGCGGTGGCGGTCGTCGATCGCCTCCCGGCACCTGGTGGAACTGCCGGTGCGGTTCGAGCCGAAGGCGCAGCAGGACATCATGCAGCAGCCGAGCCACGCCCCCCTCCCGGCCCAGCGCACCCCCTGGCACGTCGGCACCCCGGGGTTGGAACCACGCACGGAACCGCCCCTGCCGTCCCACCCGCCTCGGTCCGAGGCCGCCCCGGTGACGGTCGCGGCGCCCCCGCGGGCGCCCGAACCGGAGAGCCCCCGGCCGCGCGGTGCCTGGCAGCGCTTCCTGCTCTGGTGGCGCGGCTACTGACCGTCGGCCCACTCCTCGTACGCCGTCCACGCCCCGAGGGACCGCCCGCTGCGGAAGCGGTGCTCGCGCCCCGTCACCGGGTCGGTGAACGCCAGCTCCCGTGCGAGCAGTTGCAGCGGACGCCGGAAGTCGCCGGCCGGCACGGGGGCGGCCACCTCGGGGTAGAGGGGGTCGCCCAGGATCGGCACGCCGAGGGAGCTCAGGTGCACGCGCAGCTGGTGGGTCTGGCCGGTGCCGGGAAACAGCCGGTACCGGCCGAGCCCGCGGTCGAGCCGGCGGGCGAGCAGCTCGACGCGGGTCACGGCGTTCGGCTCGCCGTCGACCTCGCGGGCGGCGAGCACCCCGCGCTCCTTGAGGATCCGGCTGCGGACGGTCCGGGGGAGGACGAGCGCGGGATCGTACGGAGCGACGGCCTCGTACTCCTTGCGCACCCGCCGTTCGGCGAACAGGCCCTGGTAGGCGCCGCGTTCCTCGGGACGCACGGTGAACAGGACCAGTCCGGCGGTGAGCCGGTCCAGGCGGTGCGCGGCACCGAGCGCGGGGATGCCCAGCTCCCGGCGCAGCCGTGCCAGCGCGGTCTGGGTGACATGGCCGCCGCGCGGGGTGGTGGCCAGGAAGTGCGGCTTGTCCGCGACGACGAGGTGCTCGTCGCGGTACACGATCTCCAACGGGAACGGCACCGGCACCTCGGCGGGCAGCTCGCGGTGGAACCACACGTACATGCCCGGCTCGTACGGCGTGTCGCCCGCAACGGCACGGCCGTCCGCACCCACGAACAGCCCCGCGTCGAACATGCCGTCGACCACGCCGGCTCCCGCACCCGACAGCCGCTGCGCCAGGTGCTCCCGCACCGTGGACCACGGTCCGCCCGCGGGCAGCCGCAGCCGCACCGCGTCGATGCCGTCGCGCTGCGGCAGGGGCGAGGGCGGGGGAGGGGTACGGCGTCTCATCGTCGCCAGCCTACGAGGCGGGGGGCCGGTGAGGCGGGCCGCGGCGGCGGGGACCGCTCCGGAAAACCGCTGGGCTCCAGGAGGGTCCCGTTGGCAGGATGCCGCCCATGCCCTTCCTGACAGAGCCGGTCCTCGCCGCAGGCGCCCTCTCCCGCACTCCACAACCCACCCTCCGCACCGGTGACGGACTCGTGCTGCGCCCCTGGCGGGCCGAGGACGCCCCCGCCGTGCACGAGGCATTCCAGGACCCGGTGATGCGCCAGTGGCACGCCCGCGCCGCCGACTCGCAGGAGGAGGTGCGGGGCTGGATCGCCGAGTGGCAGGAGGCATGGGAGGGGGAGCGCAAGCCGCAGTGGGCCGTCGCCGACGCGGCGGACGACCGGCTGCTCGGCCGGATCGCCCTGCGGGACGTGGTGCTCGACGACGGGGTGGCCGAGATCGCCTACTGGACCACCGCGAAGGCCCGCGGCCAGGGCGTCGCCGCGCGCGCCACCCGGACGCTCTCCCGCTGGGCCCTGGACGAGATCGGCTTCCAGCGCCTGGAACTCCTGCACGCCGTCGCCAACGGGGCCTCGTGCCGGGTGGCGACGAAGGCGGGCTTCACGGTGGAGGGCACCAAGCGCAGCGCCGTGCTCCACCCGGACGGCTGGCACGACATGCACCTGCACGCGCGCGTACGCGGCGACCGGGGCGACGGCTGAGGCGCCGGGCGCCGCGGGGCCGTAGCGGCGCTCGTTACGCGGCGCTCGTGCCGCCCTCCTGCTCGGCCTCGATCCGGGCGTTCCACTCCCGCTTCGACGCCTGCCAGCCGTCCTCGTTGTGGCCGAGCCGCCAGTAGCCGGAGATGGACAGGTCCTCGCGGGGGATCTCCCGCTCCACCCGCAGGTACCGGCGCAGCTCCTTCACGGACGCCGCCTCGCCGTGGACGAAGGCGTGCACCCGGCCCTCGGGGAAGCGCAGCCCGCGCACGGCCTCGACCAGGGCCCTGCCCACCGGACGGTCGCCGCGGTGCAGCCAGACGACCTCGACGTCGGAGTCGATCTTCTGCTCCTCGTGGGGACCGTCGATCTCCACGAAGGCGAAGGCGCGGGCGCCGTCGGGCAGCGCTTCCAGGGACCGGGCGATGGCGGGCAGCGCACTCTCGTCACCGGCGAGCAGGTGCCAGTCGGCGGCGCTGTCGGGGGCGTAGGCGCCGCCGGGGCCCATGAAGTGGACGGTCTCGCCCGGCCGGACGCGCTTCGCCCAGGGCCCGGCCAGCCCCTCGTCGCCGTGGATGACGAAGTCCAGCGTCATCTCGCGGTGCTCGGCGTCCCAGTGCCGGACGGTGTACGTCCGGGTCACCGGCCACTGCTCGCGGGGGAACTCCTCGCGGATCCGCTCCATGTCGAAGGGCTCCGGATAGGTCGCGCCCTCGGCGGGGAACAGCAGTTTCACGTAGTGGTCGGTGCAGGTGTCCGCGGAGAACGCGGCCAGGCCCTCGCCGCCGAGCACCACGCGCTGCATGTGCGGGGTCAGCCGCTCGGTGCGGACGACCTGTGCGGTGTGCGGCTTGCGCGGCTTGCGTGCCGGACGGTCTGCCATGACGGCCTCCCTGCTCCCTGCGTGCGGATCTCTCACTTAGGTTTACCTAAGCTAGCATCCCCGGCCCGTCCGTGGCTCATGGAGAGCGGTGGCACACGGCGCCGTTCAGCCGGTGAGGGTGGTCAGCAGCCGCCGCAGCGACCCGCCCAGGCCCCAGCGGTCCGCGAGCGCGTCCAGCGCGGCGGCGTCGTGCGGTGCGTGCGGCAGCGCGGTGCCGACGTCCGGCAGCGGTACGTCGTCGGCGACCCGGACGACCTTCGGGGCGAGGGCGAGGTAGGGCGCCGCCTCGGTGAGGCGCTTGCGCTGCGTGGGGGTGAGCCTCGCCTTCGGGTCGTCGACGGCGCTCCGGATCCCCGCCAGGTCCCCGAACTCGGCGAGCAGTTTGGCCGCCGTCTTCTCGCCGATGCCGGGCACGCCGGGCAGGCCGTCGCTCGGGTCGCCCCGCAGCAGTGCCAGATCGGCGTACCCGCGGCCGTCGACGCCGTACTTCTCGCGCAGCGCGGCCTCGTCGACGAGGTTGAGCGTGCCCACGCCCTTGACCGGGTAGAGCACGCGCACGCCCCGGGCGTCGTCGACGAGCTGGTACAGGTCCCGGTCGCCGGTGACGATGTCGACCGGTCCGCCCGCCCGTGCGGTGTAGGTGCCGATGACGTCGTCCGCCTCGTACCCGGCCACGCCGACGCGGGCGATGCCGAGCGCGTCGAGTACGGCCCCGATGACGGGCACCTGCGGCGACAGCGTGTCGGGCACCTCCTCCTCGTCGGGGCCCGAGGGGCGCTCCTCGGCCACGCGGTGCGCCTTGTAGGAGGGGATCAGCTCCACCCGCCACCGCGGGCGCCAGTCGGCGTCCATGCAGGCCACCAGGTGGTCGGGCCGGTGGTCCTTCACCAGGCGGTCGATGAAGTCGAGGAGCCCGCGCACGGCGTTCACCGGCGTGCCGTCGGGCGCCCTCACCGAGTCCGGCACACCGAAGTAGGCGCGGAAGTAGAGGGAGGCGGTGTCGAGAAGCATCAGTCGTCCGGTCACGCCTCGCATCATGCCGCAGGACATGTGGCCGAGCGGTGCAGGGTGTGTGAACTGGGTCACTCGTGTGTTTGGGTCATAAGGATCGGGGCAGGCGCGCAGCCGGGCCGAAGCTGGTTGATGCGTTCAACTGTTAGCGAGTCGTATCAATCAGTCCGCGCGCCCGTGTCCCTGCCCCCGACTCAAGAGGTAAGCGTGTCAGCCAGACTAGAGGCCGAAAGCCTGTACAAGGTCTTCGGCAGGAAACCGGACCAGGCAGTCGAACGACTGCGCCAGGGGGATGTCCGCAAGGACCAGGGGGACGCCCGGGAGGACCAGGGCGACGTCCGCGAGGAACTGCGCGCCGACGGCACCACCGCCGCCGTCATCGACGCGTCCTTCACCGTGGAACCCGGCGAGATCTTCGTGGTGATGGGCCTGTCCGGATCCGGCAAGTCCACGCTGCTGCGCATGCTCAACGGCCTGTCGGAGCCGACCGCCGGGCACGTCCGCTTCGGGGGCCAGGACCTCACCGAACTCAGCGACCGCGAGCTGCGCGAGGTCCGCTCCAGGAAGATCAGCATGGTCTTCCAGCACTTCGCGCTCTTCCCGCACCGCAGCGTCCGTGACAACGCTGCCTACGGTCTCGAAGTGCAGGGCGTGCCCCGCGCCGAGCGCGAACGCCGCGCCGACGAGGCGCTCGCCCTGTGCGGCCTGGCCGGCTGGGAGAAGTCCTGGCCGGACGAGCTGTCCGGCGGCATGCAGCAGCGCGTGGGCCTGGCCCGCGCGCTCGCCACCGACGCCGACCTGCTCCTGATGGACGAGTCGTTCAGCGCCCTCGACCCGCTGATCCGCCGCGACATGCAGGACCAGCTGCTCGACCTGCAGAAGACCCTGAAGAAGACCATCGTCTTCATCACCCACGACCTGAACGAGGCCATGCGCCTGGGCGACCGCATCGCCGTCATGCGGGACGGCCGGATCGTGCAGATAGGCACCGCGCAGGACATCCTGATACGTCCCGCCAACGACTACGTCGCCTCCTTCACCAAGGACGTCGACCGTTCCCGCGTCCTGACCGCCGGTGCCGTCATGGAGACCGACGTGCGCGGCGACGAGGCCGACTGCGACTGCGAGACCGCCACGCCCGACACCCCGTTCTCGGAACTGTGCGCGATCAGCGCCCGCGTGCCCCACGCGGTCGCCGTGGTCGACGGCGACCGCCGACTGGTCGGCGTCGTACCGGCCCAGCGGCTCATCGGCTTCCTCGGGGACGACGAGGACGTCGTCCCCGGCGTCTGCGAGAGCCCGCGGGACAAGGGCGGCAAGAAGGTGATCAGCCGTGCCTAGGGTTCCCCTCGGTGACTGGGTCAACAGCACCGTCGACTGGCTGCTCGACAACGTGTCCTGGCTCTTCACCTTCCTCAAGGACATCTTCACCGGCGCCTACGACGGCATCAACGCCGTCCTCCAGGCCCCCGAGCCGCTGCTGCTCGCCGGTATCTTCGCCGTGCTGGCCTTCTGGCTGCGCGGCACCTTCGCCGGTGTCCTCTCCTTCGTCGGCTTCGCCTTCATCGACTCCCTCGGTCTGTGGGAGAACGCGATGGTCACCCTGGCGCTCCTGCTGGTCGCCACGATCATCGCCCTGGTCGTGGCGGTGCCGGTCGGCATCTGGGCGGCCCGCTCGGACCGCGTGAGCGCGTTCGTGAGGCCGATCCTGGACTTCATGCAGACGCTGCCCGCGATGATCTACCTGATCCCGGCGATCCTGTTCTTCGGGACCGGTTCCGCCCCGGGCATCGTGGCCACGCTGATCTTCGCGCTCGCCCCCGGCGTCCGCATGACCGAGCTGGGCATCCGCCAGGTCGACAAGGAACTGGTCGAGGCCGCGGAGGCCTTCGGCACCACCCCCCGCAACACCCTGCTGCGCGTCCAGCTCCCGCTGGCGCTGCCCACGGTGATGGCGGGCGTCAACCAGGTCATCATGCTCGGCCTGTCCATGGCCGCGATCGCCGGCATGGTCGGCACCGGCGGCCTCGGCGGCGACGTCATGGAGTCCATCGGCCAGCTCAACGTCGGCCTCGGCGCCGAGGCCGGTCTCGCCATCGTGATCCTGGCGATCTACCTGGACCGCATGACCAGCGCGCTGGGCACCCACGTCTCCCCGCTGGGCCGTCGCGCCGCCGCCAAGGCACGCGCGGCCAAGGGCCTGAAGATCTGGTCCTACCGCCCCCAGCCGCAGGTCGCCGTGATCGGCATCGTGATCCTCGGCCTGGTGGCCGGCGGCATGGGCATGTTCGGCGGCAGCTCCGACGACGCCGACACGGCCGGCGGCGGCAAGAACGTCGGCAACGGCAAGAAGGTCTCCATCGGCTACATCCCCTGGGACGAGGGCGTCGCCTCCACGTTCCTGTGGAAGGAGATCCTCGAACAGCGCGGCTTCGAGGTCGAGGCCAAGCAGTTCGAGGCCGGCCCGCTCTACACCGCGCTCGCCCAGGGCAACATCGACTTCCAGACCGACTCCTGGCTGCCCACGACCCACGAGCAGTACTGGAAGAAGTATGGCAAGCAGCTCGAGGACCTCGGCTCCTGGTACGACGAGACCTCGCTGGAGCTGACGGTCCCGGCGTACATGAAGGACATCAACTCCCTCGAGGACCTCAAGGGCAAGGCCGACCTCTTCGGCGGGAAGATCACCGGCATCGAGCCCAGCGCCGGTGAGATGAACCTGCTCAAGACCAAGGTGCTCAAGGAGTACGGCCTCGACAAGGAGTACAAGGTCGTCGACAGCTCCACGCCGGCGATGCTGGCCGAGCTGAAGCGGGCCTACAGCAAGCAGGAGCCGATCGTCACGACCCTGTGGTCCCCGCACTGGGCGTACAACGACTACGAGCTGAAGAAGCTGAAGGACCCCAAGGGCGCCTGGGGCAAGGGCGACGGCGTGCACACGCTGTCCCGCAAGGGCTTCTCGGACGACAACCCCGTCGTGACCAAGTGGCTGAGGGACTTCTCCATGACGGAGAAGCAGCTCACCAGCCTCGAGGCCGAGATCAACAAGGCCGGCAAGGGCCAGCAGCAGGACGCCGTCCGCACCTGGCTCAAGGCCAACCCGGACGTCGTCGACAAGCTCGCCCCGGTCGAGGGCGGCGCCGGCGCCACCCCCGCCGAGGCCAAGCGGGCCCTCGACGTGGCCTGGTTCCCGTGGGAGGAGGACGTCGCCGTCACCTACCTGTGGAAGAACGTCCTCGAGCGCCGCGGCTACAAGATGAACCTGAAGCAGATGGACGTCGGCCCGGTC
This sequence comes from Streptomyces lienomycini, assembly GCF_027947595.1. NCBI lineage: Bacteria > Bacillati > Actinomycetota > Actinomycetes > Kitasatosporales > Streptomycetaceae > Streptomyces > Streptomyces lienomycini. Next base: position 5,447,362 of record NZ_CP116257.1, on the reverse strand, counting down.
TACACCGGCCTGGCCTCCGGCGGCATCGACCTCAACTTCGACGCATGGCTGCCGCACGCCCAGAGCAACTACTGGAACAAGCACAAGGACAACCTCAACGACCTGGGCACCTGGTACCAGCCGACCTCCCTGGAGATCGCCGTCCCCTCGTACGTGAAGGACGTCAAGTCCCTCGCCGACCTCAAGGGCAAGGCCGACCTCTTCGACGGGAAGATCATCGGCATCGAGCCCGGCACCGGTCAGATGCAGCTGGTCAAGAACGACGTCATGCCGGCCTACGGCCTGGACGACGAGTACGAGGTCGTCGACGGCTCCACGCCCGCCATGCTGGCCGAGCTCAAGCGCGCCCTCGCAAAGAAGGAGCCGGTCGCGGTCACCCTGTGGTCGCCGCACTGGGCCTACAGCGACTACGAGCTGACCAAGCTGAAGGACCCGAAGAAGGCCTTCGGCGAGGGCAACACCATCCGGACCATCTCCAGCAAGAAGTTCCCCGAGCAGTACCCGCAGCTCACCGAGTGGATCAAGAACTTCAAGATGAGCGAGGACGAGCTGGGCAGCCTGGAGGCCGAGATCAAGGACCGCGGCCAGGGCCAGGAGGAGAAAGCCGTCGCGGCCTGGCTGGAGGAGCACCCGGACATGGTCGGCCGGATGACCCCGTAGCAGCACGAGCCGCAGTGCTCCGCGGTACGTCGGTACCGCGCGGCACCGCGTGACGGTCACCCCGAGGGGTGGGCCCGGCGACGTCTCCTGACGGCACGCCGCCGGGCCCACCCCTCGGGTCGTGTCCGGCCGGGACACGGTAAGGATCTGGCCAACCACGGAGCGCCAACCTCATGCCCGAGCAGCGCCCCACCAGTGCGGAAGCGGCTGGCGGGAACACGGAGGACCGCCCGGGCCTTGAACCGGTAGGACGTCCGGCACGGCGCGCGGACGGCCCCGCCGATGGCGAGAACTGTGAGGTCGCGGCCACCGCACCGTGACATCGATGTGACGGCCGCGTGAAACGGTTTGCCGAACATGCGTAGGGTGCAGAGAACTCAACAGGAGGACGGCGCCCCGACAGGGGCCCGGCGGCGGCACGACGACGGGTGAAGGAGGGAGCCGGAGCGATGGGCGACCACAAAGATCAGCACCTCCGGGTGGGCGCGGCCGTACGGCGGCGGCGCCGGGCCCTCGAACTGACCCTCGCCGTGGTGTCCGAGCGCAGCGGCCTGTCCGTGCCCTTCCTGAGCCAGATCGAGAACGACCGGGCCCGGCCCAGCCAGAGCTCCCTCGAGAAGGTGGCCGACGCCCTGCGCACCACCGCCGTGGAGCTGCTCGCCGCGGCCGACCCCGCGTGCAGCGTCGACGTGGTCCGCGCCGAGGACCCCGACCCCGAGCTGGCGCCCAAGGTCCGCTCCCTGGTGCGCGGACACCACCAGATGCACGCCTCCGAGTTCACCGGCGACCACGACGCCGGGCGGGAACTGCAGTACCGCAACGACCAGTTGATGTTCGTCGCCGAGGGCGCCGTGGAGATCGAGGCCGAGGGCCGCGCCTACCGGCTGGGGCGCGGCGACACGCTGTACCTCACGGGTGGGGTGCGGCACCGCTGGCGGGCCACGGTGCCCGACACCCGGCTGATCGTCGTCGCCGTCGCCGAGCACATCGAGGCGGTCCGGGAAGGGCCCCGCAGGTGAGGGCGGGCCGGTGAGGGTCGTCTCCCTGGTGCCGTCGCTGACCGAGGCGGTGGCCCGCACCGTCCCCGGCGCCCTGGTCGGCGCCACCGACTGGTGCACCCGGCCCGCCGGCCTCGACGTCGTACGCGTCGGCGGCACCAAGAACCCGAGGACCGACCGGATCCTCGCGCTCGCCCCCGACCTGGTCGTCGCCAACGAGGAGGAGAACCGCGCCCCCGACCTCGACGCCCTGCGCGCCGGGGGCGTCGAGGTGCTGGTGACCGAGGTGCGCACCGTGCCCCGGGCCCTCACCGAGCTGGACCGGGTGCTGACCGCCTGCGGTGCCCCCTCCCGGCCCCGCTGGCTGGACGAGGCGGAGGCCGCCTGGTCCGACCCGCCCCCGCCCGAGCGGCGCGCCACGGCCGTCGTACCGATCTGGCGCAGGCCCTGGATGGTGCTGGGCCGCGACACCTTCGCGGGAGACGTCCTGGCCCGCCTCGGCGTCGACCACCTGTACGCCGCGCACGCCGAGCGCTACCCGAAGATCCCTTTGGACGCGCTGCGGGCGGCCCGCCCGGACGTGGTGGTCCTGCCGGACGAGCCGTACCGCTTCACCGCCGAGGACGGCCCGGAGGCCTTCCCCGGCCTGCCCTGCGCCCTCGTCGACGGGCGGTACCTCACGTGGTACGGGCCGTCACTGGCCGAGGCGCCCCGGGCACTGGCCGCGGCCCTGCGAGCAGCGCGCCGCTGAGCAGGCCCCGCGCGGTGCGCACGGCGGCCACGGCCCACGCGGCGACGAGGAGGGCGTACAGGGCGACGGAGAGCCCGTCGTAGACCACGAGCCCCGTCCGGCGGGCCAGTGCCTCGGCGCCGGTGACGCAGGTGCCCACCGGGAAGGTGAACGACCACCACGTCATCGAGAAGCCCATGCCCTCCCGCCCGGCCCGTACGACGTGCGCGGCGGCGAGCGCCAGCCACATCAGCGCGAAGCCCGTCACGGGCACCCCGTACAGCACGGCGAAGACCGAGAATCCCTCGGCGTACGGCCCCGGCACGACCCCCGGAGCCACGTCCGCGAACTTCCCCACGGCGGTCGTCGACTGCCCGAGCGGCCCGAGGACGAGGAACAGCGACGGGGTGAGCGCGAGCGGCAGCGGCCCGCCGGTGAGCAGCCGGCCGAAGATCACCGGCAGCGTCACCAGGGTCGCGAACAGACTCACCCCGAACATCGCGACACAGGCGAGCAGCAGCGTTTCGCGGGGCTGCCCCGCCGGCAGGTGCGGCACCAGCAGCGGTCCGACGGCCGCGGACACCATCGGCGCGACCAGCGGCAGCAGCCACACCGGGCTGGCCTGCCCCGGCTCGATCCGGTGGCGGACGGCCATCAGGTACGGCACGGCGACCGCCGCCGCGAGCCCGATCAGCGTTCCGGCGCCGAACAGCACGGTGTCCAGGGCGAGGGCGGCCGGGGTGCCGATCCAGTCCCGGCCGACGGTCAGGGCGCCGCCGCCGACGGCCAGCAGGGCCATCGACAGGCAGCCGTAGAACGGGGCCGCGGCCGGGTCGAGGAGGTGGGCGCGGGCCTGGTCGCGGTGGTGGAGCCAGTGCAGGGACCGTGCGGCGAGCAGGGCCACGAGCAGGACCAGCGACAGGGCCCAGACGGCGGTGCAGAGGGCGCGCAGGCCGGGCAGGTGCCCGGGCAGCGCGGCTCCCGCCGTGCCGACGATGGCGGTCCCCATGACGCAGGCGTACCAGTTGGGCCCGAGATGACGGACGGCCGGGAGCCGCCGGACGGCCGGGCCGGCGACGGGGGCGGAGGGAGACGAGGGAGGGCGGGGCTGGGCTGCGGTGACCATGCGTCCACGGTCCCGGCGGGCGCGTCACCTGACCAGGGGCCACGTTTCTATCAGGGCATAAGCTGAAGTTATGAGCAGGAGTGCGGGGAGCGGCGCGGGGAACGGCACGGGCGGTGGCGTGAGCCGCACGGAGGGTGCGCACGACGACCGGGCACGGTCCGGGGCGGGCTCGCTGGCGCACCGGGTGCCGGACCTCGGGGCGATGGAACTGCTGCTGGCGGTGGCCCGGCTGGGCAGCCTCGGCGGGGCGGCGCGCGAGCTGGGCATCACCCAGCCGGCCGCCAGCAGCCGCGTCCGCTCGATGGAACGGCAACTGGGCGTCGCCCTGGTGGACCGCTCGCCGCGCGGCTCCCGGCTCACCGACGCGGGCGTGCTCGTCACGGACTGGGCGCGGCGGATCGTGGAGGCCGCCGAGGCGTTCGACGCGGGCGCGCAGGCGCTGCGGGACCGGCGGGACTCCCGGCTGCGGGTGGCGGCCAGTATGACGATCGCCGAGTACCTGCTGCCCGGCTGGCTGGTCGCGCTGCGCGGCCAGCTGCCGGACACCGCGGTGTCGCTGCTCGCGGGCAACTCGGCCACGGTCGCCGAGCGCCTGCTGGCCGACGACGCCGACCTGGGCTTCGTGGAGGGGCTGAGCGTGCCCTCCGGCCTCGACTCCGCGGTCATCGGCCACGACCGGCTCATCGTCGTGACCGCGCCGGGCCACCCCTGGGCCCGCCGCAGGCGCCCGCTGGCGGCGGCCGAACTGGCGGCGACGCCGCTGATCCTGCGGGAGACGGGCTCGGGCACCCGGCAGGTCCTGGACGCGGCACTGGGCGGCCTGGCCCGCCCCCTGATCGAGCTGTCGTCGACCACGGCGGTGAAGGCCGCCGCGGTGGGCGGCGCCGGACCCTCCGTCCTCAGCGAACTCGCCGTCGGTGAGGAACTGACCACCCGCCGCCTGGTCAGCGTCCCCGTGGCGGACGTCGTCCTGGCCCGCGACCTGCGAGCCGTCTGGCCCACCGGCCACCGCCCCACGGGCCCGGCCCGTCAACTGCTGTCCCTGACCCGGGCGTAGGAGGCCGTGAGCCGTGCGGCCCGCCGGTCGCCGGTGGGACCCGCTCAGCCCGCGCGTGCCGCGTCCACCAGCGCCCGCATCACCCGTACGTCCTCGCCCATCTCCGGATGCCACTGCACCCCCAGGACCCAGCCGGCGGCGGACGGCGGTTCCACGGCCTCCACGGTGCCGTCCGCCGCGTGTGCCGACGCGACCAGGCCGGTGCCGAGCCGGTCCACCGCCTGGTGGTGGTACGTCGGCACGAACGTCTCCTCCGGCACGGCACCGGCGTACCGCGTCCCCGGCACCGGGCGGACCGGGTGGTCTCCGATCACGCCCACCGCCTCGGCGTGCCCCTCGATGTGCTGGACGAGGGTGCCGCCCAGGGCGACGTTGAGCAGCTGCATGCCCCGGCAGATGCCCAGCAGCGGGACGCGCGCGGCCAGGGCCGCGTCGATGAGCGCCAGCTCCCAGGTGTCCCGGGCGGGGGCCGGCGGGCCGGTGCGCGGATCGCGCTCGGCGCCGTAGCGGAACGGCTCCACGTCCGGGCCGCCCGCGATCACCAGCCCGTCGACGCGGGCGACGACCGCGGCGGCGTGCTCGGGCTCGTCCGGCGGGAGCATCACGGCCAGTCCGCCCGCCCGCCGCACCAGCCGCGGGTAGCCGGCCGGCAGCAGCGCCGCCTCCAGCTCCCACACGCCCCAGCGCGCCGCGGACTCCAGATACGTGCTGACACCGATCAGCGGCCTGTCCGCCATCCACCCTCCAGAACATCCGACCAGGTAAATCCGATCAGGTAATGGGCTGCGTCCACACCTTTGCCGCAGCGCGCCGCCACGGCAAGGCGGTCACGTCAGGAACCCGCGCAGCAGCGCCGCCGTCCCCGCGCAGTGCTCCCGCGCGATCTCCCGCGCCCCGTCCGCGTCCCCGTCCAGCACCGCCGCCACCAGCGCGGCGTGCTGGCGCTGGGAGTGCTCCAGGTTGCGCACCAGCAGCGGGATGCAGTCCAGCAGGTCGTTGAGGGTCGCGCGGACGGCCGCGTACTGCGCCGCCAGCGCCGGGGAGCCGCACAGCTCCGCGAGGGTGAGGTGGAGCATCGTGTCCAGCCGCCGGTACTGCGCCAGCGGCGCCTCCCGCGTCCCCGCCAGCGCCTGCCGCAACCGTGCGGCCCGGGCGTCCGTCAGCCCGTGTGCCGCGCACAGCCCGGCCGCGCCCACCTCCAGCACCTCCCGGAAGCGCAGCACGTCCTCGATGTCGACCCCGGCCACCCGGCGCCGCAACTCGTCCCCGCCGCCGCCGTCCGCGCGGGGCAGCACGAACGTTCCGCCGTACCGCCCGCGCCGCGCCTCCACCAGCCCCTGGTCCTGGAGCACCCGCAGCACCTCGCGCAGCGTCACCCGGCTGATCCCCAGCCGCTCCGCCAGCTCCCGTTCGGCCGGCAGCCGCTCGCCGCCCGCCACCAGACCGAGGCGCACGACCTGGAGGATCTGCTCCAGCGCCTCCTCGAAGCCGTTCCCGGCCCGCACCGGCCGCAGTACCGGCGCCAGCCGGTCCGTCACGCTCCCGCCACTCCCGACGGATTCCTCCCGCACGCGGCCGCGCCCCCTTCCCAACCAAAGGTTCCCGGCCATACCTTATGGCTCCCGGCCAGAAGGAGGCCCGCCCGTGGCAGACCGCACACCCCCGCTCGGGGTCGAGGAACTGCACGCCCTCGTCGCCGCCGGTGACATCGACACCGTCGTCCTGGCCTTCCCCGACATGCAGGGCCGCCTCCAGGGCAAGCGGTTCGCCGCCCGCTTCTTCCTCGACGAGGTCCTGGCCCACGGCACCGAGGGCTGCAACTACCTCCTCGCCGTCGACGCCGAGATGAACACCGTCGACGGCTACGCGATGTCCTCCTGGGACCGCGGCTACGGCGACTTCGCGATGCACGCCGACCCCGCCACCCTGCGCCGGCTGCCCTGGAACGAGGGCACCGCGATGCTCGTCGCCGACCTCGCCTGGGAGGACGGCTCCCCGGTGCTCGCCGCGCCCCGCCAGATCCTGCGCCGCCAGCTGGAGCGGCTCGCCGGACACGGATACACCGCGCAGGTCGGCACCGAGCTGGAGTTCATCGTCTTCCGGGACACCTACGAACACGCCTGGGACGCGGGCTACCGCGGCCTGACCCCGGCCAACCAGTACAACGTCGACTACTCCGTCCTCGGCACCGGCCGCGTCGAACCCCTGCTGCGCCGCATCCGCAACGAGATGGCCGGCGCGGGCCTCACCGTCGAGTCGGCGAAGGGCGAGTGCAACCCCGGCCAGCACGAGATCGCCTTCCGCTACGACGAGGCCCTCGTCACCTGCGACCAGCACGCCGTCTACAAGACCGGCGCCAAGGAGATCGCCGCCCAGGAGGGCATGTCCCTCACCTTCATGGCCAAGTACAACGAGCGGGAGGGCAACTCCTGCCACATCCACCTCTCGCTCGCCGACACCGGGGGCGACAGCGTGATGGCCGACGGGGCGGGCATGTCCGACGTCATGCGGCACTTCCTCGCCGGACAACTGGTGGCGCTGCGCGAGTTCTCCCTCCTCCACGCCCCGCACATCAACTCCTACAAGCGCTTCCAGCCCGGCTCCTTCGCCCCGACCGCCGTCGCCTGGGGCCACGACAACCGCACCTGCGCCCTGCGCGTCGTCGGCCACGGCCGCTCGCTGCGCTTCGAGAACCGGCTCCCCGGCGGCGACGTCAACCCCTACCTCGCGGTGGCCGGCATGGTCGCCGCCGGACTGCACGGCGTCGAGCAGCGGCTGGAGCTGCCCGAGCCCTGCCCCGGCAACGCGTACGCCGCCGACTACGAGCACGTCCCCACCACCCTGCGCGAGGCCGCCGAACTGTGGGAGAACAGCACCCTCGCCAAGGCGGCCTTCGGGGACGAGGTCGTCGCCCACTACCGCAACATGGCCCGCGTCGAACTGGACGCCTACGACGCCGCCGTCACCGACTGGGAACTGCGCCGCTCCTTCGAACGCATGTGAGGCCCCCTTGTCGCACGAGTTCCACGAGTCGCCCGAACTGGTCGTACTGAACCCCGCCACCGAAGAGGTCGTCGCCACCGTCCCCGCCGCCACCGCGGCCGACGTGGACGCCGCCGTCGCACGCGCCGCGCGGGCGCAGACCGCCTGGGCCGCCCTCGCCCCCGGCGACCGGGCCCGGCTGCTGCGCCGCTTCGCCGCCGGTGTCGACGCGCACCTGGAGGAGCTGGCCCGACTGGAGGTCGCGGAGGCCGGGCACGTCATCGGCAACGCCCGCTGGGAGGCCGGCAACGTCCGCGACCTGCTCGACTACGCCGCCGGGGGAGTGGAGCGGCTCACCGGACGCCAGATCCCGGTCGCCGGCGGCCTGGACGTCACGATCCTCGAACCCCTCGGCGTCGTCGGCGTCATCGCCCCCTGGAACTTCCCGATGCCCATCGCGGCCTGGGCCACCGCACCGGCCCTCGCGGCGGGCAACGCGGTCCTCCTCAAGCCCGCCGAGACGACCCCGCTCACCGCGCTGCGCCTGGCCGAACTCGCCCTGGCCGCAGGCCTTCCCGAGGGCCTGTTCCAGGTGCTGCCCGGGCACGGGCCGGTCGCGGGCGACGCGCTCGTCGAGCACCCCGGCGTCGCCAAGATCGTCTTCACCGGGTCCACGGCCGTGGGCCGACGGGTGGCCGCCAAGGCCGCGGCGCTGCTCAAACCCGTCACCCTCGAACTCGGCGGCAAGAGCCCCAACATCGTCTTCGCCGACGCCGACATCGAGGCCGCCGCGGCCGCCGCGCCCATGTCCTTCCTCGACAACAGCGGGCAGGACTGCTGCGCCCGTACCCGCGTCCTCGTCCAGCGGTCCGTGTACGACCGCTTCCTCGCCCTCCTCGCCCCCGCCGTCGAAGCCGTCCGCGTCGGCGACCCGGCCGACGAGAGCACCGACATGGGCCCGCTGATCTCCCGCGCCCAACTGGACCGCGTCCGCTCCTACGTCCCCGACGACGCCGCGGGCATCCGCGGCAAGGCACCCGAGGGCGGCCCCGGCTTCTGGTACCCGCCGACCGTCCTCACCGGCGTCGACGCGCACGCGCGCGTGGCCGTCGAGGAGGTCTTCGGGCCCGTCGCCGTCGTCCTGCCCTTCGACGACGAGGCCGACGCGGTCCGCCTGGCCGACGCCACCGCCTACGGCCTGTCCGGCTCGCTGTGGACCCGGGACGTCGGCCGCGCCCTGCGCGTGTCGAGTGCGCTCCGCGCCGGGAACCTGTCCGTCAACTCCCACGCGAGCGTGCGCTACTGGACGCCGTTCGGCGGATTCAAGCAGTCCGGCCTCGGCCGCGAACTCGGTCCGGACGCGCTGACCGCGTTCACCGAGACCAAGAACGTCTTCATCAGCAACACCCCATCGAGCACGGAGGGCCCCGCACAGTGAGCGAAGACATCGTCTGCCGCAGGCTCGTCGGCCGTACCGCCGTCGTCACCGGGGCGGGCAGCGGCATCGGCCTCGCCGCCGTCCGCAGGCTCGCCTCCGAGGGCGCCCACGTCGTCTGCGGCGACGTGGACGAGACCCGGGGCAGGGCGGCGGCCGAGGAGACCGGCGGGATCTTCGTCAAGACCGACGTCACCGACCCGGAGCAGGTCGAGGCGCTGTTCGCGGCGGCGTTCGACACCCACGGCAGCGTCGACGTCGCGTTCAACAACGCCGGGATCTCGCCGCCCGACGACGACTCCATCCTGGAGACCGGCCTGGAGGCGTGGAAGCGCGTCCAGGAGGTCAACCTCACCTCCGTCTACCTGTGCTGCAAGGCCGCCATCCCCTACATGCGGCGCCAGGGCCGGGGGTCCGTCATCAACACCGCCTCCTTCGTGGCCCGGATGGGCGCGGCCACCTCGCAGATCTCGTACACCGCCTCCAAGGGCGGCGTCCTCGCCCTGTCCCGCGAACTGGGCGTGCAGTTCGCACGGGAGGGCATCCGCGTCAACGCGCTCTGCCCGGGACCGGTCAACACCCCACTCCTCCAGGAGCTGTTCGCAAAGGACCCGGAGCGCGCCGCGCGCCGCCTGGTGCACATCCCCCTCGGGCGGTTCGCCGAGGCCGAGGAGATCGCCGCCGCCGTCGCCTTCCTGGCCAGCGACGACTCCTCGTTCGTCAACGCCACCGACTTCCTGGTGGACGGCGGGATCTCGGGGGCGTACGTCACACCGCTGTAGCACGGCGCTGACGGCGTCCTACAGTGCCGGGATGAGCATGACGCCGCCGCCCGGCTGGTACCCCGACCCGTCGGCCCCGCACCAGGAACGCTGGTGGGACGGCACGGCCTGGACGCAGCACCGGCGGGCCACCGCACCCCTCGGGTTCGGGCCCGCCGAGGGACCGCCGGTACCGTACCCGCCGCCGGAGCAGTCGGACGGCGGCCGCGGGAAGGCCGTCGCCCTCACCACCGCCGCGGCCGTCCTGGTGGCGGCGATCGTCGCCGGCGTGCTCGTCCTGGACGAGGACGACGGCGGCCCCGGGGCACGGACGCCGGCGGTCACGGCGAGCGCCACCGGCCCCTCGCCGGTGAGTGACCCGCCGTCCCCCTCGCCCACCCCGTCCGAACCCTCCGCCGACGACCCCGCGGTGGTCGAGGACCAGCTCAACGGCGTCACCTTCCCCCTGCCGGACGGCTGGGTCAGGCCGCGGCACGTCACCGAGGACGACGTCATGATGACCACCGACGGCACCTACGACTGCCCCGCCGACGGCAGCGTGTGCCGGCACGGCCTCGTCGTCTCCCGCACCGTCACGGCGAACGCCGAGTCCTCCCCCCGGGTCCTGGCCCGGCAGGACATCGAGGACGCGGCCGACGACGCCTACGACCGCGACGTGGTCGGCAACAGACCCTTCGGCGGCATCGAGTCCCACGAGGAGGTGGCGTCCGGCCCCGTCGCCGTCGCCGGACGCGCCGGGTACTACGTGCGCTGGCGCGTGACGACGAACAAGGGGCCCGGCGGCTACGTGCAGTCGCTGGTGTTCCCCTCCACCGTCGGCACCGAGTCCCCGGTCCTCGTCCGCTACGTCTTCGACGCGGGCGAGGACGGGCCGCCGCTGGCCGACATGGACCGGATCACCAAGGGCATCCGGCCCGTCGGCGACGCGGCCACGGGCGGCGGCGTGGGCAGCGGCATCGGCCCCACCGACTGACCGACGGAGCCCGTGGGGTCACAGCACCTAGAGGAAGGTGAGTCCCTCGCCCCGGTACGTCGGCACCGTCGCCGTCACCGCGTCCCCCTCCACCAGGTGCAGCGCGTCGAACCGCTCGCACAGCTCACCGGCCTTGGCGTGCCGGAACCACACCTTGTCGCCGATGAGCAGGTCGTCGGCGGGCGTCCCCAGCAGCGGCGTCTGCACCTCGCCGGCGCCCTCCTGGGGGTCGTAGCGCAGCCCTTCGGGCAGATACGGCACCGGCAGCCGGTCGGCACCCGCCGCGCCGGACGCCGGATATCCGCCGCCGAGCACGGTCACCACGCCGACGCCCGGCCGCCGTACGACGGGCTGCGCGAACAACGCCGCCGGACGGCCGCGGAACGACGTGTAGTTGTCGAACAGCCGCGGCACGTACAGCCCGGACCCGGCGGCGATCTCCGTGACCGCGTCCTCGGCGGCGGTGTGCTGCACGCTGCCCGTGCCGCCGCCGTTGACGAACTCCAGGCCGGGCGCCACGGCCCGGACCGCCCGCACCACGGCGGCCCGCCGCTCGGCCAGTTCCCGGCGCGCGGCGGCCTGCATCAGCCGCACCGCCCGCGACCGCAGCGGCCGCCCGGCCACCGCGTCCCCGACACCCGCGACATGACCCTCGTACGCCATGATGCCGACGACCTCGAACCCGGGCCGGCGGGCCACCGCGCGGGCCAGCTCGGCGACCTCGGCGGGGGAGTGCAGCGGGGAGCGGCGGGCCCCGACCCGCACCCGTCCGCCGAGCAGCCGGAGCGAGGTGTCCAACTCCAGGCAGACCCGCACGACTTCGCGGCCGCCGTCGCGCGCCGCGTCGACGAGGTCCAACTGCGCCGGGTCGTCGACCATCACGGTCACGGCGGCGGCGAGCTTCGGATCGGCGCTCAGTTCGGCGTATCCGGCACGGTCCGCCGAGGGGTAGGCGAGCAGCACGTCCTCGAAACCGGAGCGCGCCAGCCACAGGGACTCGGCCAGCGTGAACGACATGACGCCCGCGAAGCCGTCCCTGGCCAGGGCGCGTTCCAGCAGCGCACGACAGCGTACGGACTTGCTGGCAACCCGGATCGGTTTCCCGCCGGCCCGGCGGACCAGGTCGTCCGCGTTGGCGTCGAAGGCCGCCAGGTCCACGATCGCCACGGGGGCGTCCAGATGGGCGGTGGCCCGGTCGTAACGGGCCCGGTCGGTGGCACGCGCAGTCATGGACGCAGCCTGCCAGACAGGATTACCGCAGGGTAGGGGGACGATCCGGGCCAATGCCACCGGCGCGCGGACTGGTTCCCCCTCGGGCGGGGTCACGCCGTAGAGTGACGCGCACGCACGGCGGGCCCGACCCCGGCGGCGGGGCCCCGGAGCCCGCGCCGGGATGGCGGTCCGCCCACGCGGGTATGCGTGTCCGGGACGGATCGTTCCGCGCCGGGCCCGGGGGCAGGGGACCACGACACCGGCCCGCGTCGGAGAAACGGGCCGGGCCCGAGGAAACGGGGGGTGCATGAGCACGGAAGCGCGCCGCGCCTCCCTTCCCCCACACCCCGAAACCCCGCCGGGCCCCGAGACACCGCCGCATCCCGAGCCGCCGTCGCGCCCGGAAACCCCGCCGCGTTCGGAGACGCCGCCTCGTCCGGAAATGCCGTCGCGTCCTGAGACGCCGCCTCGTCCGGGAATGCCGTCGCGTCCGGGGTCCCGGTCGGAGTCCGAGCCGCCGTCGGGTTCCGGGACGCCGCCTCGTCCGGGGTCCTCGCCGCGTTCCGAGACGCCGCCCTACCCGGGTGCCCCGCCGCGTCCCGGTGTCCCGCCCCGTCCGGCGCGGGCGCCGGGTGAGGGCGGTGGTGAGCAGGGCGTCCCGACGCCCGACACCCGACTGCGCACCGGTGTCGGCTCCGACCCGGTGGGCGAGGACGCCCAGGGGCGGCCCACGGCGTCGGGCGACGGCAGCGCGGCGACGCCCGTCTCCCCGGACCGCGGCACCGAGGGCTCCCGGCACCGCAACCCGCTCTTCCGGCTCGGCACCCCCGGTCCACCGAGCCCGCGCCCCCGCCGCCCCGCGCCTCCGCCCGCTTCCCCGACACGGCGCCGAGCGTCGGCCGCGGGGCCCCGGACCGGAGCGGCGTGCCGCAGGAGCCGTCCCGTCGCACCGACCCTCCCGCGGAGACCCCGGCGGAGACGACCACACGCCTGCGCCCGATCCCGGCGACGGCGACGGCAGCGGAGGCGGAACCCGGCCCCGCCTCGGGACGGATGCCCGCACCCGCCGCCGGATCGGCGCCCCGCACCCGCGCGGGGCGGCCCCCGCCCCCTTCTCCGACCCGGCGTCCGCCGTACCCGACGCCGCCTTCGCGTGGAACGCGCCGGACGGCACCGCGACACCTCCTGGAGACGGGCGGCCCCGGGTGTCGTTCGGGGAGCCCGAGGGGTACGACGGCTCGGCCCGCCCCCGTCCGCTCGGTGGGCGCCCGCGTCCCCAGGTCGTCGCCGCGGCCGTCTGCCTCGTACTCGGAGCGGGGCTGCTCACCGGAGCCGTCACCGGCAGCTGGCTCGCCGGGGACCCCGGCGACGAGGGCGCGCGCAGTGCCTTCACCGAAGCCCGCGACCTGTGGCACAGCGTTCCCGTCGACCAGCTCTTCCCGCCCACCGTCCAGGGCCGGGGCGCCGGCCCCGGCGGAGCCGACCGCACCTGGACGCGGGTCGCAGTCGCCCCGGACGGCGACTGCGCCGGAGCCTTCGACCGGCTGCTGGCCAAGGTGCTCGACCCGGTCGGCTGCGCCCGCCTGCTGCGCGCCACCTACACCGACGCCACCCAGAGCCACGTCACCACCGTCGGCCTGCTCTTCACCAAGGCCGACGCCGCCGCCATGACCTCGCTGGCGGGCCGCTTCGACAAGGAGGGCCTGGGCCGCCGGGACGACCTCATGCCACTGCCGTACGCCGTCAAGGACACCGTCGCCGCGGACTTCGGCGCGCGGCAGCGGGCCGCGTGGACCGTCTCCGTGCTCACCGACGCCCCCGTCGTCGTCTACGCCGTCTCCGGCTGGGCCGACGGCCGCACCGTCGACGAACCCCAGCCCGCCGAGGAGGCGACCGAGTCCGGCGCCACGTCGGCACCCGCCCAGGCCGGCCTCGGCCACGAGGCGCAGGGCCTCGCCGACCGCGTCGAACGCGCCCTGCGCAAGAACGTCGGCCCGGCCACGGAGCACCCGTCGTGAACGCCCCCCGAAGCCCCCGACCCCCCCGAACCATCCGGACCATCCGCCCCCGCCGGTCCACCCGCCGCACCGGCGGCGCCGTGAGCCTGCTCCTCGCCGCCGCCCTCGTCATCGTCCCGGCACCCGCGGCGCACGCCGACGGCATCCGCGCCCAGCAGTGGGCCCTGGACGCCCTGCACACCCAGGACGTCTGGCGCACCACCAAGGGCGCGGGCGTCACCGTCGCCGTCCTGGACACCGGCGTCGAGGCCGACCACCCGGACCTCGCCGGAAACGTCCTCGCCGGCAAGGACCTGGTCGGCTTCGGCGCGAGCGAGGGCGACCGCTCCTGGGCCCGGCACGGCACCGCCATGGCCGGGATCATCGCCGGTCACGGGCACGGCATCGGCGACACCGAGGGCGTCATGGGCATCGCCCCGGAGGCGAGGATCCTTCCCCTGCGCGTGATCCTGGAGGACGGCGACCCCTCCCGCGCCAAGGCCCGCAAGACCCGCGGCAACGCGCTGGCCGAGGGCATCCGCTGGGCCGCCGACCACGGCGCCGACATCATCAACCTGTCCCTCGGCGACGACTCCGCCTCCGCCCACCCCGAACCCGCCGAGGACGAGGCCATCCAGTACGCCCTGAAGAAGGGCGTGGTCGTCGTCGCCTCCGCGGGCAACGGCGGCGAGAAGGGCGACCACGTCTCCTACCCGGCCGCCTACCCGGGGGTGATCGCCGCGACCGCCGTCGACCGCTACGGCACCCGCGCCTCCTTCTCCACCCGCCGCTGGTACGCCACGGTCAGCGCCCCCGGCGTCGACGTGATCATCGCCGACCCGGACCACCGCTACTACGAGGGCTGGGGCACCAGCGCCGCCTCCGCGTTCGTCTCCGGCGCCGCCGCCCTGGTGAAGGCCGCCCACCCCGGTCTCACCCCGGCCCAGGTCAAGTCCCTGCTGGAGGACTCCGCACGCAACGCCCCCGCCGAGGGCCGCGACGACTCCCGCGGCTTCGGCTTCGTCGACCCGGCCGCCGCCATCGAGGCGGCCGGACGGCTGAAGCCGGAGGGCCTGAAGGCCGCGGCGTACGACGACGAGTACTTCGGCTCGGGACCGGCCGCCCCCGCGTCCGACGACGACACCTCCGCCTGGGCGGCCCCGCTGGCCGGCGGCGCGGGCGGCGTCCTGGTCGTCGCGGCCGTCGTCCTGTGGCGGGGCCGCCGCGAACGCCACGACGACTTCTGAACACCGCCGCGGCCCCCGGGTCCGGCCGCGGCTAGCCGGTGAACACGGCCACCGCCGCCCGCGCCGCCGCCTCGGTCAGCGAGATGCCCTCCGCCTGCGTGCCGCTGCCCCGCGACACCACCGCCACCAGGTAGCCGTGGCCGCCCGACTCGACCCGGCCGATGCTGTTGACGACCCACAGCCCGGTGGTGCTGCGCCGCAGCCAGCCGTTCTTCAGCGCCCACGCCGAACCCCCGCCCCCACCGCCGTCGTCGGCCGGGTCGGCCGCGGCCGACACACCCCACCGCTGACCGACGGAGATCCGCCCCATCATGCCCCGCACATACGCTCGCGACGCCTCACTCAGCCGCGAACCGTCCGCCACGAACACCTGCCGCAGCAGCGCCACCTGGTCGGCGGCCGTGGTCTGCGTCAGACCCCACAGGGGGCCGTCGCCACCCGCGGTCCCCGTCAGCCCGAAGCGCTCGTTGGCGGCGTCGAGCCCGTCGGCCGCACCGATCGCCCGCCACAGCGCGGACGCCGAGTCGTTGTCACTGTCCTCGATCATCGCGACGGCGTACGTCCTCTCCCGCGCGGTCAGCGAACGCCCCGCGTCCTGCGCCCGCAGCAGCAGCGCCGCCAGGATGTCCACCTTGACGACGCTCGCGGTGTCGAAGACCCCCGTGCCGTACGAGGCGCCCTCGCCGGAGTCCGGGTCGAGCACCGCCACCGACACCTCGGCGCCGTCCGCCACCGCCACCGACGCCATGGCCGCGGCCAGCCGCGCGTCACGGTCCACCACCGGCTCGACCGTCTCCACCGATGCCTCCCCGCCCGAGGGTGCCGAGGCGGACGACGATACGGCGCCGCCCGCGTCCGGACGCGCGTGGCCCTGCCAGTACACCGCGCCGGTGGCCGTGGCGCCGACGACGGCGAACGCGGTCAGCGCCGACCACACCGGGACACGGCGCCGGTGCCGCCGCCGTCGTCGCCGGTGCCGCCGGGTTCCGGGGGACTCCATGGCGATGATGGTCCGGGCGGTTGCTGTGCGAGGCGTGGGACGGACGTGAGAACCGGGTCGGAGAACCGTGAGAGGCCGATGAGTGGCGCCGAAGACGGGTGCATGACGGGTGAGGCGAGCGGAACCGTTCTCGACCCGGAGTCGCCCGCCGGCGGGGGACGCGTCGGCGAGCTGATCCGTACGCTGGATGCCGCCCTGCGTCCCGCGCCCGCCGCACGGGGCCCGCGACGAGCCGCCGACGCCCTGGACTAGGGTCGGGGACCGTGGCGAACAAGAACATTCCCGACTCCGCCTTCTCCGACGACGACGGCTCCGCCGACCCCCGGCTGAGCGCCGCGCTCGCCGCCTGGGCCGAGGACCGCAGCGCCGTGACCCCGGTGCTGGAGGCGCTCAAGGGCGCCCGGCTGCTGGTGCCCGTCGTCGCCGTCCTCGGCGAGGTGGAGGAGGACGCGAACGGGCTGCGCCGCGAGAAGACCAGCGACATGGCCGTACCGACCCTGAAGGCCGGCGACCGCACCGCACTCCCCGCGTTCACGTCCACCGAGTCGCTCGCCCGCTGGGACCCCGCGGCCCGCCCCGTCGCCGTACCGGTGCACCAGGCGCTGCAGGCCGCCGCGCACGAGAAGGCGGACACCGTCGTACTGGACCTGGCCGGGCCGGTGCCGTTCGAGCTGACCGGGGCGGTGCTGCTGGCCCTCGCCGAGGGGCGTACGACGACCGACCCGCTCGCGGACCCGGCCGTGGGCGAGGCCGTACGCGCCGCCCTGGCCGTCGAGCCCGCCGTGCTCCGCGCCCACCTCGGGCCGGGACGGGCCGACGGCACCCTGGCGCTGGTCCTCGACCCGGGGGCCGACGCGGCGACCGCCGCCCGCGCCGTCGCCGAGCGGCTGGCCGCCGACGACACACTGAGGGCCCGCCTGGTGCGCGGCCTCGACCTGGCACTGCTGCCGGCCGGGGCGACGCCGCCGGGCGAGCCCTTGTACGTGCGGGGGTAGCTCCGGGTGCGCGGGCGGCACCTCAGCCGTAGATCGCGCCCGTGTACTTCTCGCCCGGACCCTGGCCCGGCTCGTCCGGGACGAGCGAGGCCTCGCGGAAGGCCAGCTGCAGCGACTTCAGACCGTCGCGCAGCGGCGCCGCGTGGAACGAGCTGATCTCGGTCGCGGTGGCGTCCAGCAGACCGGCCAGCGCGTGCACCAGCTTGCGGGCCTCGTCCAGGTCCTTGTGGGCGTCGCCCTCCTCGGTCAGGCCCAGCTTCACGGCGGCGGCGCTCATGAGGTTCACGGCCACCGTCACGATCACCTCGACCGCCGGGACCTCGGCGATGTCGCGGGCCATGGCGTCGAAGTCGGGGTTCGCCGAGGACTCAGCAGGGGTCTCACTCATGCCGCACACGATAGGCGCAGCGCGGGGCCCGTCCCCACTCGGTCCCGGTTAGCCCTTCCCCCGCCGAACTGCTAACCTTGTGTAACGACCGGTCGGACACGTACGCCCACGGCAGCGGATCCGGCCCACAAGTGGAGGCTTCGAACTCCCACCTGGCCGTCCTCCGGGCGGCGGGTCACCGGTCAGGCGGTCCCGTCCAGCGGCGGCGACCAGCCCGAAAGCGCGCCCCGCGGTCATCGCGGCGGTGCTCCGGTAGCAGTTCGAGGAGCCCCGCCTGTGATCGTCCGGGGCATTTTTCATGTGCCGGCGCGGTTAGGTCTATCGAACACAGACGTTACGCGGCTGTCCGCCAGACCGCCGCGTGGTGCTACCGAGGAGGATCCATCAGCGCCGAGCCCCGCATCAACGACCGGATTCGCGTTCCCGAGGTGCGACTTGTCGGTCCCAGCGGCGAGCAGGTCGGGATTGTCCCGCTTGCCAAGGCCCTGGAGCTTGCGCAGGAGTACGACCTCGACCTCGTCGAGGTCGCGGCGAACGCCCGTCCGCCCGTGTGCAAGCTCATGGACTACGGGAAGTTCAAGTACGAGTCGGCCATGAAGGCCCGTGAGGCGCGCAAGAACCAGGCGCACACGGTCATCAAGGAGATGAAGCTCCGGCCGAAGATCGACCCGCACGACTATGACACCAAGAAGGGTCACGTCGTCCGGTTCCTCAAGCAGGGCGACAAGGTCAAGATCACGATCATGTTCCGTGGCCGCGAGCAGTCCCGCCCCGAGCTGGGCTACCGACTGCTGCAGCGTCTCGCGGAGGACGTCCAGGACCTCGGCTTCATCGAGTCGAACCCGAAGCAGGACGGCCGAAACATGATCATGGTTCTCGGTCCGCACAAGAAGAAGACCGAGGCGATGGCCGAGGCCCGCCAGGCGCAGGAAGCGCGCAAGGCGGACGCGAAGGCCAACCCCGGCAAGTCGCAGAACGCCGCGGAGACCGAAGGCGAGGCCGCCGAGGCTCCGGCCGAGGCACCTGCCGAGGCACCCGCCGAGGCGTGACCCCCGGGGGCGTCAGTCCCCAGGACCCAGACCGATACAAGAGCGACGCTCCACCCCGTGCCCGGTTTCACGACCGGGCACCGGAGCGCCACCGACGAGGAGAGAACGGCGCTATGCCGAAGAACAAGTCGCACAGCGGTGCCAGCAAGCGCTTCAAGATCACCGGCTCCGGCAAGGTGCTCCGTGAGCGCGCCGGCAAGCGCCACCTGCTCGAGCACAAGTCGTCCCGCGTGACGCGTCGCCTCACCGGCAACGCCGAGATGGCCCCGGGCGACGCCGCGAAGATCAAGAAGCTTCTCGGCAAGTGACGTACGGGCGCCACTGAGCGCCGTACGGCAGGACCGGGACCCCATCAACACCGGGCCGCGTGAGGACCACCGCGGCCCCGCTACAAGGAGTTAACAAGTGGCACGCGTCAAGCGGGCAGTCAACGCCCACAAGAAGCGCCGGGCGATCCTCGAGCAGGCCTCCGGCTACCGCGGTCAGCGTTCGCGCCTGTACCGCAAGGCCAAGGAGCAGGTCACCCACTCGCTGGTCTACAACTACAACGACCGCAAGAAGCGCAAGGGTGACTTCCGCCAGCTGTGGATCCAGCGCATCAACGCCGCTGCCCGCGCCAACGGCATCACGTACAACCGCTTCATCCAGGGCCTGAAGGCCGCCAACGTCGAGGTCGACCGCAAGATCCTCGCCGAGCTGGCCGTCAACGACCCGAACGCGTTCGCCGCGCTCGTCGAGGTCGCGCAGAAGGCGCTGCCGAGCGACGTGAACGCGCCGAAGGCCGCGTGACGCTGCGCCGGCTTGAGCCGTAGTCGAAGGGACCCGCAGGCTGGAGCCTGCGGGTCCCTTCGGTTGCCGTTGTGTTCGGTTCGTTGTCTGCCGCGGGTGCGTTGTGGCTGGTCGCGCAGTTCCCCGCGCCCCTTTGGGGCGCGTTGCAGTCCACGACGATTCAGATGTGAAGGTGAGCAAGAGTGCGTCCTGTCAGCCCCGAGCTGATCTCCCCCCGGTCCCCCCGTGTCGCCGCCGCGCGGCGGCTCGAGAAGCGGAACTTCCGGGGGAAGGAGCGGCTGTTCCTCGCCGAGGGGCCGCAGGCCGTGCGGGAGGCCGCGGGGTTCGGGCAGACGTTGGTCGAGCTGTTCGCCACCGTCGAGGCCGCGGAGCGGTACGCCGACATCGTCGGCGCCGCCCGGGAGGCCGGCGCCCGGGTGCACCTCGCCGCCGACTCGGTGATCGAGGACATCTCCACCACCGTCACCCCGCAGGGCCTGGTCGGGGTCTGCCGGTTCCTGGACACGCCGTTCGACGAGATCCTCGCCGCCCGCCCCAAGCTCGTCGCCGTCCTCGCCCACGTCCGCGACCCCGGCAACGCCGGGACCGTGCTGCGCTGCGCCGACGCCGCGGGGGCCGAGGCGGTCGTGCTCACCGACGCCTCCGTCGACCTGTACAACCCCAAGGCCGTACGCGCCTCCGTCGGCTCGCTGTTCCACCTGCCGGTCGCCGTCGGCGTCCCCGTCGAGCGGGCCGTCGCCGGGCTGCGGGACGCCGGGGTGCGGGTGCTGGCGGCAGACGGCGCGGGCGACGACGACCTCGACGCCGAACTGGACGCGGGCACCATGGGCGGGCCCACCGCCTGGGTGTTCGGCAACGAGGCCTGGGGGCTCCCGGAGGAGACCCGCGCCCTCACCGACGCCGTCCTGCGGGTCCCGATCCACGGAAAGGCCGAGAGTCTGAACCTCGCGACCGCCGCCGCCGTATGTCTCTACGCGTCGGCGCGTGCACAGCGTGCCGCCGGAGGGTGCCGCTCCGTCACCACGAGCTAGTAGGGTGACCAGCTCAGGGCCCCTGCGCGGTTGAGAGGTGGGGTACGGGGATGAGCGTCGGCACCAGCAGCGCACCGGGTGCACGGGGAGCGCCGCGTCCGCCCGCGCCCCGCACGCCCGAAGATCCCGCCGATCCCGCCGACCTCGGCATCCATCCGGACCAGCTGCCCGACGGCCTCGTCGTCGCCGACGAGCACGGCCGGGTCGTCTGCTTCAACGCCGCCGCCGTCCGTATCACCGCCACTCCCGCCGCCGAAGCCCTCGGACAGCCCCTGGAGAGCGCACTGCCCCTGGAGGACCTGGAGAGCCGCCGCTGGTGGCAGCTCACCGACCCCTACGGCGGCCTCGCCATCCGCGTCCGCCAGCCCGAACGCAACCTCCTGCTCCCCGGCGGCCGGGAGGTCCTGGTCACCGCCCGCTACGTCCGCACCGAACCCCTCGGCCCCGTCCACCGCGTCGTCGTCACCCTGCGCGACACCGAGGCCCGCCGCCGCACCGAGCGCAGCCACGCCGAGCTGATCGCCACCGTCGCCCACGAACTGCGCTCCCCCCTCACCTCCGTCAAGGGCTTCACCGCGACGCTGCTGGCCAAGTGGGAGCGGTTCACCGACGACCAGAAGCGGCTGATGCTGGAGACCGTCGACGCCGACGCCGACCGCGTCACCCGGCTCATCGCCGAGCTGCTCGACATCTCCCGGATCGACTCCGGCCGCCTGGAGGTGCGCCGCCAGCCCGTCGACATCGGCGCCGCCGTCGGCCGGCACATCCAGGCGTACGTCGCCGCCGGCCAGGAGGCCGACCGGTTCCTGCTCCGCGTCGCCCAGCCGCTGCCCGACCTGTGGGCCGACCCCGACAAGGTCGACCAGGTGCTCAGCAACCTGCTGGAAAATGCCGTGCGGCACGGCGAGGGAACCGTCACCATTGACGTCACGCCCACGGCGTCCCCCCGCGAGGGTGAGGACACCGGCACGTCGGTCACGGTGAGCGACGAGGGGGCCGGCATCCCGGAGGAGTCCATGAACCGCGTCTTCACCCGCTTCTGGCGGGGCAGCAAGCGCGGCGGCACCGGTCTCGGGCTGTACATCGTCAAGGGCATCGTCGAGGCCCACGGCGGCACCATCACGGTCGGCCGCGCCCCCGGCGGCGGCGCCGAGTTCCGATTTACGTTGCCCGTGGCGGCACCGGCCTACCTCACCTGAGACCCACCTCGGACGGCCGACGACCCCACGGGCGTGATTCAGCGTTCCACCGCCCCGTTAGACTCGGTCTTTGGCACCTTTGCGTCCAGCTCCGCGGACGAAGCGCAGACGAAGCGCCTGCGCCGTGTCCGAGGACCGTGGACGGGGCGTCCCAGCCAGCCAAT
The DNA here is from genome assembly GCF_027947595.1 of Streptomyces lienomycini. NCBI lineage: Bacteria > Bacillati > Actinomycetota > Actinomycetes > Kitasatosporales > Streptomycetaceae > Streptomyces > Streptomyces lienomycini. Next base: position 5,425,548 of record NZ_CP116257.1, on the reverse strand, counting down.
CGGAAGCACGGGAAGAGATGTCGGCACCGAATAAGTCGTACGACCCGGTCGAGGTCGAGGCCTTGAAACCGGAAGAGATCGAGCGCATGCGGGACGAGGCGCTCGCCGCCTTCGCCGCCGCGGACTCCCTCGACGCGCTCCAGGAGGCCAAGGTCGCCCACACCGGCGGCACCTCCCCGCTGTCGCTGGCCAACCGCGAGATCGGCGCCCTGCCCCCGCAGGCCAAGGCCGAGGCCGGCAAGCGCGTCGGCATGGCCCGCGGCGCCGTGAACAAGGCGCTCGCCGCCCGCCAGACCGAGCTGGAGGCCGAGCGGGACGCGCGCGTCCTGGTCGAGGAGGCCGTGGACGTCACACTGCCCTACGACCGCGTACCGGCCGGCGCCCGCCACCCGCTCACCACCCTGTCCGAGCGCATCGAGGACGTCTTCGTCGCCATGGGCTACGAGGTCGCCGAGGGCCCCGAGGCCGAGGCCGAGTGGTTCAACTTCGACGCCCTCAACATCGGCCCGGACCACCCCGCCCGCGGCGAGGCCGACACCTTCTTCGTCCAGGGCCCGGAGGGTGGCTCCGAATCCGGCGTCGTGCTGCGCACCCACACCTCGCCCGTGCAGATCCGCTCCGCGCTGGAGCGCGACCTGCCGGTCTACGTGATCTGCCCCGGCCGGGTGTACCGCACCGACGAGCTGGACGCCACGCACACCCCCGTCTTCCACCAGGTCGAGCTGCTCGCCATCGACGAGGGCCTGACCATGGCGGACCTCAAGGGCACCCTGGACCACATGGTCCAGTCGCTGTTCGGCGCGGAGATGAAGACCCGGCTGCGGCCGAACTTCTTCCCCTTCACCGAGCCGTCCGCCGAGATGGACATGCTCTGCTACGTCTGCAAGGGCGCGTCCGTCGGCAACCCCGACCGGCCCTGTCGCACCTGCTCCAGCGAGGGCTGGATCGAGCTGGGCGGCTGCGGCATGGTCAACCCGCGGGTGCTCACGGCCTGCGGTATCGACCCCGAGAAGTACAGCGGCTTCGCCTTCGGGTTCGGCATCGAGCGGATGCTGATGTTCCGCCACAACGTCGAGGACATGCGAGACATGGTCGAGGGTGACGTCCGGTTCACCCGGCCGTTCGGGATGGAGATCTGATGCGGGTCCCGCTTTCCTGGCTGCGGGAGTACGTCGACCTGCCGGCCACCGAGACCGGCCGCGACGTGCAGGCCAAGCTGATTTCGGCCGGGCTGGAGGTCGAGACCGTCGAGCACCTCGGCGCCGACCTCAAGGGCCCCCTCGTCGTCGGCCAGGTGCTGACCATCGAGGAGCTGGAGGGCTTCAAGAAGCCGATCCGCTTCTGCACCGTGAACGTCGGTCAGGCCAACGGCACCGGTGAGCCCCAGGAAATCGTCTGCGGCGCCCGGAACTTCGCCGTCGGCGACAAGGTCGTCGTGGTCCTCCCCGGCGCCACCCTGCCCGGCGGCTTCTCGATCAGCGCCCGCAAGACCTACGGCAAGACGTCCCACGGCATGATCTGCTCCAGCGACGAGCTGGGTATGGGCGACGACGGCACCCACGGCATCATCGTGCTGCCGCCGGAGACCGAGGTCGGCAAGGACGCCATCGAGCTGCTGGAACTGGTCGACGAGGTGCTGGACATCGCCGTCACCGCCAACCGCGGCGACTGCCTGTCCATCCGCGGTGTCGCCCGTGAGGCCGCCATCGCCTACGGCCTGCCGCTGCGCGACCCGGCCCTGCTCGACGTGCCCGGCCCCAACGCCTACGGCTACCCGGTGAAGATCGCCGACCCCACCGGCTGCGACCGCTTCACCGCCCGCACCGTGACCGGCCTCAGCGCCGAGGCGCGCTCCCCGATCTGGCTCCAGCGGCGGCTCCAGAAGGTCGGCATGCGCCCGATCTCCCTCGCCGTCGACGTCACCAACTATGTGATGATGGAGCTGGGCCAGCCCCTGCACGCCTACGACCGCTCACTGGTCCAGGGCACCATCGGCGTACGCCGGGCCCAGGAGGGCGAGAAGATCGTCACCCTCGACGGCACCGAGCGGAAGCTGCACGCCGAGGACCTGGTCATCACCGACGACCGCGGCCCGATCGGCCTCGCCGGGGTCATGGGCGGCGCCAACACCGAGATCGCCGACCACGGCGACACCGAGAACGCGACGAGTGACGTGGTCATCGAGGCCGCCCACTTCGACCAGGTGTCCATCGCGCGCACCGCCCGCCGGCACAAGCTGTCCTCCGAGGCGTCCCGCCGCTTCGAGCGGGGCGTCGACCCGCAGGCCGCCGCCGCTGCCGCGCAGCGCACCGTCGACCTCCTGGTGCTGCTCGCGGGCGGCACCGCCGAGGCCGGGGTCACGGAGATCAGCGCCCCGTCCGCGCCGCACACCATCAGCGTCCCGGCCGACCACCCGGACAAGGTGGCCGGTGTCGCCTACGGCCGCGAGACCGTCGTACGCCGCCTCCAGGAGGTGGGCTGCGACGTCTACGGCCAGGACGAGCTGATCGTCACCGTGCCGTCCTGGCGGCCCGACCTCACCGACCCGAACGACCTCGCCGAAGAGGTCATCCGGCTGGAGGGCTACGAGAACCTGCCCTCCACGCTGCCCCGGCCCCCGGCGGGCCGCGGCCTGACCTCCCGGCAGCGGCTGCACCGCCGCGTCGGGCGCGCGCTGGCCGGTGCCGGATACGTCGAGGCGCTGAACTACCCGTTCGTCGGCGAGCAGGTCTTCGACCAGCTCGGTCTCGACGCCGACGACCCGGCCCGCCGCGTCGTCAGGCTCGTCAACCCGCTCAGCGACGAGGAGCCCGCGCTGCGGACCTCGCTGCTGCCCGGTCTGCTGGGCGCGCTGCGCCGCAACGACGGCCGGGGCGCGCACGACCTGGCGCTCTACGAGACCGGCCTGGTCTTCCACCCGCGCGACGAACAGCGCGTCGCCGCCGACCTGCCCGTCGACCGGCGCCCCAGCGCCGACGACCTCGCCGCGCTGGACGCCGCGCTGCCCGACCAGCCCCGGCACGTCGCCGCGGTCCTGGCCGGTGCCCGCGAGCAGGCCGGCTGGTGGGGCAAGGGCCGTCCGGCCGACTGGGCCGACGCGGTCGAGTCCGCCCGGACCGTCGCCCGCGAGGCCGGCGCCGAACTGGGCGTCCGCAAGGGCCAGTACGGGCCCTGGCACCCGGGCCGCTGCGCCGAGCTGTTCGTCACCGTGGACGGCGAGGAGCGCGTGATCGGGCACGCGGGCGAGCTGCACCCGCGCGTGCTCAAGACGCTGGGCCTGCCCGCGCGCACCTGCGCGATGGAGCTGGACCTCGACGCCGTGGCGCGGGTCGGCGACGACACCCCGCAGGCGCCGGGCATCTCCACGTTCCCGGTCGCCACGCAGGATGTCGCCCTGGTGGTCGACGCGTTCGTCCCGGCCGCCGACGTCGAGACGGCGCTGCGCGACGGTGCGGGTGAACTGCTGGAGTCCATCCGGCTGTTCGACGTCTACGACAACGCGGAGCAGCTCGGTGAGGGGCGCAAGTCCCTCGCGTACGCGTTGCGCTTTCGCGCGGGGGACCGGACGCTGACGGTCGACGAGGCGTCGGCCGCCCGCGACGCGGCGGTGGCCCTCGCGGGCGAGCGGGTCGGAGCGGTGCTGCGTAGTTAGGGCGAGGTTCGCCCAAGGGGCGTGGGGTTTCTGCCGGTTCGGCGGCTGCGGGTACGTCGTGGTCGCTCGCGCAGTTCCCCGCGCCCCTTGAGGGACGTCAGCGCAACGTGCCCTGCTTTTCAGGGACGCGGGGCTGTGACATGTGCGGCTCCGCCGCGTGGGCGCGACCAGCCACAGCGAAGCCGCGCCGGAGAACGCGCCGCAACTCTCTCACGCCCCCGGTGGAGCCAGCTCGCCGTCCGCCCCGCCACGGAGTGTCGGGCAGACGGCCGGGCGGACGGCGTGGATTCGGGCCGCCGCACTGTACGAGGGGGAGCCGGCGGCCCGGCCGGCCTCTTTCGAGGCCCTTCAGTCAACCGGCACGGAACTCTCCGCGACAGCGCGCACACGCTGCGGATGCGCGTACTCCGTTCGCACCCCGTGTGAAGACCGACGCACTACGCTGTCGGCACCGATTCACCGGGGGGCACCCATGCAGCCCAACACCCTGCTCGACGCGATCCTCGACGAGGCCGGGATCTCGCACGCGGGACTGGCCGCGCACGTCAACCAGGCGGGAAGAGCCCGCGGTCTCGCACTGAGATACGAACACACCGCCGTCGCCCGGTGGTTGAGAGGGCAGCGGCCGCGCGGCCAGGTGCCCGACCTGATCTGCGAGGTCCTCGCGTCCCGGCTGCACCGCCCCGTCACGCTCGACGCCATCGGCCTCGGCGTGCCCGGCGAGCCCGCCGCCCCGCACACCGGCTCGCTGTCCGGGTTCGTGGAGCGCGCGACCGCCCTGTGGCGCTCCGACCAGCAGCAGCGCCCGCACATCCTCGGCGCCCCGGCCCTCACCGGCACGCCCGCCGTGATGCCGGTGTGGGAGTGGGAGAACCCGCCCGAGGACACCGACGTCTCCCGCGGCGGGCGGCACCGGGTCACCACCGCCGACCTGGACATGGTGCGCTGCGCCCGCACGCACTACGAGCAGATGTACCGCAAGGCCGGCGGCATCGCGACCCGCGCCCGCATCGTCGGCTTCCTCAACTCCGAGGCCACGCCGCTGCTGCGCGGCAGCTACACCGACGCCACCGGGCGTCACCTGCACCGGGCCACCGGGGGCCTGGTGGCCGTCGCCGGGATCTGCGCGTACGACTCCGACGCGCACGGCCTCGCGCAGCGCTACTTCCACCAGGCGCTCCGGCTGGCCAAGGCCAGCGGCGACCGGGGGCTCGGCGCCTACGTCATCGCGCTGCTGGTCAACCAGGCGCTGTTCCTGCGGGAGTACCGGCAGGCCGTCGCCTTCGCCGAGGCCGCGCTGCGCGCCGCGGGCCGGCACATCACCCCGGCGCTCGCCTCCGACCTGTACGCGATGCAGGCCAAGGCGTACGCGCACCTCGGCGACGGCACCGGAGCCCTGTCCTGCATCCGCCGGGCCGAGCAGGCCGCCGAGCGCATCCGGCGCGGCCACGAGCCCGACGAGACCGGCTACGTCCAGCCGGGCCTGGTCAACGTCCAGGTCGCCGAGGCCCTGCTCAGACTCGGTGAACTGGCGGCGGCCGGGGAGCACGCCGCGGCGGCCGTCGACACCCCCGCGCACGACCGGGGCCGCGTGCACCGACTGGCCATGCTCAGCACCATCGAACTGCGCCAGGGGCACGCCGACAAGGCCGTGGCGACCGCCGTGCGGATGGCCGAGCAGGCCCGGGGCATGGAGTCCCAGCGTCTGCGCGACCGACTGCGCGCGGTACGCGAACACCTGGTGAGCAGCGGGTGCGCGGGTACGGACGAGGCCGCCGAACTCATCGACGGGGCCCTGCGCGTACCGCTGTAGCACTCCGGGCCCCTGCGCCACCCCTGCGCCGTGAGCGGCCGTCGTGCGCCTGCTGCCGGGCCCACCGCTGCTGCGATATTCCACCTACTCCAGGAGAGGTGGCAGAACCGTGCAGTGGACGAAACAGAGCGAACAAAACGTGTACTCGAATCGCTGGTTCAGCGTCAGTCTCGCCGATGTGGCGTTACCGGACGGCCGGCATCTCGACCACTTCCTGATCCGGATGCGCCCCGTGGCCGTGGCCACGGTCGTGAACGAGGCGGCCGAGGTCCTGCTGCTGTGGCGGCACCGCTTCATCACCGACAGCTGGGGCTGGGAACTCGCGGCCGGCGTCGTCGAGGACGGCGAGGACGTCGAGACGGCGGCGGCCAGGGAACTGGAGGAGGAGACCGGCTGGCGACCCGGACCGCTGCACCACCTCATGAGCGTGGAGCCCTCCAACGGCCTCACCGACGCCCGGCACCACATCTACTGGGCCGACGAGGGCACCTACGCCGGACACCCCGTGGACGACTTCGAGTCGGACCGCAGGGAATGGGTGCCCCTGAAGCTCGTCCCCGACCTGGTCGCCCGCGGGGAGGTCCCGGCCGCCAACATGGCGGCCGCGTTGCTCCTCCTGCACCACCTCAGGATCGGGCGGGATCAGCCGTAGGAGTAGAAGCCCGAGCCGCTCTTGCGGCCGAGGCGGCCCGCGTCGACCATGCGCTGGAGCAGCGGCGGAGCGGCGTACAGCGGCTCCTTGTACTCCTCGTACATCGAGTACGCGACCGAGGCGACCGTGTCCAGGCCGATCAGGTCGGCCAGCTTCAGCGGGCCCATGGGGTGGGCGCAGCCCATCTCCATGCCGTTGTCGATGTCCTCGCGGCTGGCGATGCCCGACTCGAACATCCGGATCGCGGAGAGCAGGTACGGGATCAGCAGCGCGTTGACGACGAAGCCGGAGCGGTCCTGGGCGCGGATCGCGTGCTTGCCCAGCACCTTCTCGGTGAACAGCTGCGCGCGGCTGAGCGTGCCCTCGGAGGTGGTGAGCGCCGGGATCAGCTCGACGAGCTGCTGCACCGGGGCCGGGTTGAAGAAGTGGATGCCGATGACGTGGTCGGGCCGCGAGGTGGCGACCGCCAGCTTCACCAGCGGGATCGAGGAGGTGTTGGAGGCCAGGATCGCGTCCGGCCGGGTCACGACCTGGTCCAGCACCTGGAAGATCTCGGTCTTGACCTGCTCGTTCTCGACGACGGCCTCGATCACCAGATCGCGGTCGGCGAACTCGCCGAGGTCGGTGGTGAAGCTGAGGCGTGCCTGCGTCGCGTCCCGCTCCTCCTCCGAGATCTTGCCGCGCTCGGCGGCCTTGGTCAGCGAGTTGTACAGCCGGGTACGGCCGATCTCCAGAGCCTCGCCGGTGGTCTCGGCGACCATCACCTCCAGGCCGGAGCGGGCGCACACCTCGGCGATGCCCGCCCCCATCTGACCGCAGCCCACCACGCCGACGCGTGCGATATCTCCCGAGATGCCGGTCACATCGTCCCTTTCGCTGACTCCACGGCTGGCAGCAGGTCCGCCGGGGTCCCCGGCGTCTGCTCCGATCGAGCACGTTACCTCCGAATGGCCACGGATCCGTCCTCCGGGTCGGGCATGCTGAGGCCCCGTACACGATCCGTGACCCCGCGGATCCGCAGCGTTCAGGAGGACTTCCCATGGGCCGTGTCTCGCGCCGTGCCTTCACGGTGGCGGCGTTGTCGGCGTTCACCGCGGTGCCCAGGGCGTCGGCGGCCCCCGGCCCCGCCGAGCCGCCGCCCTCGCGCAGCGCCGCCGCCGGGATGCGGGGCATGTGGCTGGCCACCGTGGCCAACCGGGACTGGCCCACCCGGGCCGGACTGCGCGCCGCCGAGCAGCGCGCGGAGCTGGTCGAGCACCTCGACAACGCGGTCCGGCACCGTCTGAACACGGTGTTCCTCCAGGTGCGGCCGTCGGCCGACGCGCTGTGGCCCTCGGCGTACGAGCCCTGGTCGCAGTACCTGTCCGGCAGCCAGGGCCGCGACCCGGGCTGGGACCCGCTGGGCACGGCCGTGCAGGAGGCGCACGCCCGCGGCCTGCAACTGCACGCCTGGTTCAACCCGTACCGCGTCGCCACCCACGCCGACCCGGCCCGCCTCGTCTCCTCCCACCCGGCGCGTAAGAACCCCGGCTGGGTGGTGCCCTACGGCGGGCAGCTGTACTACAACCCGGGGCTGCCCGAGGTCCGGGCCTTCGTGCAGGACGCGATGATGGACGCGGTGGAGAAGTACGCCGTGGACGGCGTGCACTTCGACGACTACTTCTACCCCTACCCCGTGGCAGGCCAGACCTTCGAGGACGGCGGGACCTTCAGCACCCTCGGTACCGGCTTCGCCACGAAGGCCGCCTGGCGGCGGGACAACATCGACCGGCTGGTGCGCGAGACCGCGGAGCGCGTGAAGCGGATCCGGCCGGCCGCCCGCTTCGGCGTCAGCCCGTTCGGCGTGTGGCGCAACGCCGCCACCGACGAGCGGGGCTCGGACACCCGCGCGGGCGTGCAGACGTACGACGACCTGTACGCCGACACCCGCACGTGGGTCCGCGAGGGCTGGATCGACTACGTCGTGCCGCAGCTGTACTGGAACATCGGCCTGGACGGCGCCGACTACGCGAAGCTGCTGCCCTGGTGGGCCGAGGTGGCCAAGGGCAGCCGCACCCAGCTGTACGTGGGGGAGGCGCTGTACAAGTCCGGGGACCCGGCGCAGCCCGCGGCCTGGCAGGACCCCGCCGAACTGTCCCGCCACCTCGCGCTGGCCGCGCGGTACCCCGAGGTCCGGGGGCACGTTTACTTCTCCGCGAAGGACGTCGCCGAGGACCGCGGGGGCGCGATGGCGCGGCTGGCGGCCGACCACTACACGCAGCCGGCCACCGCCCCGCGCTGACCCGCGTCCGCGACAGCGCTAGAGCCGCATCTCCCGGTGCCGGATCTCCGCGTCGGGGCCGGGCGAGCACACCGCTTCGTGCCCGTCCTCCTCGAACCGGACCCGGTACGGGGGAGCGCCCTGCGCGCCCATGACTTCGACGATCTCCGCGACCTTGTCGTGTTCACCGACCACCCGGCCGTGCTGGACCAGCTGGTCGCCCTTGGTTGCGTGCATCCGTGAGGCCTCCTCACCTGTGTGCCGCGCTCAGCCCCGGGCCCGCTGGGTGACGGCGATGCACACCAGGACGGCCGCGGCCGTCAGCGGAGCGGCCACCGTCAGGTGCTCGCCCAGGAGAAGTACCGACCACACCAGTGTGAGCAGCGGCTGGGCCAGCTGCAACTGGCTGGCCTTCGGGATGCCGATCGCCGCCATGCCCCGGTACCAGACGACCAGACCGAGGAACTGCGAGCCGATCGCCACCCACAGCAGCCCGGTCACACTGTGCGCCGTCAGGTGCACCGGCTCGTACGACAGCGCCACCGCCGCCATCGGCACCGTCACCGGCACGCACAGCACCAGCGCCCAGCCGATGACCTGCCAGCCCGGCATCACCCGGGCCAGCCGGCCGCCCTCCGTGTAACCGGCCGCGCACACCAGCAGTGCCGCGAAGAGATACGCGTCGGCCGAGGTCAGCGCGCCGCCGCTCTGCTGCACCGTGAACGCGATGACGGCCGCCGCACCCGCCAGGGCCGCGATCCAGAAGGTGCGCGAGGGGCGGGTGCCGATGCGCAGGGCGGACAGCAGCGCGGTGGTCAGCGGGAGCAGGCCCACCACCACGGCGGCGTGCGCGGTGGTCGAGGTCTGCAACGCGAGCGTGGTCAGCAGCGGGAAGCCCAGCACCACCCCGGCGCCGACCACCGCGAGGCCGAACCAGTGCCGCCGCTCGGGCGGTGCCACCCGCAGGAGGAGCAGACAGGCCCCGGCGACCGCGGCGGCCAGGATGCTGCGCACGGCGATCAGGGACCAGGGGCCGAAGCCCTCCAGACCCCAGACGGTGGCGGGGAAGGTGAGGGAGAAGGCGACGACACCGAGGGCGGCCTGGACGGTGCCGAACGACCTGCCGCCGGTGTCCGCGTCCGTCGCGCCGACTGCTATCCCGGAAGGTGCGATAGCGCTACTCTGTGCTCTCATGCATGAGCGTAGCAGTGTCGCTGACCTGGTGGCCGTGTTGCGGCGGGAGCTCGACCGCTACTCACCCGGCGGAAAGCTCCCGTCCAGCCGGGCCCTCGTCGACCGGTTCCGGGTGAGCCCGGTGACGGTCTCCCGGGCCCTGGCCCAACTGGCCGCCGAGGGGCTGGTCGTCACCCGGCCCGGCGCCGGCGCCTTCCGGGCCCGGCCGCGCCCCTCGGCCGCACCCGCCGGGGACACCTCCTGGCAGGAGGTCGCCCTCAGCGCCGACGGCGCCGCCGACCTCGTACCGCGCTCGGTGGACGCCTCCGGCGTGCTGGTCTCGCTGGCCGCGCCACCGCCCGGCGTCGTGGAGTTCAACGGCGGCTATCTGCACCCGTCGTTGCAGCCGGAACGGGCGATGGCGGCGGCTCTGGCCAGGGCCGGGAGACGGCCCGGTGCGTGGGGCCGGCCGCCGATGGAAGGGCTGCCGGAGCTGCGCGAGTGGTTCGCGCGCGGTATCGGCGGCGCCATCACGGCGGCGGAGGTGCTGGTCACCGCGGGCGGCCAGTCCGCGCTGACCACCGCCCTGCGCGCGCTCGCCCCGCCCGGCACCCCCGTCCTCGTCGAGTCCCCGACCTACCCCGGCATGCTCGCCATCGCGCGGGCGGCCGGACTGCGCCCGGTGCCCGTCCCCGTGGACGCCGACGGCGTGCGGCCCGCCCTGCTCGCCGACGCCTTCCGCGCCACCGGCGCCCGCGTCTTCGTCTGCCAGCCCCTGTTCCAGAACCCGACCGGCGCCGTACTCGCCCCCGAGCGGCGCGGCGAGGTGCTGCGCATCGCGCGGGCGGCCGGTGCCTTCGTCGTCGAGGACGACTTCGTGCGCCGGCTCGTGCACGAGGACGCGGGCCCGCTGCCCGCCCCGCTCGCCGCCGACGACCCGGACGGCGTCGTCGTCCACGTCTGCTCGCTGACCAAGGCGACCTCGCCCAGCTTCCGGGTGAGCGCCCTGGCCGCGCGCGGGCCGGTCCTCGAACGCCTGCGGGCCATCCAGGTCGTCGACACCTTCTTCGTGCCCCGACCGCTCCAGGAAGCGGCGCTGGAACTCGTCGGCTCGCCCGCCTGGCCGCGTCATCTGCGCGCTGTCTCGGCCGAGTTGAGGGCCCGGCGGGACGCGATGACGTCCGCGCTGCGGCTGCACCTGCCCGAGGTGTCGCTGCCCCACGTCCCGTCCGGCGGCTACCACCTGTGGCCGCGACTGCCGGAGGGCACCGACGAGCGAGCCCTGACAGCGGCCGCCCTGCGCGCGGGCGTCGCGATCACCCCCGGCCGCCCGTACTTCAGCGCCGAACCCCCGGCCGCCCATCTGCGGCTGAGCTTCGCCGCGGTCGCGGGCGTCGGAGAGATCGCGGAAGGGGTACGACGCCTGCGCACCGCCTGCCCGCGGGCGTGGGGCGGTTGACGCGGGCGGGCCGCCACGGCGCCGGGACGCGGTCGGTGAGCCGTGGTACACCCTGGGTGACCACAGGTAACACCCCTTGACCGGGGTGGCTCCGCGCTCCACCATCACCGCATGGCGCTTCGGGTCACGTTCGTCGCGGCTGCGCGCAGCTCACCCCTGCTCGCGGAGCGCTTCGACGACGGCCGCCCCCTGGACCAGGCCGGATGGGACGAGGTGCTGCGCGCCGCGGGCACCCTGCTGCCGCTCGCCGCGGCCGAGTTGCGCTACTGCTCGCCGACGCCCCGCAGTCGCGCCACCGGAGACGCCCTCGGCTGCGCGCCCCTGGTGCAACTCGCCCTGAGGGAGTGCGACATGGGCCGGTGGCGCGGTCTGACGCTCGGTGAGGCGATGGCGCGCGAGCCGGCGGCCGTGGACGCCTGGCTCGCCGATCCGCGCTCCGCCCCGCACGGCGGGGAGCCGCTGCTGGCCTTCATCACCCGGGTCGGCGGCTGGCTCGACACCCGTCCCGGCGAGGACGGCGACCGCATCGTCGCCGTCGCCGAGCCCTCCGTGATCCGGGCCGCGCTGGTCTACGCGCTGAAGGCACCGCCCGCCACGTACTGGAACCTTGACGTCCAGCCGCTGTCGACGACCACGGTGACGGGCCGCGCGGGCCGCTGGAGCCTCCGGTTCGCCGGCGTGCCGGGCCAGGGCGCTACGAACCCGGTGTTTCGCGAAGGTAATCCGTTGTGAGCAGCAGGTCCTTGGCCGGACCGCCCACCCGCCACACGGTCCGCCAGCGGCCCGGGCCCCGGACGGTGAACTCGCCGCGGTAGAGGTCGGCGGCGCACGGGTGGTCGGCCACGTGGTGTCCCGAGGTCAGGTCCAGGCCGTGGAAGGGGCGGCCGTCGGCGAAGCGCACGTCCGCCGCGCCCGGCGCGTTCCCCGGTTCGTAGCGCAGCGTCCGCTCGGCGGGCCGGGTCACGCCCTGCCAGGTGAAAGCGCCCGACTCGCGGCTGATCAGCCCGCCGGTCTCGAGCGCGTCGAACGCGGTGACCCCCGCGAACCGTCCCTCCAGGCCGTTCGCCAGATCCCGCACCGACCGCTCGGTGCGCCAGCGCCCCGCGAGGTACGCCAGTACGTCGTGCACCGGCCACCACTCGCCCATGTCCACTCGCTTTCCCACTCCGGCCCACGGGTTGCCGCGCGACCCATCGACGCGTCTGGTCCTCTCCCTATCTTGCCGTTCGACGTACCGACCAAGGCCCGACATCCCGAATGGCGGGTTCACCCACCTCCGGCGAACCCGGCGACGTTCCCGCGGACGGGCAGCGGTGGCCCGGCACTACGCACGTTCCCGGACCAGTGACGAAGCCGGCCTGCGGCGTCGTCCTTCCGGGCTAGCCTGCGGGGCATGATCGTATGGCTCAACGGCACCCACGGGGTGGGCAAGACGACGACCGCCGCACTCGTGCGGCGGCTGCTTCCGGACTCCCGTGTGTTCGACGCCGAGAAGGTCGGCGAGACGCTCATGGACATCAGTCCGGGGCTGCCCGAGACGGACAACTTCCAGCACTGGGCGCCGTGGCGGCCGCTCGTCGTCGAGACCGCCCGCCGGGTGCTCGACTACACCGGCGGCACCCTGGTGATGCCGATGACGGTGCTGGTCGAGGAGTACTGGCGCGAGATCGGTGCGGGCCTCGCCGGCCACGGTATCCCCGTGCGGCACTTCGTCCTCCACGCCGACCAGGACACCCTGCGCGGGCGTATCGCGGGGGACACCGTCCTCGGGCCGGACTCGCCGTTCCGTCTCCAGTACCTCCAGCCCTACGCCGAGGCGGCCCGCACCTGGCTGCACGCCGAGGCCGAGGTCGTGGACACCACGCACCTCACCCCCGACCAGGCCGCCCGGCGGATCGCGGAGGCCGTCAAGGGCTGAGGGCGCCGCAGTCCGGCGCGGGACGGGTCGGCATCCATCGCGTTGCATAAACGTGCAGCGAAACGTATAGTCATGCTCTCTAGGAGGAGGGTTTCCCATGGCGGTACGTGCGGCGGTGGCCGGAGCGAGCGGGTATGCGGGCGGTGAGCTGCTGCGCCTGCTCCTGACCCACCCGGAGGTCGAGATCGGCGCCCTGACCGGCAACTCCAACGCGGGGCAGCGGCTGGGGGCACTCCAACCGCACCTGCTGCCGCTGGCCGACCGGGTGCTGGAGCCGACCACGGCCGACGTGCTCGCGGGGCACGACGTCGTCTTCCTCGCGCTGCCGCACGGACAGTCCGCCGCCGTCGCCGAGCAGCTCGGCCCGGACGTCCTCGTCGTCGACATGGGCGCCGACTTCCGGCTCAAGGACGCGGCCGACTGGGAGACGTTCTACGGCTCCCCGCACGCCGGTACCTGGCCCTACGGCCTCCCCGAACTGCCGGGTGCCCGCGCCGCGCTGGAGGGGTCCAAGCGCATCGCGGTGCCCGGTTGCTACCCCACGGCCGTGTCGCTGGCCCTCTTCCCGGCCTACGCCGCGTCGCTGGCCGAGCCCGAGGCCGTGATCGTCGCCGCCTCCGGCACCTCCGGCGCGGGCAAGGCCGCCAAGCCCCACCTGCTGGGCAGCGAGGTCATGGGCTCCATGTCGCCCTACGGAGTCGGCGGCGGCCACCGGCACACCCCCGAGATGATCCAGAACCTCGGCGCGGTCGCCGGCGAGGCGGTCACCGTCTCCTTCACCCCGACCCTCGCCCCGATGCCGCGCGGCATCCTCGCCACCTGCACCGCGAAGGCCAGGCCCGGCGTCACCGCCGAGTCGGTCCGGGCGGCGTACGAGAAGGCCTTCGCCGACGAACCGTTCGTGCACCTGCTGCCCGAGGGCCAGTGGCCCGCGACCGCCTCCGTGTACGGCTCCAACGCTGTCCAGGTCCAGGTCGCCCACGACGCCGCCGCGGGCCGGATCATCGCGATCAGCGCCATCGACAACCTGGCCAAGGGCACCGCGGGCGGTGCCGTCCAGAGCATGAACCTCGCCCTCGGTCTCGACGAGACCACCGGACTGACGACGATCGGAGTTGCGCCGTGAGCGTGACGGCAGCGAAGGGATTCACGGCGGCGGGCATCACCGCCGGGATCAAGGAGAGCGGCAACCCCGACCTGGCCCTCGTGGTCAACACCGGCCCCCGCCGCTCCGCCGCGGGCGTCTTCACCTCCAACCGCGTCAAGGCCGCCCCCGTCCTGTGGTCCGAGCAGGTGCTCAAGAGTGGCGAGCTGACCGCCGTCGTCCTCAACTCCGGCGGCGCCAACGCCTGCACCGGGCCCAAGGGCTTCCAGGACACCCACGCCACCGCCGAGAAGGTCGCCGAGGCGCTCGGCACGGGGGCGGGCGAGGTCGCCGTCTGCTCCACCGGGCTCATCGGCGTACTGCTCCCCATGGACAAGCTGCTCCCGGGCGTCGAGACCGCCGTCGGTCAGCTCTCGGAGCACGGCGGCGAGAAGGCCGCCATCGCCATCAAGACCACCGACACCGTCCACAAGACGTCCGTCGTCAGTGGGGACGGCTGGACCGTCGGCGGCATGGCCAAGGGCGCGGGCATGCTCGCCCCCGGCCTCGCCACCATGCTCGTCGTGATCACCACCGACGCCGACCTGGAGACCGGGGCCCTGGACCGCGCCCTGCGCGCCGCCACCCGCGTCACCTTCGACCGGGTCGACTCCGACGGCTGCATGTCCACCAACGACACCGTGCTGCTGCTCGCCTCCGGCGCCTCCGGCATCACCCCGGAGTACGACGCCTTCGCCGAGGCCGTACGCGCCGTGTGCGACGACCTCGGGCAGCAGCTCATCCGGGACGCCGAGGGTGCCAGCAAGGACATCAAGGTCGAGGTCGTCAACGCCGCCACCGAGGACGAGGCCGTCCAGGTGGGCCGCACCATCGCCCGCAACAACCTGCTCAAGTGCGCCATCCACGGCGAGGACCCCAACTGGGGCCGCGTCCTCTCCGCCATCGGCACCACGTCCGCCGTCTTCGAGCCCGACCGCCTCAACGTCGCCATCAACGGCGTCTGGGTCTGCAAGAACGGCGGCGTCGGGGAGGACCGCGAGCTGGTCGACATGCGCTACCGCGAGGTCCACATCGTCGCCGACCTCGCCGCCGGCGACGCCACGGCCACCATCTGGACCAACGACCTCACCGCCGACTACGTCCACGAGAACAGCGCGTACTCCTCATGAGCAACGGACCCACGCGGAAGCACACCGCGCTCCCCAAGGCCCAGATCCTCATCGAGGCGCTGCCCTGGCTGACCCGGCACCACGGCAAGACCGTCGTCATCAAGTTCGGCGGCAACGCCATGATCGACGAGGACCTCAAGGCCGCCTTCGCCCAGGACGTCGTCTTCCTGCGCCACGCCGGTCTCAAGCCCGTCGTCGTGCACGGCGGCGGCCCGCAGATCAGCGCCGCCCTCGACAAGCACGGCATCGTCAGCGAGTTCAAGGCCGGCCTGCGCGTCACCACCGAGGACGCCATGGACGTCGTACGGATGGTGCTCGCCGGGCAGGTGCAGCGCGAGCTGGTCGGGCTGCTCAACCAGCACGGACCGCTCGCCGTCGGCCTCACCGGCGAGGACGCGCACACCCTCACCGCCACCAAGCACCAGCCCGAGATCGACGGCGAACGCGTCGACATCGGCCGGGTCGGCGAGATCACCGAGATCGACACCGGCGCCATCGAGGCACTGCTGGCCGACGGCCGCATCCCGGTCGTCTCGTCCATCGCCCGCTCCCAGGACGATCACCATGTCTACAACGTCAATGCTGATACGGCGGCTGCGGCACTCGCTGCTGCGCTCGGCGCCGAGACTCTCATGGTCCTCACCGACGTCGAGGGCCTCTACGAGGACTGGCCGCGCTCCGACGAGGTGATCAGCCGCCTCACCGCCTCCGAGCTGGAGAAACTGCTGCCCGACCTCTCCAGCGGGATGGTGCCGAAGATGGAGGGCTGCCTGCACGCGGTGCGGGGCGGCGTCACCACCGCACGCGTCATCGACGGCCGGGTCCAGCACTCGATCCTGCTGGAGATCTTCACGGACGAGGGCATCGGCACGATGGTCGTGCCGGACGAACAGGGGGAGTCGTGAGCAACGAAGAGCTGACCGAGCGGTGGCAGGGCACGCTCATGAACAACTACGGCACCCCGCGCCTGCCCCTGGTGCGCGGCGAGGGCGCCCGCCTCTGGGACGCCGACGGCAACGAGTACCTGGACTTCGTCGGCGGCATCGCGGTCAACGCGCTCGGCCACGCCCACCCGGCCGTGGTCGAGGCGGTGAGCCGGCAGATCGCCTCCCTCGGCCACGTCTCCAACCTCTTCATCGCCGAGCCGCCCGTCGCCCTCGCCGAACGGCTGCTCCAGCACTTCGGCCGCGACGGCAAGGTCTACTTCTGCAACTCCGGCGCCGAGGCCAACGAGGGCGCCTTCAAGATCGGCCGACTGACCGGCCGGCCGCACATGGTCGCCACCCGCGGCGGCTTCCACGGCCGCACCATGGGCGCCCTGGCGCTGACCGGCCAGCCCGGCAAGCAGGAACCGTTCCTGCCGCTGCCCGGCGACGTCACGCACGTGCCCTACGGCGACCCGCAGGCGCTCGCCGCCGCGGTAACCGAGGAGACGGCGCTGGTGATCATCGAGCCGATCCAGGGGGAGAACGGCGTCGTCGTCCCGCCCCCCGGCTACCTGAAGGCCGCCCGCGCCATCACCGCCGCCACCGGTGCGCTGCTCGTCCTGGACGAGGTGCAGACCGGCGTCGGCCGGACCGGGCACTGGTTCGAGTACCAGGCCCACGAAGGTGTCCTGCCCGACGTCGTCACCCTCGCCAAGGGCCTCGGCGGCGGACTGCCCCTCGGTGCGACCATCGCCTTCGGCCGCGCCGCCGACCTGCTCCAGCCCGGCCACCACGGCACCACCTTCGGCGGCAACCCGGTCGCCTGCGCCGCCGGACTCGCCGTCCTCGACACCATCGCGGACGAGGGGCTGCTGGACCACGTCAAGCGGCAGAGCGAGACGCTGCGCGGCGGAATCGAGAGCCTCGGCCACCCGCTGGTCGCCCACGTCCGGGGGGCGGGACTGCTCCTGGGTATCGTGCTCACCGAGCCGCTCGCCGCCCGGGTGCAGCAGGCGGCTCAGGACGCCGGAATCCTGGTGAACGCGCCCGCGCCCGATGTCGTACGGCTGATGCCCGCGCTGAACCTCGGCGACGACGTGGTGGAGGCGTTCCTCGGGGCGCTGCCCGGCATCCTTGACCAGGCCGCCGAGACGGCCCACGGGGACGGACGATCCGGAGAATGAGACGACGATGAGCCACGCGCAGGAGCACGAGCAGACGGCGGGGCCCGCCCTGCCGCAGACCCGCACCGCACGCCACCGCCGGATCGTGGACATCCTCAACCGGCAGGCGGTGCGCTCGCAGAGCCAGCTGGCGAAGCTGCTCGCCGACGACGGGCTCACCGTCACCCAGGCGACGCTCTCCCGGGACCTGGACGAGCTGAACGCGGTCAAGATCCGCAACACCGACGGCGACCTCATCTACGCGGTGCCCAGCGAGGGCGGCTTCCGCACCCCGCGGGCCCCGCTCGGGGAGTCGGCCAAGGAGGAGCGGATGCGGCGGCTCTCCGCGGAGCTGCTGATCTCCGCGGAGGCGTCCGCGAACCTCGTGGTCCTGCGGACCCCTCCGGGGGCGGCGCAGTTCCTCGCGTCGGCGATCGACCAGGCGGAGCTGCACGACATCCTGGGGACGATCGCGGGTGACGACACGTTGATGCTGATCAGCAGGGAGCCTGCGGGTGGGCAGGCGCTGGCGGATCATCTGCTGCGGTTGGCCCAGAACGGGGGCTGAGCGCCGCGGCGGCTTCCCGTGTCCGTCGACCGCGGGTAGGCGGTGGCTGGTCGCGCAGTTCCCCGCGCCCCTGAGGGCGCTGCGGCGAGGTCGGCCACAAGGTCCCCCGCTCCCTGCGCCCCTGAGGGCGTTGCGGCGAGGCCGGCCACAAGGTCCCCCCGCAACCTGCGGGCATTCGTGCCTCCCCCAGTGCCTGAACGGCCTGGGAGGGACCCCCAGGCGGCGCGGGTGGGCGCAGGCGGCACCCCGCGAGCGCGGGATGCCACGCCGGTGCCTCAGCCCAGACGAGCCGCCAGCCCTCCCGTGCACCGCACCTCGTCCCCGGCCGTGATCAGCAGCCCCTCGACGCCGGGCAGCGACTCCAGCCACCGCAGCCCCTCCCGCGAACCCCTCGCGAACGCCGCCGTCGCCCAGCAGTCCGCCCACGTCAGCCGGGGCGCCACCACCGTCACGGACACCAGGTCGGTCACCGCCGAGCGGCCGGTGCGCGGGTCGACGACATGGGCGCCGCGCTCGGCGGAGCCGGACGTCGCCACGGCCAGCTCCGCCGCGCCCGCCGCCGAGACGACCGCCGCGAGCCCGCCAGGACGCAGCGGATCCGACACCCCCACCCGCCACGGCCGCCGCGTCCCCGGAGCGCCGAGCAACTGGACGTCTCCGCCGCCGTTGACGCTGACGCCCCTCGCACCCGCCGCCGCGATCCGCCGTGCGGCGCGCTCCACGGCCCACCCCTTGACGATCCCGGTCGGGTCCAGCCGGCCCTCGTACCGGGTACTGAACCAGCCCTCGCTCACCCGCTCCGCCTCGGCCGCCAGCTCCAGCACCTCGGCGACCTCGGGCGCGCAGGCGGCGACGGTCAGTTCCCCGCGCGCCAGCCGGGAGACCTCGCTGTCCTCCCGGTACGTGCTGAACACCTCGTCGGCCCGGTGCAGCCCGGCGACCGCCTCGTCCAGTGCCTCCCGTACGGCCGGGGGTTCCCCGCCGCGGACGTCGAAGGAGAAGACGGTCCCCATCGCCTCCTCCACCCGACGTACCGCGACGGGAGCCCCGGCGGGCCCGGTCGCGGCGTCAGCCACCGGCCCGGTCCAGCGCCGACTGGAGGGACTGCTTGTATCCGGCGCTGGTGTAGGTGGCGCCGGACACGGCGTCGATGTCGGCGCTGCCCGCGGTGACGGCGGCCCGGTTGAGCCGGGGCACGGCGTCCGCGGTGATCCGGTCGCTCTGCCCGCCCTCGGGCGCCCGCACGGCCTCGGCCTTGGTGATCTTCCCGCCGCTCACCGTGAGCCTGACCTGCACGGTCCCATACTGGGTCTGCGCGGCGTCACCCGTGACCGTGCCCGTCCTGGCTTCCCGGCCGCCCTGCGGCGACTGTGCCGCCACGGGCGGGGCCGCGCCGCCCGCCGCCGAGGCGGAGCCCGGGTCGGACGCCGGTTTCAGCGACAGCAGCAGCACGATCCCGGACACGGTCGCGGCCCCGGCGAGCACGGCACGCCGAACGGAGTGGCTCTTCCTCATCTGCCTGGACTCCCGATGTCCGTCGCTCACATCGCGAACGACTCGTGGTGGATACGGCGAGCGGGGACCCCCGCGCCGCGCAGTGCCTCGTACACCGACTGGGCGAAGCCGGGCGGACCGCACAGGAAGACGTCGTGACGCTCGACGTCCGGGATCTTCCGGGCCAGCGTCTGCGCGGAGATGTCCGGGCGCTCCCCGTCCGGGCTGTTGACCGCGTACATCAGCCGCGCCCCGCGCTCCTCGGCGATACCGGCCAGCTCGTCCCAGAGCGCCAGGTCCTGGGTGCTGTTGGCCCGGTAGAGGAGCGTGATGTCGCCGGACGCGCCGGGCAGCGTCTCGAACAGCGCCCGCATCGGCGTGATCCCCACCCCGCCCGCCACCAGCAGCACCTTGCCGCGGCTGCGGCGCTGCGCGGTGAGGGCGCCGTACGGGCCCTCCGCCCACACCCGGGTGCCCGGCGTCAGCTCGCGCAGCCGGGCGCTGTGGTCGCCGATCGCCTTCACGGTGATCCGCAGCATGTCCGGGCGCGGCGCCGCCGACAGCGAGTACGGGTGCGAGCTGAACCGCATCCCGGGCGCGAGGAACCGCCAGCGGAAGAACTGGCCCGCCTCCGCGCCCAGCCGGTGCAGCCGGCGCCCGCCGACCAGCACCGACACGATCCCGGGCGTCTCCTCGATCACCGCTTCGACCCGCATCCGGTGGCGCAGGTTGAGCCGGAGCGGGGTCAGGACCCGGTACCAGAGCACGAGCGCGGTCACCGATCCGTACAGGGCGTACCAGACGGTCCCGGCGACCGGTTCGACGGCGAACTCGTTGCCGGTGGTCAACTGGTGCCAGAAGGTCAGGAACACCGCCGCGTAGGTGAGCAGGTGCACGTGGTACCAGGCGTCGTAGGGGATGCGGCGGCGGACGGGGCCGACGGACAGGAGCCCGATGACGACCAGCAGGCCGGTGCCGACGGCCGCCTTGCCCATGTCGGGCAGCCGGTTCACGGAGTCGACGGTCTGCGCGACGACGTCGCCGAGGCCCCGGCCGGCCTGTGCCGCGTAACCCCACATGATCAGGAAGACGTGGGCGAGGACCAGGCAGAGGGTGTAGCGGCCGGTCATGGCGTGCCAGCGGGCGACCCGGTCGGACCCCACGCGCCGCTCCAGCGCCGGCACCCGGGCCATCTGGAGCACGACCAGCGCCGTCAGGTACCCGGCGAGCAGACCGGTGATCCGGCCCGCGCCGAGGATCCTGCCGGTGTCGTCGGAGATGGCGGGCGTGTTGCGCCACCACAGCCACAACACGCCCGCCGCGCCCGCCCACACGGCGAGCAGCAGGGGGACGGCGGGGGAGCGGCGCGGACGGATGCGCCGCATCGTCTGACGACGGGCGGCACGGCCGCCGGCGAGCGTGGTGGTCACGGTTCCTCCGTGGGGACTTGACCCTTGGCCCACAGATACGCGCCGCGCCGGGCGAGTGTTCAGCCCGGGCCGGTACAGGCGCCCGGGACCGGCACCGGGCGGGCGCCGTTCAGT
Source organism: Streptomyces lienomycini (assembly GCF_027947595.1). Taxonomy (NCBI): domain Bacteria; kingdom Bacillati; phylum Actinomycetota; class Actinomycetes; order Kitasatosporales; family Streptomycetaceae; genus Streptomyces; species Streptomyces lienomycini. The sequence goes on along the minus strand of NZ_CP116257.1, from coordinate 5,404,652 downwards.
AGCGGGTGACCGCCGTCGCCCCGCCCGAGGTGCCGATCGCGATGTGCGGCCGGGCCGCCGGGCTCGCCCAGGTGAGGATCCGCCGCATGGCGTCCTCGGGCACCGACACGCAGCCCGCCGTCGCCCCGCGCCCGTCGACGTGCAGGAAGATGCCCGCGCCGCGGCCGCGCACCGGACGGTCGTAGTTGAAGCCGACGACCAGGGCGTGCGCGTACTGCGTGGGGTAGGTGATCAGGCGCTCGGCCTCGGTGGCCCGGCAGTCGGCGGGGCGCGGCTCGGTCCAGCGGTTGTAGGAGCGGGAGCCGTTGTCCTGGCACCACCAGGAGTCCTGGCGGACCGGGCGGTACCGGTAGGCCGTGCCGCGCGGCGCCGCCTCGGTGCCGAAGGCGTACGGCAGGTCGTAGAGCCCGGTCGGGGTGGTGTTCGTGCCCTGCACGCGGGTCGGCCCGTCGGCCAGCCCGCCCGACCCGAAGCGGGCGGGTGCCGAACCGGCCGCCACCCAGCGGCCCCCGCCCCCGCTCCCTCCCTCGCGGTCCCACCAGGTGACGGTGCCCGTCGTGGCGTCCGTGTCCGGCGCGACCGCGGTGATCAGCTGCGCGCCGCCGCCGGTGTCCGCCATCCGGTCGGGCAGCGGCCGGGGAGCGGTCCCGCCGGCGGGGGCGGCGCCGAGGGCGAGGAGGGAGGCGGAGACGAGGACGGCGACGAGGACACCGGGGCGCATGGCTCAGACGGTAGAGGGAGGCAGCGGCAACGGCAGCCCGGGGAGGCCGTCGATGCTCGACGCGATGTACTCCTTCTTGGTGAAGTACGCGCTGAGCGAGGCGTCGTCCTCGCGGGCGAACCGCTTGCCGTGCAGGTCCCGGTCGCTCTCGTACGCCATGAAGGGGACGGCGTAGCCGCAGGTGTCGCGGATGAGTTCGGCGGACACGACGATGACCGCGCGCAGTCCGTGCGCGGTGGGGTCGATGTCCGGGAAGTGGGTGAGCAGTTCCGGGAAGCGGGGGTCGTCGCGGAAGACCGGCTCGCCGCGGCCGTGCACCCGGACGATGTTCGGCGGGCCCTGGAAGGCGCACCACATCAGGGTGATGCGGCCGTTCTCCCGCAGGTGGGCGATGGTCTCCGCGTTGGAACCGGCGAAGTCGAGGTAGGCCACGGTCAGTTCGTCGAGCACGGCGAAGCAGCCGGTGAGGCCCTTGGGGGACAGGTTGACCGTGCCGTCGCCGGCCAGGGGAGCGGTGGCGGTGAAGAAGAGGGGCTGCGCCTCGATGAACGTGCGGAGTCTGCCGTCTATGCGCTCATAAGTCTTTCCCATGTCTAACGATTATGAGGGGGCGGGGCGCGGTATGCGCCGCCAACCTGCAAGATTGACGAAACATGCAGAGTTCTGCATACTCATGCATGACAGTGATCGTACGGTGAGGAGCGACCCAAGTGAGCAGCAACAGCGGTGACGTCCGGCTCTGGGGCGGCCGGTTCGCCGACGGTCCCGCCGAGGCCCTGGCCAAGCTGTCCGCGTCCGTCCACTTCGACTGGCGGCTCGCGCCCTACGACATCGCCGGGTCGCGGGCCCACGCGCGCGTGCTGCACTCGGCGGGCCTGCTCACCGCGGACGAACTGACCCGGATGGTCGCCGGTCTCGACCGACTGGAGTCGGACGTCGCCGACGGCTCCTTCACCGGCACCATCGCCGACGAGGACGTGCACACCGCCCTGGAGCGCGGCCTGCTGGAGCGGCTCGGCCCGGACCTCGGCGGCAAGCTGCGCGCCGGCCGCTCCCGCAACGACCAGGTCGCCACCCTCTTCCGGATGTACCTGCGCGACCACGCCCGGACCGTCGGCGCGCTGATCGCCGACCTCCAGGACGCGCTGGTCGGCCTCGCCGAGGCCCACCCGGACGTCGCGATGCCCGGCCGCACCCACCTCCAGCACGCCCAGCCGGTGCTCTTCGCCCACCACGTCCTCGCCCACGCCCAGGCGCTGGGCCGGGACGCGGAGCGGCTGCGCCAGTGGGACGAGCGCACGGCCGTCTCGCCGTACGGCTCGGGCGCGCTCGCGGGCAGCAGCCTCGGCCTGGACCCGGAGGCGGTCGCCCGGGACCTCGGCTTCGAGCACGGCAGCTCCGGCAACTCCATCGACGGGACGGCCTCGCGCGACTTCGTCGCCGAGTTCGCCTTCATCACCGCGATGATCGGCGTCAACGTCTCCCGGATCGCCGAGGAGATCATCATCTGGAACACGAAGGAGTTCTCCTTCGTCACCCTCCACGACGCCTTCTCCACCGGCTCCTCGATCATGCCGCAGAAGAAGAACCCCGACATCGCCGAGCTGGCCCGCGGCAAGTCCGGCCGCCTCATCGGCAACCTCACCGGCCTGATGGCCACGCTCAAGGCCCTCCCGCTCGCGTACAACCGCGACCTCCAGGAGGACAAGGAGCCCGTCTTCGACTCCATCGACCAGCTGGAGGTCCTGCTCCCCGCCTTCACCGGCATGATGGCCACCCTCACCGTGCACCGCGAGCGGATGGAGGAGCTGGCCCCGGCCGGGTTCTCGCTCGCCACCGACATCGCCGAGTGGCTGGTCAGGCAGGGCGTGCCGTTCCGGGTCGCGCACGAGGTGGCCGGCGAGTGCGTGAAGGTCGCCGAGGCCGGCGGCAAGGAGCTGGACGAGCTGACCGACGAGCAGTTCGCCAAGATCTCCGACCACCTCACCCCCGAGGTGCGCACCGTCCTCGACGTCCCCGGCGCCCTCGCCTCCCGCAGCGGCCGCGGCGGTACGGCGCCCAGCGCGGTCGCCGTCCAGCTCGCGGAGGTCAAGGCGGACGTGGCGGCCCAGCACGCCTGGGCGGATGCCAAGAAGTAGCGTCGAGCAGCGGCAGCCGGTGTGCCCGAGGGGTATCGCGGTTACGTTGGTCAACAGCGTCAGGAGCCCCAGAGCTTCAGCAGTCGACCGAACGGAGCCCGCGATGCCCTTCGCCCGCCTGGCCACAGCAACGACCCCGACCTGCCACATCGGCCTCGGTCTCGCCGCCGTCGGGCGCCCCGGCTACATCAACCTCGACCGCGACCGCGACCTGGGAGAGGACCGCGGTGTCGGGGCGCTGCGCACCCGCACCCACGACCTCCTCGACGCCGCCTACGCGCAGGGCGTCCGCTACTTCGACGCGGCCCGCTCCTACGGGCGCTCCGAGGAGTTCCTCGCCGACTGGCTCCGGGACCGCCCCGACGTCGACGACGTGGTCGTGGGCAGCAAGTGGGGCTACACCTACACCGCCGACTGGTCCACCGAGGCCGAGAAGCACGAGGTCAAGGACCACGGCCTCGCCACGTACGACCGCCAGCGCGCCGAGACCGACGCCCTGCTCGGCGACCGGCTCGACCTCTACCAGATCCACTCGCTCACCCCGGACAGCCCCGCCCTCACCGACAAGGACCTGCACGCCAGGCTGGCCGAGGCCGCCGCACAGGGCCGCACCGTCGGCTTCTCCACCAGCGGCCCCGCCCAGGCCGACGCCATCCGCGCCGCGCTCGCCGTGACCGTCGACGGCGAGCCGCTCTTCCGTACCGTCCAGTCGACGTACAACGCGCTGGAGACCTCCGCCGGACCCGCGCTGGCCGAGGCGCACGAGGCCGGGCTCACCGTGATCGTCAAGGAGGGCATGGCGAACGGACGCCTCGCGGACCGCCACGCTCCCGCCGCCCTCAAGGCCGTCGCGGAGGAGACCGCCCTGGGCTGCGACGCCGTCGCCCTCGCGCTGGTCCTGCGGCAGCCCTGGGCCGGCGTCGTCCTGTCCGGCGCCGCGACCGTGAACCAGCTCGGCTCGAACCTGCACGCCGCCGTCATCGACTTCGACGGCGACCAGGTGGCACGCCTCGGCGCGCTCGTCGAGGACCCGCACGCCTACTGGGAGCGGCGCGGACAGCTGCCCTGGCACTGAGCCCCCTGAGCGGTGACCACCCCGAGCGGTGAGTCACGTACGCCTCGGATGAGACGTGAATGTCTCACGTGGGTTATCGTTGTCTCATGGCCGTCGATCGTGAACAGGTGCTGCGCAGCGCCGCAGCCCTGCTGACCCGAAAATCCACCGCGACCATGGACGAGGTCGCCAGGGCGGCCGGACTGAGCCGTGCCACGCTGCACCGGCACTTCGCGGGGCGCGACGCCCTCGTCCGGGCCCTGGAGTCGCTCGGCATCGCCGAGTGCGAGGCCGCCCTCGACGCGGCCCGCCTCGACGACGGACCGGCGGCCGACGCGGTGCGGCGGCTCGTCCGCGAGATCGAGCCCGCCGCCGGTCTGCTCGCCTTCCTCTACACCGAGAACCAGCTCTTCGAGGGCGAGGAGCAGAACGCGGGCTGGGCCCGCCTCGACGCCCGGATGGCCGCGGTCTTCCGCCGCGGCCAGGAGAGCGGCGAGTTCCGCATCGACCTCACGCCCGCCTGGCTCACCGAGGCGCTGTACGGCCTGCTGGCCTCCGGCGCCTGGGCCGTGACCGAGGGCCGCGTGGCCCGCAACGACCTGAACCACATGATCGTCGAGCTGCTGCTCGGCGGCGCACTCCGGAGAGAGCAACCATGACCCGCACCCCGCAGTCGGCCAACCCGAGCGAGGAGGTGAAGCGCCCCGGCCGCTGGCTGGCGCTGTCCGTCCTGGTGCTGGCCGTACTGCTGGTGGCCGTCGACGCGACCGTCCTCGGTCTCGCGACCCCCTACATCAGCGAGGACCTCGCCCCGTCCGGCACCCAGCTGCTGTGGATCGGCGACGTCTACTCCTTCGTCATCGCCGGTCTGCTCGTCTCCATGGGCAGCCTCGGCGACCGGATCGGCCGCAAGCGGATCCTCCTCCTCGGCGCCACGGCGTTCGGCGCGATCTCCGTCCTCAACGCCTACGCGCACACGCCCGAGGTGATGATCCTCGCCCGGGCCCTGCTCGGCGTCGCGGGCGCCACCCTCATGCCCGCCACCCTCGCCCTGATCCGCAACCTCTTCCACGACCCGCGCGAACGCAGCCTCGCCGTCGGCATCTGGGGCGCGGCGGCCTCCGCCGGCGCGGCCGTCGGCCCGGTCGTCGGCGGGTTCCTGCTGGAGCACTTCTGGTGGGGCTCCGTCTTCCTGATCAACCTGCCCGTGATGGCCGTCCTGGTCGTCGTCGGCGTCAAGACGCTGCCCGAGTCCCGCAACCCGAACCCGGGCCCCTGGGACCTCATCAGCGTCGTCCTGTCCCTGGTCGGCATGGTCGGTGTCGTGTACGCCGTCAAGGAGGCCGCCGCCCACGGGTTCGCCTGGGCCACGCTCGCCGCGGGCCTGCTGGGCGCCGCCGCGCTCTACGGCTTCGTCCGCCGCCAGCTGACCATGCCGGTTCCGCTGCTCGACATGCGGCTGTTCCGCAACCGCGGCTTCAGCGGCGCGGTCCTGGCCGACCTGCTGACCATCCTGGGCCTGTCGGGCCTGGTGTTCTTCCTCTCCCAGTACCTGCAACTCGTCCAGGGCAGGCGGCCCTTCGAGGCGGGCCTGGCCGAACTGCCCGCCGCCGTCGGCGCGGTGGCGGCCGGGCTGATCGCCGGACGGGCGGCGCGGCGCTTCTCGGTCCGCGCCGTGGTCTCCGGAGGACTCGCGGCCGTCGGTCTCGCGCTCGCCGCGCTGACCGTCATCGGCCAGCACACCGCGTACCCGCTGCTCGGCGCGGCCCTGCTGGTCGTCGGCCTGGGCGCGGGCTTCGCGTTCACCGTCACCGCCGACGTGATCCTCTCCAGCGTGCCCGGGGAGCAGGCGGGCGCCGCCTCCGCGGTCTCCGAGACGGCGTACGAACTCGGCGCCGCCCTCGGCATCGCCGTACTCGGCTCCATCGTGACCGGTGTCTACCGCGACTTCACCGGTCCCGCGGGCACCCCGGACGCGGCCCACGAGTCACTGGGCGGCGCGGTGGAGGCCGCCGCCGAGCTCCCCGCCCCCACCGCCGAGGCTCTCCTCGACTCCGCCCGGCAGGCCTTCGTCGACGGCCTGACCCTCGCGGCGGGCGCCGGCGCCGTCGTCCTGCTCGCCGCCGCCGCGGCATCCTGGTTCCTGCTGCGGGGCCAGCGCCTGGAGGACGGGGTGGAACACCCGTAGCCCCACCGCACGCCCACGCGAAACGGCGGGCCCCCGCGACCGCGGGCCCGCCGTTTCGCCTTCGCTGCCCGAGCGGCGCTACGCCGCCTTCGCCTTGCTCGCGTACATGTCCACGTACTCCTGGCCGGACAGCCGCATGACCTCGGTCATCACGGAGTCGGTCACGGCCCGCAGGACGTAGCGGTCGCGGTCCATGCCCTCGTAGCGGGAGAACTCCATCGCCTCGCCGAAGCGGACCGTGACCTTGCCCGGCCGCGGCAGACCCGCGCCGCCCGGCTGGAGCTTGTCGGTGCCGATGACGGCGAACGGGACGACCGGGGCGCCCGTCATCAGGGTGAGCCGGGCGATGCCGGTGCGGCCGCGGTAGAGGCGGCCGTCGGGGGAGCGGGTGCCCTCCGGGTAGATCCCGAAGACGTGGCCCTCCTCCAGGATCCGGCGGCCCGTCATCAGGGCCGCCACCCCGCCCCGGCCGCCGTCCCGGTCGACCGGGACCATGCCGACCCCGGTGAAGAACCAGGCCATCAGCCGCCCCTTGAGTCCCTTGCCCGTGACGTACTCGTCCTTGCCGATGAAGAAGACCTGCCGGTCACAGGTCAGGGGCATGATCACCGAGTCGATGAAGGTGAGGTGGTTGCCGGCCAGGATCACCGGACCGTCGCCCGGGATGTTCTCCACACCCTCCACCCGTGTGCGGAACATCAGGCGCATGATCGGACCGAGCACTGCCTTGATGAACACGAAGCGGGACAACGGGCCCTCCGGTGTCGGGGATGCGGTATGAGTCTGTGCAGGTGAGGACATTACTCGCGGTCAGGGGGGTCACGCACCTCGGGTCACCCGGGTCTTACACCGTGTTGACGTGTGTTCACCTGCGGTGCCGTGACGTTTCCCGGCCGCGACGCCCGCACGGGATGTGAGGCAGGTCGCCCTGGCGAGGACCGGCACCCCGGAGCCCCGGGGACGCCCGCCCGGCCCGGATCGAAGCACGGGTTCGGCCCGGACCGTGTGAGGCACGCCGCCCGGGCGGCACCACCGACCCTCCTGCTGTTCGCCTACCCGGCCACGGCGCCGGCAAGCGACGGCGGGCAGCCTCCCGCCCGTCGGCCCCGCCCGCGCGACATCCCCCGGCGTCCGCGTGTTCGCGTCGCGGTCTCCCGCTCGTCATGTACGCGCCCTTACGATCGGCCCGCACCGGACGGTCAACGGCAGGAGGCTCCATGGCAACGCGGGACTCGGACGAGCGGGCGGGCGGCGGCACCGGACGGCGGGCGCTCCTCGGCGCGGCGGTGCTCGGCGCGGGCGGGGCCGTCCTGGGCGTGCCCGGCGCCGCGAGCGCCGCCGGCCCCCGGCACGGCGGCGGACACGGCGGCCTGAAGGGGCTGCCCGTCCCGACCGTCATCGGGCACCGCGGCGCCAGCGGCTACCGCCCCGAGCACACCTTCGGCTCCTACGAGCTGGCCCTGGACCTGGGCGCCGACATCGTGGAGGCCGGCGACCTGGTCCCGACCCGGGACGGTCACCTCGTCTGCCGGCACGAGCCGGAGATCGGCGGCACCACCGACGTCGCCGACCACCCCGAGTTCGCCGACCGCAGACGCACCAAGACACTCGACGGCGCCTCGGTCACCGGCTGGTTCACCGAGGACTTCACGCTCGCCGAACTCAAGACGCTCCGCGCCGTCGAGCGCATCCCGGCCAACCGGCCCCACAACACCCTCTACGACGGCCGGTGGGAGATCCCCACCTTCGAGGAGGTGCTCCGCTGGCAGAACGACCAGACCCGCAGGCGCGGCAAGCAGGTCTGGATCTACCCCGAACTCAAGCACCCCACCTACTTCCGCAAGCTGGGCCTGGGCACGGAGGAGCGCCTGGCACGGCTGCTGCGCCGGTACGGCAAGGACCGCCGGAACTCGCCCGTCATCATCCAGTCCTTCGAGCCCACCAGCATCCAGCGGATGAACAAGCTGGTCGCCAACCCCCTCGCCGTCCTGCTGTCCGGCGCGAACAGCCGCCCCTGGGACTTCGTCGAGACCGGCGACCCGCGCACGACCGCCGACCTCGTCACGCCCGAGGGCCTGAAGGAGATCGCCTCCTACGCGCAGGGCATCGGCCCCACCCTCGACCTGATCATCCCGAAGGACTCCACCGGCCGCCTCACCGAGCCGACGACACTCGTCCGCGACGCGCACCGCGCGGGCCTGATCCTGCACCCCTACACGATGCGCAACGAAAACCCCTTCCTGCCCGCGGAGTTCCGCAAGGGCGCCGACCCCGACGCCTACGGCGACGCCTTCGGCGCGTTCCGGACGTACTTCGCCACCGGCATCGACGGCGTCTTCACCGACAACCCGGACACGGGCGTGCTGGCCCGTGCGGACTTCGTCAACGACTGAATCCGCGTCCCCCTCTTGGGGGTGAGCTTCGGCCGTCCGGGCAACCCGCCGCCCGGACGGCCGCGTCGACGTGCATATGTCGCACGACCTGGTCACCTCTCTGCGCCCCCTGCTCACCGCCGAGGCCTCGGCCGAGGCATATGCGTCCGGAGTCGAGCCCGGCGACCTCGAACAGGCGGTCTGGCTGCGCCTGCTGGAACGCCTCCAGGCCGACGGCCCGCCCCACGACCCGCACCGCTGGCTGCGCAGCGCCGTCCGCACCGAGGCCCGCCGCACCCGCCGTACGGCGCGCGACGAGCGGCCGTACGGGACCGAACCCGCCGGGGCCGCCGAGCACGAGCCCGAGCAGCTCGCGCTCACCGCGGCCCGGCACCGCGCCCTGCGCGACGCCGTGCGCCGACTGCCCGGACGCTGCCCCCGGCTGCTGGAGGCGCTGTTGTCGCCGCGGGACCTCACATACCGGGAGATCGCGGGGGAGTTGGGTATCTCACAGGGCAGTCTCGGTCCGGAACGCTCCCGATGTCTGGGATGTCTGCGGCGATTGCTGACGCCGGAGGTTGCGGCCCGCTGAGGACGGGGATAGGAGTGGGGGACCCACAGGTGATCAGGTGAGCGGGAGGCATGCGCACATGGGCATGAGCGTGACCATCTCGGCGGCGACCGGAGCGGACGCCGAGCAGATCTTCCGGCTGCAGTACCTCTGCTTCCAGAGCGAGGCGGCGCTGTACGCCAACTACCGCATCGACCCGCTGGTCCAGACCCTGGACTCGGTGCGCGAGGAGGTCGCCGCCGACTGCGTCTTCGTGGCGCGGCTCGGCGACGAGGTCGTCGGTTCGGTGCGGGGGCGGGTGACCGAGGACGGTGCGGCGTCCATCGGCAAGCTGTGCGTCCACCCCCGCCTCCAGGGGCACGGCATCGGGGCCCGGCTGCTGCGCGCCGCCGAGTCCAGCCTGGGGGAGGAGCGCGGCGCCAAGCGCTTCCGGCTGCACACCGGGCACCGCAGCGAGAGCAACCTGCGCCTGTACCGGCGGGTCGGCTACGAGAGGGTGGGGACCGCCGAGGGCGCGGACGGCGTACTCATGATCGTCCTGGAGAAGGCGGCCGGAACGTACGCGACCACGGCCTGAGCGACGCGGGGACCGCCGGGCCCGGAAGCCGTCACGCGGTGCGGGCCCGGCGCAGCCAGTACAGGGCCGTCAGCGGCAGCAGCACCGGAATGAAGAGGTACCCCATCCCGTAGTCCGACCACACGGTCGCGTCGGGGAAGGCGGACGGCTCCACCAGCGTCCAGGTGCCCACGGTCAGGACGCCCACCAGCTCGGCGGCGCAGCACACCAGCGCCGCCCTGCGGGCCCGCTCGCCGCCGCGCACCAGGGTGTACGTGATGAACCCGTAGACGACGCCCGCGACGGCGGACAGCGTGTAGGCGAGCGGCGCCCGGTCCAGCTCGGTCGCGATCTGGTACACGGACCGGGACACCGCGCCGACGACCATCACGCCGTACAGCCACACCAGCAGGATGCCGGGGCCGCTGATCAGCCGCTGCCGGGGCTGCTTCTCCTGCGTGGCCACCATGTCAGCCTCCCCAGATGTCATACAGCCGCACCTCCAGCACGGCGAGGACGACACCGCCGGCGGCGACCGTCACCGAGCCCCAGCGGGTGCGCTCGGCCAGCGACATGAACCCCGCCGCCGGTACGCAGGCGAAGGCGCCCAGCAGATACGCCACGAAGATCGTCGTGCCCTGCTCCGGTTCCTCGCCCCGCGCCAGCTGCACGACGCCGACCACCAGCTGGACCAGCGCCAGTGCCGAGACCACGGCCATGCCGATGAAATGCCAGTCCTTCGTCGGCTGGTCACGGTAGGCCGCCCAGCCGCACCAGGCGGCGAGCAGCAGCGCGGCGACGCCGGTCACCAGCATCAGGACGTCAAGCATGGCAGCGAGCCTATTACGCCCCGAAAGGCCCGCTGCCCCCGGGCCCGCGTCCCCGCGCCGCGGGGACGCGGACCGTGGCGTTGGCCACAACCCGCCGGGCCGGCGAACGGGTCGCGCCCCGGTCGTCGACACCCTCTCGCCCTTGTCGGTACTGGTCACCGGGGCCGGAGCCGGGACCTCCGCCCGGGGCCGATCCGGACGCCCGCGACCGCCCGCCGTCCACCGCTGTCCAGTATCCGGACAGCGGTCTCCGGCCAGGGGGATACGTCTGCTTTACTGATCGGCATGAGCACCACGAGCGACCGCACCCCTGCGACCGAGGCGACGACGACGCCCGGTGCTCGTTGTATGTGCCGCCGAATGTGCGCCTTCTAGAGGGCCCCCGCACCACCTGAGCCTCGCGCCCCGAAGCGAGCGCCCGCTCATGCCCGTCCGCGCCCCACGCGCACGCGGCCGAGCCACGCCCCGCGCACACGTTTCTCCCCGGCCCCACCGCCATGGCGCACCGCCACCGCGAGAACCGTGCCGCGTTCCGAAGGGCTCCCAGAACCCGAAGAACAACGCCCCGTGCCCGGCGCACACCACCGCGCCGCGCACTCGACAGTGACGGAAACCCACGTGATCACCACATCGGGCCTCACCAAGGTCTATCGTTCACGCGGCCGTGAGGTCACCGCCCTGGACGGCGTCGACCTGCACGTCCGCGAGGGCGAGGTGTACGGCGTCATCGGCCAGTCCGGCGCCGGCAAGTCCTCGCTCATCCGCTGCGTCAACCTCCTGGAGCGCCCCACCGCCGGCACGGTGACCGTCGCCGGGCAGGACCTCACCGCGCTGGCCGGCCGCGGCCCCCGCGCCGGCCGGGAGCTGCGGCAGGCGCGCAGCCGCATCGGCATGGTCTTCCAGCACTTCAACCTGCTCTCCTCCCGGACCGTGCGGGACAACGTCGAACTGCCGCTGGAAATCCTCGGCACATCCGGGAAGGAACGTTCCCGCAAGGCGCTGGAACTGCTCGACCTCGTCGGTCTCGCCGACAAGGCCGGGGCCTACCCCGCCCAGCTCTCCGGCGGCCAGAAGCAGCGCGTCGGCATCGCCCGCGCCCTGGCCGGCGACCCCAAGGTCCTCCTCTCCGACGAGGCCACCAGCGCCCTCGACCCGGAGACCACCCGCTCCATCCTCCAACTGCTGCGCGACCTGAACCGGCAGCTCGGACTGACCGTCCTGCTCATCACCCACGAGATGGACGTCGTCAAGAGCATCTGCGACTCCGCCGCCCTCATGGACCGGGGCCGCATCGTCGAGTCCGGCACGGTCGGCGAACTCCTCGCCACCCCGGGCTCCGAACTGGCCGCCGCGCTCTTCCCGGTCGGCGGCGAGCCCACCGGCGACGACCGCACCGTCCTCGACGTCACCTTCCACGGCGAGGCCGCCACCCAACCGGTCATCTCCCAGCTCTCCCGCACCTACAACATCGACATATCGATCCTCGGTGCCGCCATCGACACCGTCGGCGGCCTCCAGGTCGGCCGGATGCGCATCGAACTGCCCGGCCGCTACGAGGACAACGTCGTACCCGTCGGCTTCCTGCGCGAACAGGGGCTCCAGATCGACGTGGTGAACGAGGCGCCGGACGCGACGGCCGCGCCCGCCGACCCGACCGCGCCCGCCTCGCTCGTGAAGGAAGGTGCCAAGTGAACTGGTCGCAGATGCAGCCGCTGCTGGAGCAGGCCTCCTGGGAAACCCTGATCATGGTCGGCTGGTCCACCCTGATCGCCGTCGTCCTCGGACTCCCGCTCGGCGTCCTCCTCGTCCTCACCGACCGGGGCGGCCTGCTGCAGAACGTCCTGGTCAACAAGGTCATCGGGCAGATCGTGAACATCGGCCGCTCGATGCCGTTCATCATCCTCATGGTCGCGCTGATGAGCTTCACCCGCTGGGTCACCGGCACCACCATCGGCAGCGAGGCCGCGATCGTGCCCCTCGCCATCGGCGGCATCCCGTTCTTCGCCCGGCTCGTCGAGACCGCCGTGCGCGAGGTCGACGGAGGGCTCGTCGAGGCCGTCCAGTCCATGGGCGGCAACACCTGGACCATCGTCCGCAAGGTCCTGGTCCCCGAGTCGCTGCCGTCCCTGATCGCCTCCACCACCACCACGGTCATCGCCCTCATCGGCTACTCGGCCATGGCCGGGACCGTCGGCGGCGGCGGACTCGGCGACCTCGCCGTCCGCTACGGCTACCAGCGCTTCGACCCCGGCTTCATGTGGATCACCGTCGCGCTCCTCGCCGTCGCCATCTCCCTCATCCAGTTCGCCGGCGACTACGCGGCCCGCACCCTGCACCGCCGCGGCCGCGGCGGTGGCGCGGGACCCAGGCTCCGGCTGCTCAAGGCCAAGGAGCCCGCGGCGGCCGACGTGAGCAGGGTCGCGTGACCGGTGGGCCCCCGGCCCGCCACCCCCAAGACTCCCCGTCCTCACCCGGCACGGGGTCGCACCACCTCAGGAAAGGCACTTTTCGTGCGCAACACCGCCAGGATCACCACCGCCGTCCTCGCCGCCGGAGCCCTCACCCTCGGCCTGAGTGCCTGCGGCTCGGACAAGGACTCCGCCTCCGACACCTCCGGCCCGCTGATCGTCGCCGCGAGCCCCACCCCGCACGCCGAGATCCTCGACTACGTCAAGGACAACCTGGCGAAGGACGCGGGCCTCGACCTCGAGGTCAAGGAGTTCACCGACTACGTCACGCCGAACACGGCGACCGAGGACGGGTCCGTCGGCGCCAACTACTTCCAGACCCAGCCGTACCTCGACGACTTCAACAAGAAGAACGGCACCCACATCGTGTCCGTCGTCGACGTGCACCTGGAGCCGCTCGGCCTCTACTCCCACAAGGTGAAGAAGGCCGACGACCTGAAGAACGGCGCGACCGTCGCCGTCCCCAACGACACCGTCAACGAGGGCCGCGCGCTGCAACTGCTCGCCGCCAACAAGATCATCACCCTCAAGGACGGCGTCGGAACCTCGGCCACCCCCGCGGACATCACCGAGAACCCGAAGAAGCTCGAGTTCAAGGAGTTGGAGGCGGCCCAGACCCCGCGCTCCCTGGCCGACGTGGACGCGGCGGTCGTCAACGGCAACTACGCCATCGAGGCCGACCTGAAGCCCGCCGAGGACGCCCTCGTCCTGGAGAGCGCCAAGGGCAACCCGAACAGCAACCTCCTCGCCGTCAAGGAGGGCCGGGAGGACGACCCGCGCGTCAAGAAGCTCGCGAAGCTCCTCAACTCGCCCGAGGTGAAGAAGTTCATCCAGGACACGTACGCCGGCGCCGTCCTGCCGTCCTTCTGAGCCTCCGTCCGAGGCGGCACCCGGCTCGCCCACCGGGCCGAACCCCGCGTCACCCACCGGGTCCGCTCCGTGCTCACGGGGCGGACCCGGTGGTGTGGTCGCGTGCTTTCATGCTGCATGCTGGGCAGTTCGAGCAGGCCCTGACGGTTACCCAGGTTATGGAGCGGCGCATGACGAGCACCTTCCCCAACATCTCCATCAGCACGGAGCGGTTGGTGCTGCGCCCCCTCGACGAGGACGACGTCCCGGCGCTGACCGCGATGATGAACGACGAGCAGGTCGCCGCCTGGACCCACGTCCCCCAGCCCTTCACCGAGGACGACGCCGCCACCTGGATCGGCGACTACGCACCCCGCGAACGCACGGCGGGCCGGGGACTCGACCTCGCCGTCACCGAGTTCCTCACCCAGCGACTGGTCGGCATCATCCAGCTGACCAAGACCAACTGGCACGTACGGTCCACCGAACTGTCCTACATAGTCGCGCCCTGGGCCCGCGGCGAGGGGTACGCCTCCGAGGCGGCCCTCGCCACCGCCCAGTGGCTCTTCGGCGACCAGAAGTTCGAACGCCTCGAACTGCGCACCGCGGCCGACAACACCGCCTCCCAGCAGGTCGCCCAGAAGATCGGCTGCATCAGCGAGGGCGTCCTGCGCGGCGCCTGCATCGCGCGCGCACGCACCGACGACGGGGTCTGGACGGACGTACGCACCGACTTCATCGTGTGGAGCCTGCTGCCCGAGGATCTCGAAGGCGCCGCCGGGCCCCTGACCGACAGCGACGGTTTCACCACCTTCACGGACTGGAACTGATACACGAGGGCGTCCGGCGCCGTCGCCCCGTGGCCAGGCCGCACCAGGTACCCTCACGGGGCGTGCCCGCGAACGGTTCCCCGACCACGACCTGCGACAACCCTGGAGACTGAGGACGATGGCCGACCGGGTCACGGTGATCGGCTGGGACGGTTCGCCGCTGACCGCCGCGGCACGCTCCGCACTGGGTGCCGCCACGCTCGTGGCCGGTGCCGCCCACCACCTGGCACTTCCCGAGGTACCCCCCGCCGCCGAACGCATCCGCCTCGGCAGCGTCGCCCTCGCCGCCCGCCGCCTCGCCGCCCACCGCGGCACCACGGTCGTGCTGGCCGACGGCGACCCCGGCTTCTTCGGCGTCGTACGCACCCTGCGGGCCCCCGAGTTCGGCCTGGAGGTCGAGGTCGTCCCCGCCGTCTCCTCCGTGGCCGCCGCCTTCGCCCGCGCCGGCATGCCCTGGGACGACGCACACGTGGTCGTCGCCCACCCCCGCACCCTGCGACGCGCGGTGAACGTGTGCCGGGCCCACACCAAGGTCGCGGTCCTCACCTCACCGGGCGCCGGACCGGCCGAACTCGGCCTGCTGATGGAGGGCATCCACCGCACCTTCGTCATCTGCGAGGAACTCGGCACCACCCGCGAACGGGTCACCGTCGTCACCTCCGACAAGGCAGCCGACCACACCTGGCGCGACCCGAACGTCGTCATCGTGGCCGGCGGCAGCGCGGCCCCGGCCACCACGGGCGACGGCACCGGCTGGGTCGCGGGACGGGACCCCGCCACCGGACCGCGCGGCTGGTCCCTGCCCGCCGCGGCGTACGGCGGTGAACTGGGCGAGGGCGAGACCGACCTGCTCCGCACGGCCCAACTCGCCCGGCTCGGACCGCGCCTCGGCGACCTCGTGTGGGACATCGGCTGCGGCAGCGGCGCCTTCGCCACCGAGGCCGCCCGCGGCGGCGCCGCCGTCATCGCGGTCGACCGCGACCCGGACGCCTGCGCCCGCACCGAGGCCACGGCACGGCACTTCGGCGTACAGCTCCAGACCGTGCGCGGCAGTGCCCCGCACATCCTGGAGAACCTCCCCGAACCGGACGTCGTACGCGTCGGCGGCGGGGGAGCGGCCGTGGTCTCCGCGGTCGCCGACCGCCGCCCGCAGCGCATCGTCGCGCACGCCGCCACCCGCGACGCGGCCGAACTCGTCGGCAGGGACCTGACGGAGCACGGATACCGCGTCGAGTGCGCCCTGCTGCAGTCCGTCGGGCTCGACACCCGGGCCTGGACGGAGACGGAGCGGAGCGTCGCGTTCCTGCTCAGCGGAGAGATCGTGCGGCGCGAATCACCTCGCTGACGACCGCCGACGACCGCGCCCCGTGATCGGTTCGTCATACCGCGCGGGGTAGGCTGGCGGATTGTTGTACCGCATGCGGACACCCGGCAGTTCGTCGGTCGATGTCCGTAAAAACCCGCTCCTTCCGGGGCGGGTGTGGTACGGCAGAACCGGAGGACGCGCAACGTGGCGCAGTCCACAGTGGGCCGTCGCGGATCAAGCTGTCGTGGCGGGGGAACGACCGGGACAATGCCACTCAATGGCTTTGTCGTCTTTTCCCGCGGGTCGTTCGTGCCGCTGGGCACGCACGCTCGTTCTTCACTACGGGCGGTCGGTGCGCCGTCCCGGGCGAGCTGGTCGTAGAAGCACTAACCGATGGGCGAGGGGTTACGCATGACCGACACCGGCCAGATCCCGGGCGAGGGGCTGCCGGAGAACGCAGGCATGGTGGAGCAGCCGGGCGTCCCCGTACCCGGCGCTTACACCTACCTCTCCGAGGCCACAGCCGAGGACGAGGACCTGTTGTTGCTGCCGGGAGCCCAGAGTGCCTGGGGCAACGAGGTCGCGCCGCCGGCGCCGGAGCCGGTCGTGGAGACCGTGCACCAGCCGGGCCCGCACGAGATGTCCGGCCGTGACAGCGGCTCGGTCGACCTCGGCGGTGTCCGCCTGCCCGAGCCGGCGCAGGACGCCGCGCCCGCCCAGGTCCCCCCGCGCAGGCCCCTGCACCTCGGCCCGCCCATCCCCGACACCTCCGCCAGCCCGGTCCGTTCCCTGGCCGACCGCGGCCCCGCCGACGCGCCCGTACGCCACCCCGGCCCGCCCACCGCGGGCCCCGAGTACCTCGACGTGCCGCAGGCCACCGCGATGCCTCCGCAGGCGGCGGCTCCCTGGGGCGCGCAGCCGGCACCGCGGGCCCAGGAGGCCCCGGCGAGCACCGGAGCGGGGCATGCGGAAACGGTTGCTCCGGTACCGGAACAGGCGGCCGAGCCGGTGGGCGCCGCCCAGGCGCTCGTCACCCGCGTGGCGACGGAGGCCGTGGCCGCGACGGGCGTGCCGACCGGAGGCGCCGGGGAGTCCGGCGAACCGGACGGGGAACCCGCGCCGCCGTCCCCACAGGTCGCCGCCCCCGCGGAGGAGGCCGCACCGGCTCCGGAAGCGGCCGCCGCGGCACCCGTGGCCGAACCCGCACACGAGGGCCAGGACCTCGCGGAGACCGTGGAGGCCCACGAGGCCCCCGGAGTCGACGAGACCGCGCAGGAACCCGAGTCCCCCGAGCAGTCGGAGCCGGTCGAGGCTCCGCTCGGAGCACCGGCAGAGGAAGCCGAAGCGCTCGAAGAGCCCTTGGCCGACGCCGCCGAGGCGCCCGAGCCCGAACACGTCCAGACGCCGGACGCGCCCCCGGCCGCCGCGGAACCGGAAGACACTGCTCCGGAAGCCGCCGCCACCGAAGCCCCGGCCCCCGAGGCCGCGGAACCCGCGCCGGCCCCGGCACCGGAGGCCGCGGAGCAGCCCGTACCGGTGCGGGACGAGGACGCCCAGCCGCAGCCGGAGGCCCAGCCCGTACCGCAGGCCGTGGCTTCCCAGCCGGACGTCCACGCCGTACCGCAGGCTGTCGCCGGGCCCGCCGCCGAGGTCCGGTCCGCGACCGAGCCGCAGGCCGACGCCCACCCCGATGCCGAGCACCTCCCGGCCTCGCACGCACCGCAGCCCGCTCAGGGCCCCCAGTCCCTCGTGGACGCCGACGTACCGCCGGAAGCGGCCGTGGCCGACAGCGCGCCGGAGCCCGTGGCGGCCGACACGCCTCCCGAGGGCACCGCCGTACCGCAGGCGCACCCCGACCGTTCGGTGGCCGGGTTCACGCCGGTCGACGGAGGGCAGGTGCCCACCGCCCCGCACCTCGCGCCCACGCCGCCCGAGGCCGTCCCGGTCCCGCGCGAGGCCCCGGCGCCGGAGCCCGTCGTCACGCAACCGGTGGCCCCCGGACCGGTGGTGGCCCCGCACCCGGTGGCCGAGGCCCCCGAGGCCCCGGTACCGGCGCCGCGCGAGTCCGAGCCCGCACTCGTACAGAACGCCGACGACCTGGACACCCGCGGCGCCGGCCAGGAAGACGAGGCCGCGGTGCCGGAACCGGCCGCGGCACACGAGGAGCCCGCGCCCGGCGAGGAGACCGCGCCCCAGGAAGAGACCGGGGAAGACCCGCACGACCTGAGCACGGCCACGGCCGAGGCCGAGGTCGCGACCGAGGTCGCGGAGGCACCGCGACCCACCGGCCCGGCGGCCCCCGCCTACGACGACGCCGAGCGCGAGGCCGTACTGAAGGTCATGCGCGAGCGCCGGGACATCCGCAACGGCTTCCGCGGCGACCCCATTCCGCACGAGGTGCTGCTCCGTGTCCTGGAGGCCGCGCACACCGCGCCCTCCGTGGGCCACTCGCAGCCCTGGGACTTCGTCGTCATCCGCTCCGCCGACACCCGGCGCGCGATGCACGAACTGGCGACGCGTCAGCGCGACGCGTACGCCAAGTCGCTGCCCAAGGGCCGGGCCAAGCAGTTCAAGGAACTGAAGATCGAGGCCATCCTCGACACCCCCGTCAACATCGTCGTCACCGCCGACCCGACCCGCGGCGGCCGGCACACCCTCGGCCGCCACACGCAGCCGCAGATGGCGCCGTACTCCTCCGCGCTCGCCGTCGAGAACCTCTGGCTCGCCGCCCGCGCCGAGGGCCTCGGCGTCGGCTGGGTCAGCTTCTTCGACGAGCGCGAGATGGTCCGCGCCCTCGGCCTGCCCGAGCACCTGGACATCGTCGCCTACCTGTGCGTCGGCTACGTCGACGAGTTCCCGGACGAGCCCGAGCTGATGCAGGCCGGCTGGTCCAAGCGCCGCCCGCTGTCCTGGGTGGTCCACGAGGAGACGTACGGCCGCCGCGCCCTGCCCGGCGAGGCGCCGCACGACCTGCTCGCCGAGACCGTCGCCCAGATCCGCCCGCTGGACGCCAAGGCGCTCGGCGAGGCCTGGGAGCGGCAGAAGCGCATGACCAAGCCGGCCGGTGCGCTCGGCATGCTGGAGATCATCTCCGCGCAGCTGTCCGGGCTGTCCCGGCAGTGCCCGCCGCCCATCCCGGAGCCCGCGGCCGTCGCGGTCTTCGCCGGCGACCACGGCGTGCACGCCCAGGGCGTCACCCCCTGGCCGCAGGAGGTCACCGCCCAGATGGTGGCCAACTTCCTGGGCGGGGGAGCGGTCTGCAACGCCTTCGCCACCCAGGTCGGCGCCGAGGTCTGCGTCGTGGACGTCGGGGTCGCCACCGACCTGCCCGCCACGCCGGGCCTGCTGCCGCGCAAGGTCCGCGCGGGCACGTCCGACATGACGACCGGCCTCGCGATGACCCGCGAGGAGGCCAAGCAGGCCATCGAGGTCGGCATCGAGACCGCCCGCGACCTGGTGGCGGCCGGCAACAAGGCGCTGCTCACCGGCGAGATGGGCATCGCGAACACCACCGCGTCCGCCGCGCTCATCTCCGTCTTCACCGGCGCCGACCCGGCCGAGGTCACCGGCCGCGGCACCGGCATCAACGACGAGACGCTGGTCCGCAAGACCGAGGTCGTCCGCCGCGCCCTCGAACTCCACCAGCCGGACCCGGCCGACCCGATCGGCGTCCTCGCGGCGATCGGCGGGTTCGAGCACGCGGCCATGGTCGGTCTGCTCCTCGGCGGCGCCTCCCTGCGCACCCCGGTGATCCTGGACGGCGTCAGCGCGGGTGCCGCCGCCCTGGTGGCCCGCGCGATCGCCCCCGAGGTCCTGGCGGCCTGCATCGCCGGTCACCGCAGCGCCGAGCCCGGCCATGTCGCCGCGCTCAACAAGCTCGGCCTGCGCCCGCTGGTCGACCTCGACCTCCGCCTCGGCGAGGGCACCGGCGCCCTGCTCGCGCTCCCGATGGTGCAGAGCACGGCACGGGCCATGCACGAGGTGGCGACGTTCGACTCGGCGGGCGTCACCGAGAAGTAACCCGCGGCGGGGGAGGAGCGGCACGGCACGAATCCGTCGCCGCCGCTCCGCCCCCACCACGGGCTCGGCCCGCCGTCCGGCATCCGGACCGTCCCGCCGTATGCCGGACGCCTCTCGTGCCGCCCCCACACGTCTCCTAGAATCCGCACGTATCCCCACGTCAGCCACGTCAGGGCCGCTCCAGAGCCGCAGCGCCCGCCGCACCGCCAGGACGAGGAGCCCACCCTCATGGCCGAACACCCCGCCTACCCCGTAGGCCTCCGCCTCACCGGCCGTCGCGTGGTCGTCCTCGGCGGCGGCCAGGTCGCCCAGCGCCGCCTGCCCGCGCTCATCGCGGCGGGCGCCGACATCCGCCTCGTCTCCCCCGAGGCCACCCCGTCCGTCGAGGCCATGGCGGACGCGGGCGAGATCACCTGGGAGCGGCGCCCGTACGCGGAAGGCGACCTCGCGGACGCCTGGTACGCCCTCATCGCCACCAACGACACCGAGGCCAACACCGCCGCGTCCGCCGAGGGCGAGCGGCACCACGTGTGGTGCGTCCGCTCCGACGACGCGGACCTGGCTACGGCCTGGACCCCGGCGACCGGCCACAGCGAGGGCGTCACCGTCGCCGTGCTCACCACCGACGCGCGCCACCGCGACCCCCGCCACACCGCCGCCATCCGCGACGCGGTGGTGGAGGGCCTGCGCGACGGCACCCTCGTCGCCCCGCACCGGCGCACCCGTACGCCCGGCGTCGCCCTGGTCGGCGGCGGCCCCGGCGACCCCGACCTGATCACCGTCCGCGGGCGCCGCCTGCTCGCCGAGGCCGACGTCGTCATCGCCGACCGGCTCGGCCCGCGCGACCTGCTCGCCGAACTGCCGCCGCACGTCGAGGTCATCGACGCGGCGAAGATCCCGTACGGCCGTTTCATGGCCCAGGAGGCCATCAACAACGCGCTGATCGAGCACGCCGAGCAGGGCAAGGCGGTCGTACGGCTGAAGGGCGGCGACCCGTTCGTCTTCGGCCGGGGCATGGAGGAGGCGCGGGCACTGGCCGAGGCGGGCATCGCCTGCACCGTCGTCCCCGGCATCTCCAGCTCGATCTCGGTCCCCGGTGCGGCCGGCATCCCGGTCACCCACCGGGGCGTCGCCCACGAGTTCACCGTGGTCAGCGGGCACGTCGCCCCCGACGACGCGCGTTCCCTGGTCGACTGGCCGTCCCTCGCGAAGCTGACCGGCACGCTCGTGATCCTCATGGGCGTCGACAAGATCGGCCGGATCGCCGAGACCCTCGTCGCGCACGGCAGGTCCCCCGGCACCCCGGTCGCCCTCGTCCAGGAGGGCACCACGGCCGCCCAGCGCCGGGTGGACGCGACCCTCTCCACCGTCGCGGAGGTGGTCGTCGCCGAGGAGGTCAGGCCGCCCGCCGTCATCGTCGTCGGCGAGGTCGTCGCCGTCGGACCGCACGGGACGGTGTGACGTGGCCGACCTCGTCACGATCGACGACCCCGACGACCCGCGCCTGCACGACTACACCGGCCTCACCGACGTCGAGCTGCGCCGCCGGCGCGAACCCGCAGAGGGCCTCTTCATCGCCGAGGGCGAGAAGGTCATCAGACGGGCCGGCGAGGCGGGCTACGCGATGCGCTCGATGCTGCTGTCCGCCAAGTGGGTCGACACCATGCGCGACATCATCGACGAGGCACCCGCCCCGGTGTACGTCGTCGACCCGGCGCTCGCCGAACGCGTCACCGGCTACCACGTGCACCGCGGCGCGCTCGCCTCCATGGCCCGCAAGCCCCTGCCCACGGCCGCCGCCCTCCTCACGCGTGCCCGTCGCGTCGTCGTCATGGAGTCGGTCAACGACCACACCAACATCGGCGCGATCTTCCGCTCCGCCGCCGCGCTCGGCATGGACGCGGTCCTGCTCTCCCCGGACTGCGCCGACCCCCTCTACCGGCGCAGCGTCAAGGTCTCGATGGGCGCGGTCTTCTCCGTGCCGTACGCCCGCCTCGACGTCTGGCCGGCCGGTCTGTCGACGGTCCGCGAGGCGGGCTTCACCCTCCTCGCCCTCACCCCCGACGAGCGGGCCGAGTCCCTCGACGCGGTGGCCCCGCACCGCATGGACCGGGCGGCCCTCATGCTGGGCGCCGAGGGCAGCGGCCTGTCCCGGCGGGCCCTGGAGGCCTCCGACACGTGGGTCCGCATCCCCATGTCCCACGGCGTCGACTCCCTGAACGTGGGAGCGGCGGCGGCGGTCGCCTTCTACGCGGTGACCGCGGGACGCCCCACGGCGCCCTGAGCCCCGCCGGGCGGTGACCCTCGCCGGGCAACTGGCCCGTACGGGCCCCTCGGCGCGACGGCGAGATGGCGCGGCGGTCAGCGCGGCCAGGGTGTTTCCGCGGCCGGGGACTACAGTCCGGGCGCCCGCTCTTCCGGGACGCCGCCCGTCGCCTCCGCCTGTTCCCACCGCTGCGCCGCCCGTACGCCGTCCCGCTCGTCGCCGAGCCCGCGCGACGGCCCCTGGCAGCCCTGTGCGGCGGCGATGCCCAGCGCGACCAGCAGCGTCACCACCACGAACACGAACAGACGCTGCCGCAGCAGCCGCGGATTGGCGGGCCGCCGCCATCCGGTCCTCGTGGTCCTCGGCGCCGGACGTCCGGCCCCGCTGCGAGGCCCGGGCCGCCCCCCGCCGTTGGTACGCGAGGTGTTCCGGCCGTTGCCGTTGCCGTGCCCGTCGCGGGGGGCGGGCGTGGGCCGGGACGCGGACCGGCCTCCGGTGCCGCTGTTGCGAGAGGGTCCGCCCCCGCGCGACGGAGTGGCGCCCCGGGGAGCCGGCCCCCGCGACCCCGAGGTGTGCCTCGAAGCGCCGGTGCCCTGCGGACCCGGCCGGCCCTGCGGACGCCGCTGGGCACGCTCCGGGTAGGTGTCGGCGAGCCGCCCCGTGGGCACGTCCGCCTCACCGCTGCGCGGCGCGGGCGGCCGCACGTCGGGCATGCCCTGGGCCTCGCGGGCCGCGATCTCCTTGAGCCGCAACGACAACTGCAGGGTGCTGGGCCGCTCCTCGGGGTCCTTGGCCAGGCACGCCCGCACCAGCGGGGCCAACGCGTCCGGCACCCCGTGCAGCTGGGCCTCCTCGTGCACCACGCGGTAGAGCATCACCTCGGAACTGCCGTGCCCGAAGGGCGAGTCGCCCATCGACGCGTACGCCAGCGTGGCCCCGAGCGAGAACACGTCCGTGGCCGGGGTGACCGCCGCCCCGCGCACCTGCTCGGGCGCGAGGAACCCGGGGGAGCCGACCGCCGTGCCGACATGAGTGAGCGTGGAGGCGCCGGTGGCCCAGGCGATGCCGAAGTCGATGATCCGCGGCCCCTTCGGGGACAGCAGGATGTTGGACGGCTTCAGGTCCCGGTGCACCACCCCGGCCTCGTGCACGGCGACCAGGCCCTCCGACAGGGCAGCGCCCACGGCCGCGACATCGGCCGCGACGAGCGGCCCCCCGTCGACGACCTTGTCGTGCAGGGAGGGGCCGGGCACGTACTGCGTGGCGAACCAGGGGCGGTCCGCCTCCAGGTCCGCGGCGACCAGCCGGGCGGTGCAGCCGCCCCGGATGCGCCGGGCCGCCGAGACCTCACGCGCGAACCGCGACCGGAACTCCTGGTCCTCGGCCAGGTCGGGCCGGATGACCTTCAGCGCGACCCGCTGCCCCTTCTTGTCGGAGCCCAGGTAGACCACGCCCATCCCACCCGCGCCGAGCCGCCTGTGAAGCCTGAACGAGCCGACGACGCGCGGGTCCTCGCGCCTCAGGCGCATCATCGCCATGTTCATCCCCGCTGCCCGGTCCCTGTGACGAGCCACAGCTTACGTTTCCCCGGCCGCCCGCGCGCAGAGGCCGCGCCCTCTCGCGACGACGGATTGTCAGTACCGGGGGCGAGAGTTGAGGGTCGGTCAGCGTCCCGACGGACCGCGCGGCCGTGCTCCGGCCCTGATCCCAACCGGCAGCCGGGACGCGGTGATTGGGCCGAGGGAGGGTGACCGGAAGGGGACGGCCGGGGCGCCCCGGGACGTTCCGCCCACCGGAGGCGCGGCGGCCGGCGCGGTGGGGTGCGGGGCGGACACGGGGGCGTGCGGGAAGACGGCCGAAGTGAGGGAAGTCACCGGACACCACGGAGATACCGGGGCACGGTGGGCACCCTGTCCGGGAAGACCCCGAGACCCGTGAGCCGGTCTCCACCCAGGGGAGTACTCGGCAGGTCATGGCTCATCCTCCTGGAGGCCCGGCAATCGGTACGAGGGCATGACGTCGGGCGATCGCCCGACGCATAGATTTGAGGTCAAGCGGCGGGTGCAGCACTCGTCCCCCGAGGTCAGACACCCGCCGCTGCAACGGGACAACGAGCACGAGACAACGAAACGGTCAGGAGAGGGACCATGGCCCAGACGGTTCCGCGGACGCCGGTCCGCACACGGCAAAGCCGCCGTCAGGGCCGTCGCCACCCCGCGGTGGCGACGCTCATGGCCCTGCCCCTGGCGGTCCTGCTCCTCCTCGTCTTCGACGGGTGGGAGACAGTGGCCACACAGGCGTCGTCCGTGGGTGTGGTGCTGGGGCGCTGAGCGGCGACCCCAGGCCCGGAAGAGCGGTCCGGGCGGGGACATCCATCCATGAAACCCCGTGGGGACGGGGGTGCGGCGGACGGCAAAATGCCGGCGCAGCTGGGGAGCTGCGCCGGCATTGCTCTGCCCACCCGGACGCCCACACCGGCCCCCTGCCCGGACGACGGCCCCCGCCGGTACGCATGGCCCGCCGCCGCGTTTCATCCGGCGGGTACGGCTCCTCCCTCTCCGCGGCGGCCCCCGTGCGGATCGGTGGCGACCGGGAGCGGCGACCGCACCCCTGCGTACCCTCACCCACGTGACAACGGACGCCCTCCTCCCCGCCCTCGAGGCCCGCGCCAGGGCGACGGCGCATGCCCGCACCCCGGCCTGCCCCTGCGGCGCGGGCACCCTCGCCGACCGCCCCGACGCCACCGTCGTCCGGCACGCCGGCACCGTCGCCAAGGCCCACGCGGCGGACGCCGACCCCGCCGAGCTGTCCCTCCGTGTCACCGCCGCCGCCCGGCTCCCCGGCGTGCTCCTGCCCCCGCTCGCCCCGGCGCCCGTCGTCCTGCACGGGAGGCTCGTCACCCAGTGGCCCTACGGCGCCCCCGTGGACCCGGCGGATCCGGACGCGGCGCCGTGGGAGGCCGCGGCCACCCTCCTCGCCCGCCTCCACCGCACGCCGCCCCCACCGCCGTACCGCCCATGCGCGGCCCCGCGAAGGCGGCCCTGGCCGTGAACCGCCTCCGGGACACCGCACCCGGCCACCCGGCCACCGCACCCGTGCTCGCGGCCTGGGCCGCCCTGCCCGCCTGGGCGCGCGGCGAGGCCCCCATGGCGGACACGGCCACCCTGTGCCAC
This sequence comes from Streptomyces lienomycini, assembly GCF_027947595.1. Taxonomy (NCBI): domain Bacteria; kingdom Bacillati; phylum Actinomycetota; class Actinomycetes; order Kitasatosporales; family Streptomycetaceae; genus Streptomyces; species Streptomyces lienomycini. Next base: position 5,379,310 of record NZ_CP116257.1, on the reverse strand, counting down.
GGCGACCTCCACCTCGGCCAGCTCATACGCCACCCCGCCCCCGAAGGACCCTGGCTGCTGATCGACGTCGACGACCTGGGCACCGGCGTCCCGGCCTGGGACCTGGCCCGCCCGGCCGCCTGGTACGCCTGCGGGCTGCTCCCGCCCGACGCGTGGCACCGCTTCCTCACCGCCTACCGCGCCCGCGGCGGCCCCGCCGTTCCTGCCGACGGCGACCCCTGGCCCGCCCTGGACGTCCCGGCCCGCGCCCTCACCGCGCAGACCGCCGCCCGGGCCGTCACCAAGGCGGTCCTCGCGGACCGGGCGCTGGACGAGGTGGAGCGGTCCCTGGTCGACGCCTGCGCGCGGATGACCTCCGTCCGCCCCGCCGCCCCGGCCGGTTGAACCGAAGTTCCGCGAAGTAGGGTGCAACCGACCCGCGGTGGGACAGAGTCTGTCCTGGCGATACGCGAAGCAGGACCGACCGGCGAGGAGTTGAGCCGAGCATGCAGTGCCCCAAGTGCCACGCACCGATGCACACCTACAACCGCAACGGCGTTCAGATCGAGCAGTGCAGCGGTTGCCGCGGGATCTTCCTCGACTACGGTGAGCTGGAGTCGCTGACCCGCCTGGAGGCCCAGTGGGCCCAGCCCGCTCCGCCGCCCCCGCCCGCCGCACCGCAGGCGTACCCGGCCCCCGCCCCGCAGGCCCCCGCCTGGGGCGCCCCGCACGGCGGTCACGGCCACTACGGCCACCACCGTCAGAAGAGCTTCGGGCGCATGCTCTTCTCCAGCTGATCCGCCGAGTGCGGGTCCGGCCCGTCCGGCCGGATCCGCGCACGACGAACTCCGCGCACGACGAAGCCCCCGACCGTACGAGACGGTCGGGGGCTTCGGTGAGTGTGGACGATACTGGGATTGAACCAGTGACCTCTTCCGTGTCAGGGAAGCGCTCTCCCGCTGAGCTAATCGTCCGGGTGATGCTGGTGCTGCGTGCGCGATACTGGGATTGAACCAGTGACCTCTTCCGTGTCAGGGAAGCGCTCTCCCGCTGAGCTAATCGCGCGGGGATCCTTGCGGACCGGTGATCCTTGCGGATCAGTGGACGATACTGGGATTGAACCAGTGACCTCTTCCGTGTCAGGGAAGCGCTCTCCCGCTGAGCTAATCGTCCTTGGAGGTGGAGACGGGATTTGAACCCGTGTAGACGGCTTTGCAGGCCGTTGCCTCGCCTCTCGGCCACTCCACCAGGAGTGCAGGGGCCCGGGAGGCCCCCATGTCCTGCGAGCGGACGACGAGGCTCGAACTCGCGACCTCAACCTTGGCAAGGTTGCGCTCTACCAACTGAGCTACGTCCGCCTGTCGGTTCGGTCCGCTTGTGCGGCCCGGCGACGTGATGAACTCTAGCGGATTCCCGGGCCAGCACAAAAACGCGTTTGTGCAGCGTGCTGCGGTGCGCCCGCCCGCGGACCTGGTCAGGGCACCCGGAAGGACACGTTCGGGTCACCTCGGGGCCACCGGCCTAGACTCGACGGCGTGCTCGACCTCCCGCCCCTCGCCCGCTTCGGCGACCGCCTCGCCACCGGTCTCCTCGACGTCACGAGCGACCCCGCCGCTCTCGAATCCGAGGGGTTCTGGGCCGTCAGCGCCGACTTCGAGGGCCGCCTGACCTGCGCACGCTTCGCCGAAGTACGGACGGAGCCGGTACCCGCGCCCGCGCCGGGGGCGTGGCGGGGCCCGGCCGTCGGCGACTGGACGTCCTCGCTCGACCGCGCCGCGTACACGACGGCCGTAGGGCGCATCCGCGCGCACATAGCCGCCGGCGAGGTCTACCAGGCCAACCTCTGCCGGGTGCTCTCGGCGCCCGTCCACCCCGGCGCGGACGTGGACGCGCTCACCGCCCTGCTGGCCCGCGGCAACCCGGCGCCGTACGCCGGAACGATTCGGCTGCCGGGGCACGGCGTCGAGATCGCCACCGCGTCGCCCGAGCTGTTTCTGCGCCGGGACGGCCGCACGGTCGAGTCCGGGCCGATCAAGGGCACCGGGCGGACCGAGGCGGACCTCCTGGAGAAGGACTACGCCGAGAACGTGATGATCGTGGACCTGGTCCGCAACGACCTGGGGCGGGTCTGCGCCACGGGCACCGTCACGGTCCCCGACCTGTGCGCCGTCGAGAAGCACCCCGGCCTCGTCCACCTGGTGTCCGCGGTGCGCGGCGAACTGCGCGCCGGGACCGGCTGGCCCGAACTCCTCGACGCGGCCTTCCCGCCCGGCAGCGTCACCGGCGCTCCCAAGCCGAGCGCCCTGCGGATCATCGACGCGCTGGAGACCGCGCCCCGCGGCCCCTACTGCGGGGGCGTCGGCTGGGTCGACGCCGACCGGGGCACCGGCGAGCTGGCCGTCGGCATCCGCACCTTCTGGATCGACCGGGGCGCCGACGGGGCCGCCGGACGGCTGCGCTTCGGCACCGGCGCAGGCATCACCTGGGGCTCCGACCCCGACGGCGAGTGGCGGGAGACCGAACTGAAGACGTCCCGGCTGCTCACGGTAGCGTCGGGGGCGTACGAGGCCACCGGAACTGGAGAGGCACTGGCGACGTGAAGATCTGGCTCGACGGCGGGTTGCAGGACATCGCGTCCGCCCGCGTCTCCGTCCTCGACCACGGGCTGACCGTGGGCGACGGCATCTTCGAGACGGTGAAGGCGACGGACGGCAGACCGTTCGCGCTGACCCGGCACCTCGACCGGCTGACCCGCTCGGCCCGGGGTCTGGGCCTGCCCGACCCGGACCTCGACGAGGTGCGCCGCGCCTGCGCCGCCGTCCTCGAGGCCAACCCGATGCCGCTCGGCCGGCTGCGTATCACCTACACCGGCGGCCACGGCCCGCTCGGCTCCGACCGGGGCGAGCACGGGCCGACCCTCGTCGTCGCCCTCGGCGAGGCCGCCCGCCGCCCCGACTCCACGGCCGTGATCACCGTGCCGTGGACCCGCAACGAACGCGGCGCGCTCACCGGCCTGAAGACCACCTCGTACGCCGAGAACGTCGTCGCCCTCGCCCGCGCCCGCGAACGGGGTGCCACCGAGGCGCTGTTCGGCAACACGGTGGGGCAACTGTGCGAGGGCACCGGATCCAACGTCTTCGTCGTCCTCGACGGCGAGATCCACACCCCGCCGCTCGCCTCCGGCTGCCTCGCCGGGATCACCCGTGCCCTGGCCGTCGAGTGGACGGGAGCCCGCGAGACCGACCTCCCGCTCGACGTCCTGGACCGCGCCGACGAGGTGTTCCTGACCTCCACGCTGCGGGACGTCCAGGCCGTGCACCGCGTCGACGACCGTGAACTGCCGGGCGTCCGGGGACCGGTGACGTCGAAGGCCATGCGGATCTTCGAGGAGCGGTCCGGGGACGACCTCGACCCGTGACCCGCCGATATTCGGCTGCCGTCGCGGCTCCCGGTGGGTAGAACTGCCGTGATGACCACGACCCTGCGGCCGACCGAGCCGCTCCAGCGCGCCGCCGACGGAACCCGTACACGCTATTACCAGGTGTGCGTGAACAGCCGCCCCGTCGGTGTGCTGCACCTCGGCACCTCGCCCGCCCTCGGCGACTCGGTGGCCGTGATCCGCGAGCTGCGCATCGACGAACCGGACCGTCGGCGCGGCCGGGGCACGGTGGCCGCGCTCGCCGCCGAGGAGGTCGCGCGCGGCTGGGGCTGCCGGCAGATCGAGGCGGGCGTCCCCGGTGACACCGAGCCGGGTGTACGGCTCGCACAGGCGCTCGGCTACGCCCTGCGCAACCGCACCATGACCAAGCCCCTCGGCGACACCCCGCCCGCCCTGCCCGCGGGCAGCCGCGCACGGCCCATGACACCGGAGGACTTCACCGCCTGGCAGGCTTACGAGTCGGAGCAGTACGCCAGGACCTGGATCGAACGGGGCGTGCCCGAGGCCGACGCGTACGCCAAGGCCCGCCGCGATCACGAAGTGCTGCTGCCCCGCGGGCTGGACACCGAGAACATGCTGTTCCGCGTACTGGAACACGAGGGCGAGCGGGTCGGCATCCTCTGGCTGGCCCTGCGGGAGGACCGGGCCTTCGTCTTCGACGTCGAGGCCGACGCGGCCCACCGCGGCCGGGGACACGGCCGGACCCTGATGCTGCTGGCCGAGTCCGAGGCGATCACCGCCGGGCGGCCGCTGATCGGCCTCAACGTCTTCGCGGGCAACACCGCCGCCGAGCGGCTCTACGAGTCGCTCGGCTACGGAACCACGCGGTACGGCTACTTCAAGCCGCTGCTGTGACCGCGCGCGCCCGGCACCGGACCGCGCCCACTCGGTGAAGCGGGCCCTACCCGCTCCGTGACCCGGGCATGTCCGCCAGGTCATCCGGACCGCGCCCGCGCCGTGGATCGGGAACCGGGGACATGCCCGCTGGGTGAAGCGGGCCGCACCCGCTCCGTGGACCGGGGACATGCCCGCTCGGTGAACCGGGCCCCGCGCTCGCCCCGCGAACCGGGCCGCGCCCGACCCGTGGACCGGGAACCGGGGACATGCCCGCCTCGAGAACCGGGCCGCGCCCGCCCATGAACCGCCGCCGGACCCGGCCCCTCAGCCCCGTCCCTCGGTCAGCAGCCGGTCCGCGATCTCCTCGACGCGCTCGCGCAGCCCCTCCTGGCTCTTGCCGCCGTCGAGACGCTCCCCGTCGATCACGTACGTGGGGGTTCCGGTCACGCCGATCGCCTTGCCCTCGGCCTGGTCGGCGTCGACGATCAGGATGTGCCGGCCGTCGATGAGCGCCGTGTCGAACTCCTCCGCGTCCAGTCCCAGCTCCCGGGCCACCTCGACCAGGAAGGGTTCGCCGTCGCGGTCCAGCTCCGCGACCCGGTCCAGCACGGCCTCCGCGTACGGCCAGCCCCGACCCTGGGCCGCGGCCTCCTCGGCGGCCTGCGCTGCGGCGAAGGAGTGCTTGTGCTTCTCCAGCGGGAAGTGCCGCAGCCGCACCTCCAGGCGGTCGCCGTAGCGGGCGCGCAGGGCACGGAGGTCGTCCAGGGCGGTGCGGCAGTCCGGACACTGGAGCTCGCACCAGACGTCGAGGACGGGCACGACGGGGCGGGCGGGGGAGGAGTCGCTCATGCCCCCATCCTCCCAGCCCACCGGACGGCACCCCAACCGGCGTCGTACTCGGCGCACCGGCACCTCCGGAGGAGCCGACCCGGAGATCTCCCTGATCTCGGGGGCCGCGGCATGGCCTCACGGCGGGGGGACGGTGCAGGATGGAAGGGACGAAGCAGCCATGCCCGACCGAGCCCAGCCCTGGAGGACCGGATGATTGCCGAGACCGTCTGCTCCGCGGTGTCCGCGGCGGGCCTGGGCATCGCGGCGGTCACCGCGTACCGCAGGCGTTTCCTCACCGCCGCCCGTGTCGCCGCCTACTCGCTGGTCCCGATCGGCCTGGTGATGACCGGGGTCGTCGAGTGGCTGGCCGACACCGCCTTCAGCCCGGTGGCCTGGGCCGGCTTCGGAGTGCTGGGCGTCGCCTGGGTGCTCTTCATGACCACACGCGCGGTGGAGCGCCGCCGCGGTGGCACCCGCAAGGAGCGCAAGGCCGCCCGGGCCGCCGCACAGCGTGACGCGGTGGCCCCGGACGCCTCCGCGCCCTCCCTCGGTTCGGGCTCCCGCCCGTCCGCCGATCCCGCGCGACCCGCGGCCCGGCCGGCGAAGGCGCCGCGGGGCGGTGACGACGACTTCAGCGACATCGAGGCCATCCTCAAGAAGCACGGGATATGACAGCGGGCGCCGTCCCGCACCCCATCGACACCGCACCGAATCGACACGGCCCCGCAACGACACAGCGGTCCCAGGCCGACAGTCCCCGCTCCGGAATGATCACGATCCGACCGGAGATTGCGACATTCAACGAACTCCCGGTCGTCACGGGCGTGTTGATCGCGCAGGCCACGCCCGCTGCGTCATCATCGCGGCGAGATGCCGGACACCACTCAGCTGGATTCCCAGCTGGACACGAGACAGAGCGAAACCGCGCGGACGCAGGACGAACCACGCGGCTGCCTCTTCGCCCTTTCCCAGCCACCGCTCATGATCTTCCTTGCGGTGATCGGGTGTCTGCTGCTCATGGCTTCGTTGCACGATCTGCTGTTGCTGTGAGCCGTACCCGCGCTCCCCGGCGCCACCCGCCGGGGGCCGCGTCGCCCTCCGTGCACCGGCGGCGGCCGTTCGGTCCGTGAACGGCGTCAGCCCGCCGCCTCCTTGCGCCGGGCCCGGTAGGCCGCCACGTGCAAGCGGTTTCCGCAGGTGCGACTGTCGCAGTACCGGCGCGAGCGGTTCCGGGAGAGATCGACGAAGGCCCGTCGGCAGTCCGGCGCCTCGCACCGCCGCAGCCGCTCCTGCTCCCCGGCGACCACGAAGAACGCCAGGGCCATCCCGCAGTCCGCGGTGAGATGGTCCGCGACGGAGGCGCCGGGCGCGAAGTAGTGGATGTGCCAGTCGTAGCCGTCGTGGTCGGTGAGCCGGGGCGTGGTGCCGGCGGCGGCGACCAGGTCGTTGATCAACCCCGCGGCGGTCCGGGCGTCGGGGGCGGCGAAGACCGCCGCGAACCGCCCGCGGACCCTGCGCACCGCCGAGAGATCGAGCGCCGAGAGCACTCCGACGTCGCTGATCTCATGCGTTCCCACGAATTCCTGCAGGGTCGCGACGTCCGGCAGCCCGTCCGGAGCCGATTCGTCCTCCGGCACGGTGTTCACCAGATCCACCACGGTGTCGAGCGCGCACCGGGTGTCGTGGGTGATCAGCACGTTTCGCTCCCTGGCCTGGGGGTCGGGCGGGCGCCCGCCGATGCTGGCCGATGGTAGTGGCTCCGGCGGCGGGCGAATCGGCCGTGATCCTCTCCCGGCCGTCGGTTGCCTCTACAACGGTGACCGGCCGGCCTTCGTTCCCCGAGGCGTCGCACACGACGGCGCCGCCGCCGCGGAGGTCCGCGGCGACGACGCCGGTGTGTGCCGTATGCGGTTGTCCGAGCCCGTGCCGTCACCCCGAGTCGACGGCGACGGGCGGCTTCACGCGGGGCCCCGCCCTAGCTTTCCGCCAGGATGTGCGAGAGCTCCTGATCGAGATCGAAGTGCCGGTGCTCCGTGCCGGGGGGCACGGCGGCGTCTGTGCGCTTCAGGAAGGACTCCAGGGCCCGCGCCGGGGCCTCGAGCAGTGCCTCGCCCTCCGGGGAGCTGAGAGCGATGCACACGACGCCCTGGCCGTGACTGCGGGACGGCCAGACACGGACGTCGCCGGTCCCGGTGGGACGGTGGAGACCTTCGGCGAGGAGGTCGCGGGCGAACACCCACTCGACGGTCTCCTCGGCTCCGGTGTGGAAGGTGGCGTGCACGGCGTAGGGGTCGGCCGTGTCGTACCGCAGGCCTGCGGGGACAGGCAGGGAGGACTCGCTCGACACAACGAGGCGCAGGTGCAGCTCGCAGCTGACCGTGGTGTTCATAAGCGCCAGGGCCTTTCGCTCAGTGTGCGCTCGGGGATTCGCACGTCGGCGAAATCGACATGCCACCTACGGTGCCGTTGTAAACCCCTCTGAGTGTTTTGCGTGTGTTTACGTAACTCTTCCGGCCGAGAGATCGTTCGGGTCGTACGCCCATTCCGGTGACAGGTTTCGCTCCGGTAGTGTTTGGCCGTATGAACACGGGGAGTAACAAGCCCGGCGAGGCAGCCGTGGCGGCAGACCGTACGGGGACGGACGAGGCCACGGCCGAGCGGGCGCTCGGTTCGCGGGCACCGGAATTCGTCAAGGCCCGCCGTGCCCTGCACCTGAGCTGGCAGGTCGGCGTCTTCGTCGTCGGACTCGCGGTCGTGGTGGCCGGTGTCGCCATGCTGGTGCTGCCCGGGCCGGGCTGGGTCGTGATCTTCGGCGGCATGGCGATCTGGGCGACCGAGTTCGTCTGGGCCCAGCTCGTCCTGCGCTGGACCAAGCGCAAGGTCACCGAGGCGGCGCAGCGTGCCCTCGACCCCAAGGTGCGCCGCCGGAACATCATCCTGACCTCGATCGGGGTGGTGATCATCGCCGTGCTGGCCGGGATCTACCTGTGGAAGTTCGGCCTTGAACTGCCCTGGAAGATCAAGGACCAGTGAGCGCCCGCGGGGGTGCGCCGTCGCGGCCCCCGCTGGTCACGGGCGCCCCTGACATGGGGTAATGTTCTTCCTGCGTCCGGGCGATTAGCTCAGTGGGAGAGCGCTTCGTTCACACCGAAGAGGTCACTGGTTCGAACCCAGTATCGCCCACCGGATCATCAGGCGGCCCGGCTCACGATCGTGAGCCGGGCCGCTTTGCCGTGCGGGTGCGAGTGCGGGAGCGTGCGGGTTCGCACCGGCGTACGGGCGCGCGGGGCCGTGTACGGCACGCGGCCGAGTGCGGGGGATACCTGCGCGTGTCCGCCCCGCTGGCCGACGCGTCCCGTGCGGGCATTCCGCTTGCGCCGTGTTCATCCAACCGTGACCTTCGGCTGTGCGGCCCTCCGGGTGGCCGCCGGCGTTCGACCGGTCGGTCGCGCCATGCCGACCTGGGTGTTTCCCCGCCCCTCCGAACGGCTCGCCGGGAAGGACGGTCTTGACCGGTCGCGCCCCCGCCCGGCAATTCCTGTCCGAATCATTGACGCGCCCCCGGGCCCTTCGTACCTTGTGCCAGCAAGCGCTTACTTGAAACGATTCATGTGGCGATCGCGATGTCGCGGGGAGGCTCGTATGCAGCAGGGCGGGAATGCGGAGCGGCAGGCCGGGAGGCGGACGGTCCTCAAGGCGGCCGGGGCCTCGCTGGCCGTCGCGGGCCTGGGGGCCACGGCCACCGCGTGTGGCGGCGGCAGCGGCTCGGGGGACGGAACGGTGACGATCCGTTACTCGTGGTGGGGTGCCGAGGACCGGGCGGAACGCATCAACAAGACCATCGCGCTCTTCGAGAAGAAGTATCCGAAGATCAAGGTCAAGACCGACTTTCAGCCGTATACGGACTTCTGGAAGAAGTTCAACACCCAGGCATCCGGAGGAAATCCGCCGGACGTCTTCCAGAATGCCATCGGGTTTCTCCGCAAATACGACGCCAAGAATGTCCTGCTCGACCTGGGCGGACAGGTGAAGGCGGGAAACCTCTCCATGGACGGATTCCGCGCGGGACTGGAGAAGTTCGGCGAGATCGACGGCAAACTCCTCGGCGTGCCCGTCGGTTCGAACTCCATGGCCCTGGTCATCGACAAGCCCGTCTACACCCGGGCCGGTGTCAAGCCGGAACAGGGCTGGACGTGGGACGACTTCGACGCGGCGATGACGAAGGTCCGCGACAGGACCGGTCGCGCCGGGGACAGCGGAATGTACGGCGTCATGTACCTCTACGACCTGTACCTGCGCCAGAACGGCAAGGCCTTCTTCACCGAGGACGGGCTCGGCTTCACCGAGGCGGACCTGACCTCGTGGTGGACCAAGGCGGAGAAGGGGGTGAAGTCCGGCCTGTTCGCCGACGCCAAGAAGGTCGCCCAGATCAAGCCCAAGTCGGCGCTCTCCGCGGAGTTGGCCGGCAGCGAGTTCACCTGGGACAACTTCACCGTCCGCTACACCTCCGAGGGCAAGAGCGAGTACGGGCTCGCGCCGATCCCCACCACGGACGGCAAGCGGACCGGGCAGTACCTCGGCTCCCTGATGCTCAGCGGCTACAAGCGCACCGAACATCCCAAGGAGGTCGCCCAGTTCATCGACTTCATGGTCCACGACCCCGAGGTCGCCAAGATCATGGGCTACGACCGGGGCGTCCCCACGACGCAGGCCCAGTACGACGCCTACGAGCCGACCGACCCGGTCAACAAGGCCATCGCCGCCTACGAGGAGTCGCTCGTCGCGGCCGGCGTCCTGGAGCGGATCACCCCGCACCCGAACGGGGCCGACATCTGCGAGGCCGCGTTCCTGCGCATCGCCGAGGAGATGGCGCTGGGGTCACGGTCCGTCGAGGAGGCCGTCAAGCAGTTCTTCACCGAGTCGAAGACGGCACTCGCCGGCTGATGGGAAGCGCCGTGACACACGCCCCCGCGCCGGAGGGCCGGGCGGACCCCGAGCCGCGGCACGGCCCGGTGAAGTCCCCGCGCCCCGCCGGGCTGAAACGGCGGGGCCGCCGGGAGAACCTGGCCGGCTACCTCTTCATGTCCCCCTGGATCGCCGGATTCCTGCTGCTGACGGCCGGCCCGATGGTCGCCTCGCTCTACTTCGCCTTCACCGACTACAACCTGTTCGACGCACCCAGGTGGATCGGCCTGGACAACTTCTCCGAGATGTTCGGCGACCCGCGCTGGCGCCACTCGGTCAGGATCACCCTCTGGTACGTGGTCGTCGGCACGCCGGTCAAGCTGGTCGCGGCGCTCGGCGTCGCCCTGCTGCTGGCCCAGAAGCGGCGCGGACAGGCCTTCTACCGGGCCGCGTTCTACGCGCCGTCACTGATCGGCGCGAGCGTGTCCGTCGCCATCGTGTGGAAGGCGATCTTCTCGGACGACGCCGTCGTCGACCGTACGCAGCAGCTCTTCGGGATCGACGCCGGCGGCTGGACCGGCGACCCGGAGCTGATCATCTACAGCCTGGTGGCGCTCACCGTCTGGCAGTTCGGCGCCCCCATGGTGATCTTCCTGGCCGGTCTCAAGCAGGTGCCGCGCGAACTGTACGAGGCGGCCGACGTGGACGGCGCGGGGAAGGCGCGGCAGTTCTGGAACATCACCCTGCCGATGATCTCCCCGGTCCTCTTCTTCAACGTCCTGCTGGAGACCATCCACTCCTTCCAGATCTTCAGCTCGGCCTACATCGTCGGCGGCGGCGCCGGAGGCAACGCCTGCGGTCCCGCGGACGGCACGATGGTCTACACCTGCTACCTGTACGTCCAGGGCTTCGAGAACAGCCGCATGGGCCTGGCTTCCGCCATGGCGTGGATGCTGCTGGTCGCCGTCGCCCTGGTCACCGCCGTGCTGTTCTGGTCCCAAAAGCGCTGGGTGCACTACGAGGAGGGCGCCCGATGAGCGCGCGGGCCACCGACGCCATGCCGACCGCGAATGGTACGCCGCCCCCGTCCGGCAGGGCGGCCGCGCTCCGGCGCCGACTGCCCGGGTCCCTCGCCTGGCATCTCGGGTCCCTGGCGATCCTCGCGGTGATCCTCTACCCGGTGCTCTGGGTGATCGGCGGCTCCTTCAAGGAGAGCGGCGACATCGTCGGCAGCCTGGACCTCTTCCCGGGCGACCCGATCACGTCCAACTACACGAGCCTCGCCGACGGCATCGCGGACATCTCGATCTCCACGTTCTTCTTCAACTCGCTCTTCCTCGCGTTCGGTTCGGTGCTCGGCATCGTGGTGTCCTGCTCGCTGACCGCCTACGCCTTCGCGAAGATCAGGTTCGCCGGCCGCAACCTGCTGTTCACGCTGATGATCGGCACGCTGCTCCTGCCCTACCACGTGCTGCTGATCCCGCAGTACGTGCTCTTCCGCAACCTGGACATGATCAACACGTACACCCCGCTCCTGCTGGGCAAGTACCTGGCCACCGAGGCGTTCTTCGTCTTCCTGATGGTGCAGTTCATGCGCAACCTGCCCAGGGAACTGGACGAGGCGGCCCGCCTCGACGGCTGCGGGCACCTGCGCATCTACTGGTCGATCGTGCTCCCGCTGTGCCGGCCCGCCCTGATCACCAGCGCGATCTTCACCTTCATCAACTCCTGGAACGACTTCATGGGCCCGCTGATCTACCTCAACGAGCCGAGCAAGTACACCGTCTCCCTCGGCCTGAAGATGTTCGTGGACCAGGAGGGCCTCGCCAACTACGGCGGCATGATCGCCATGTCGCTCGTCGCCCTGCTGCCGGTCCTCGCCTTCTTCCTGGCCTTCCAGCGCTATCTCATCGACGGCATGGCGACGTCCGGCCTGAAGGGCTGAGGTGAACCTCCGATGACCGAAGCGCGTGCCAAGGCCCGTCCGGAACCGGGGGAGTCCCGGCTCGCCCGGGGCTTCGCCCTGTTCGCCGAATGCCTGCTCACCGGCGTGTGGATCGCGGTGGCGGCGCTGCCGCTGGTCACCTACCCCGCCGCCTTCGCGGCCGGCGCCCGGCACCTGGAGCGCCGGCTGGCCCACGAGCGCGGCGGAATCCGGGAGTTCACGGCCGACTTCCGGGCGGCGGCACGCCGCGGGTGGCTCGTCGGGGCCGCCGGCTGGGCCGCCCTCGCGGTGGTCTGGGTCGACGTACGGGCCGTACGGGACGGCCTGCCCGGCGGCCCGGTGGTCGGCGCCGTCGGCGTCCTCGCCCTGATCGGCGCGGCCGTCGCGGGACTGCGCGCGGCGGCGGACTGGCACCCGGGTGCCTCCTGGCGGTCGCTGCTCGCGCAGGCGGGCCGTCGTACCGTGCTCGACCCCGCCGGCTCCTTCCTCCTCGTCGGCGGACTGGCCGTCGTGGTCTGCTCCGCCTGGTTCAGCGCACCGCTGGCGGTCGCGGCCCTGGGCGCCGTCGCCGCGGCGGCCGTCGCCGTGGAGGAACGCCACCGACGCCGCTGACCGGCAGGTCCCGTGCGAAGCGAGGCGGCCCCGGGGCGGGGCCGCCGTCCTACGCAGACCGGTGCGGTGCCGCGGCTCCGCCCCTCCGCTGCACTGTCATGCCCTTGACAGCCACGATCCCGTCCCACGCACCTCGCACGGCTCTGCCCTCGACACACCCCGCACATCCGCACGGAAAGGAACGGTCATGTCCCCCGTCCCCCGCGGGTCCCTCCTCACCGAGAAACTGAACGGACCCGCCACCCTGGTCCCGGGCGGCGAGGCCACCTGGGTCTCCACCAACGACACCGCGCTCTACGGCCTCGCCGCCATCGAGAACCTCGCCCTCCTGGGGGACAGGATGCCGTAGCGGGCCCGTGCCGGACGCGGACGCGGGCACACTGAACGGGTGGACTGGAACCATTACCGCTTCCGCAGCCTGTGGCCGCTGCCCGCCCCCGCCCCGGACGTCTACCGCGCCCTGGAGCGGATCGAGGACTACCCCCGCTGGTGGCCGCAGGTGCGCGAGGTCACCCGGCTCGACGACACCAGCGGCGCCCTCCGGTTCCGCTCGCTCCTCCCGTACGACCTCACCGCGACCGTGCGGGAAGGCCGCCGGGACCCGGCCGCGGGGGTGCTGGAGGTCGCGATGAGCGGAGACATGGACGGCTGGGCACGCTGGACGGTCGCCCCCCGCGGCTCCGGCACCCTCGTCCGCTACGACCAGGAGGTCGTCGTGCGCAAACCGCTGCTGCGCCGCCTGGCGGTGCCCGGACGCCCCCTGTTCCGCGCCAACCACCGCCTCATGATGCGGGCCGGACGGCAGGGGCTTGCCGCCCACCTGGCAGGCGGCAGGCAAGCGGTTTGATGGAAGCACGCGGCGCCCTGTATGGTTCAGTGCGTTCCCGGGCGATTAGCTCAGTGGGAGAGCGCTTCGTTCACACCGAAGAGGTCACTGGTTCGAACCCAGTATCGCCCACGCTCGAGACAGCGACGTGTGTCCGCGGAAATCGCGGACCACGTCGCTTCGTCGTTTCCGCGCGGCATCACCGCGCGCAGTGGGGGCTCCGCCGAGGTCACGCCGCCGCGGGCAGCTCCGGTCGCAGCGGCCAGGCCGGGTCCACCGCCTCCTCCGTGCCGTTGAGCGCGAACCACGCCTGCAGCCCACGCGCCTGACCCGCGTGCCACACCGCCTGCAGGGTGTGCAACTCGGCGGGGGAGAGGCGCTCGAGTCGCCCCTGGAAGCGGCGCCCCACCGCCCGTACCACCTCCAGCGCCGCCTGCGCGTCGGCCGCCGCCTCGTGCGCGCCCTCCAACTCCACGCCGTAGTGCGCGCACAGGTCGGTCAGGGTGCGACGGCCCTTGCGGTAGCGGTCCAGATGCTTGTCCAGCACACGCGGGTCCAGGACCTGCAGCGGCGTCCGCTCCAGCCACCGGCCCAGCGACGAGGCGCGGTGCCGGCGCAACTCACGGTCCAGCAGCGTGAGGTCGAACGGCGCGTTCATCACCACCAGCGGCCGACCCGCACGGGCCTGCTCGGTCAGCGCCTCGGCTATCTCGTACATCACCGGCGCCGGCCACCGCCCGTGGCGCTGCACATGCTCCTCGGTCAGCCCGTGCACCGCCGTCGCCGCCTCCGGCACCGGCACGCCCGGATTCACCAGCCACCGGGTCACCCGCGGCCGCAGCCCCGGCGCGTCCTGCACGACGAGAGCCGCCGACACGATCCGGTCGGTCTCGGTGTCCACACCCGTGGTCTCCGTGTCGAAGGCGGCCAGCGGCCCCTCGAACCAGCTCGTCATAGGGCACTCAACTCCTCGTCCGCGCGCGGCGGCTGACGCGCCGTCCCTTGTCCCGGTTCGGTGATACCCGGGCTGTTTGCGCCGTACGCCGGAAGGACACAACAGGAGTACGGGTCTTTGCAGTTCACAGACCCGCAGCGAGGACACACCAGTTCTGGAAGGCTGTTGGTCATGGCCATCGCGCAGCCCGAACGGGGCGGGCTGCTGCCGGAGCGCACGGCGCCCGCACGCGGCTCTCTCGCCACCACCGCCTGCATGGAGACCCTGCAGGTCGGCTACCTCCACGCGGTCGCCGCCGCGGCGGGCTGCTCACTCTCCCAGCCCTTCCCGGACAACGGCATCGACTGGCACGTCAGCCACAGCGCCCCCGGGCACACGGTCGACGACGAGGTCACCGTCAAGGTGCAGCTCAAGGCCACGTACCAGATCGCGCCGAGCCCACCCGGCCGCTTCTTCTCCTTCACCCTCGACAACGACCACCTGACGAAGCTCGCCCGCACCCCCGTCTCGGTGCACAAGATCCTCGTCGTGATGATCGTCCCCCGGGCCCGGGACCACTGGCTGCGCGCCGGCCACGACCGGCTCGACCTCAGGCACTGCTGCTACTGGACCAACCTCGCCGGACATCCGGTCACCGGCCGGCGGCGCACCACCGTGCGGATTCCGACCGCACGGATCTTCGACGACCGGGCGCTGTGCGAGATCATGACGCGGGTCGGGACGGGAGGGACACCATGACGCACCGCCCGACCGGCGAACCCCTCAGGCCGGTGCGGCCGCACCCGGCCGACACCCTCGGCGGCACCGCGAGCGCCGACCGCACACCCGAGCCCGGCACCGTCGACCCGGCCGTGCTGGCCGCCCTGCTCCACCGGCACGGCTGGCGGCGGCGCGGCGGCGCCCCGGGCCGCTACGGCCGCTGGACCCCGCCCGGCCCGGCCGCGGGCGCCACCAGCCTGCTCGTGCCCGTCAGCCGCGCCTTCCCCGACAGCGACGACCTGCTCGGCGAGGCCCTGCTCGCGCTCTCCCGCAGCGGCACGCCCACCGCCCGGGAGATCCTCTTCTCCCTCGCCGTGCCCAGCGACGAGATCCGCTGGGCACGCGACGTACCCGCCGGGCCCGGCGACACGGCGTCCTGGACCACGGAGGAGCAACTGCGCTCCGCCGCCCGCCGGATGCTGCTCGCCGGTGCGCTCGCCACCCGCGCGCGAGCGGGCTACTACGGCGCCCGGCACCGGCACGCCGCCGCCGCGGCCCTGGAGAACGTCCTGGTGAGCCCCGCCCCCGGCGGCCGCGACCTCACCGCGTTCCTGCCGGTCACCGTCGCCCGCCCCCTCGCCGTACGCCTCCACCAGGCCCTGTACGCCGCCCGGGAGGCCGTCGACTACCGGCGAGCCACCGGCGGCACGGAGGCCTTCGACTCGGCCGTCGCGGCGGGCGTCAGTCACGAGCTGACCGAGGCGCTCGTCGCCCTGGTCCGGGGCACGGAGGGCGCCCGGATCGCCGTCGCCTGGGCACCGGCCGCGGGCGTCCCCGACGGCTGCGGCGCCCTCACCGAACCCGTCGAGTTCTCGCCCGGTGACCTGCCCGCCCTGCGTGAGGCCGCCACCCGCTACCGGCGCGCGGAACCCTCCGTGCCGGTACGGCTCACCGGCACCGTCGTCCGGATGCGCCGACCCGGACCGCGCGGCCCGGGCACCGTACGGCTGCGGGTGCTCGCCGGGGCCGAGGTACCGCACGTACGGATCGCGCTGGACGAGGAGGCCTACCGGATCGCCGGGCACGCCCACCTCGTCGGGCTGCCGGTGCGGGTGCTGGGACGGCTGGAGAGCCGGGGCGGGTTCCGGCGGCTCACCGGCGCCTGCGAGATCACCCCCGTACAGGTCGACGACGCGGAACGCGACCGGCTGCTGAAGGCCGTCCAGGAGCATGTGGAGGTGGCGGCCCTCTTCGAGGAGGCCTGCGGCGACGGAGGGGACTGCCGGGACTAGCGGGTGTCGTCCGGAGCAGGCCGGCTTCGGCGGACGGCGCCCCTGGTTTCGCGGTGCACGGGCCCGGGTCGGTACGATCGCCCCCATGCGTGCGCTCCGGTATGGCGCCGCGGACCCACTTCAGTCAGGAGAGACCGGTGTCAGACGTCCGTGTGATCATCCAACGCGATTCGGAGCAGGAAGAACGCGTGGTGACGACGGGCACTACGGCCGCCGAGCTCTTCGCCGGCCAGCGCTCGATCATCGCGGCGCGGGTGGCCGGTGAGCTGAAGGACCTCGCCCACGAGGTCAAGGACGGCGAGACCGTCGAGGGCGTCGAGATCTCCTCCGAGGACGGCCTGGACATCCTGCGCCACTCCACCGCGCACGTCATGGCACAGGCCGTGCAGGAACTGTTCCCCGAGGCCAAGCTGGGCATCGGCCCGCCCGTCAAGGACGGCTTCTACTACGACTTCGACGTCGAGAAGCCCTTCCACCCCGATGACCTCAAGGCCATCGAGAAGAAGATGCAGGAGATCCAGAAGCGGGGGCAGAAGTTCTCCCGCCGCGTGGTCACCGACGACGAGGCCCGTGAGGAACTCGCCGACGAGCCGTACAAGCTGGAGCTGATCGGCCTCAAGGGCTCCGCCTCCCACGACGACGGCGCCGACGTCGAGGTCGGCGCCGGCGAGCTGACGATCTACGACAACCTCGACGCGAAGACCGGCGACCTGTGCTGGAAGGACCTCTGCCGGGGTCCCCACCTGCCCTCGACCCGCAACATCCCGGCCTTCAAGCTGATGCGCAACGCCGCCGCCTACTGGCGCGGCAGCGAGAAGAACCCGATGCTCCAGCGCATCTACGGCACCGCCTGGCCCACCAAGGACGAGCTGAAGGCGCACCTGGAGTTCCTCGCCGAGGCCGAGAAGCGCGACCACCGCAAGCTCGGCAGCGAGCTGGACCTGTTCTCCATCCCGGAGCAGATCGGCTCCGGCCTCGCCGTCTTCCACCCCAAGGGCGGCATCATCCGCCGGGTCATGGAGGACTACTCGCGGCGCCGCCACGAGGAGGAGGGCTACGAGTTCGTCTACACCCCGCACGCGACCAAGGGCAAGCTCTTCGAGACCTCGGGCCACCTGGACTGGTACGCCGACGGTATGTACCCGCCCATGCAGCTCGACGAGGGCGTGGACTACTACCTCAAGCCCATGAACTGCCCGATGCACAACCTGATCTTCGACGCGCGCGGCCGCTCCTACCGTGAGCTGCCCCTGCGCCTGTTCGAGTTCGGCACCGTGTACCGGTACGAGAAGTCGGGCGTCGTGCACGGCCTGACCCGGGCCCGCGGCTTCACCCAGGACGACGCGCACATCTACTGCACCCGCGAGCAGATGTCGCAGGAGCTGGACAAGACCCTCACGTTCGTCCTGAACCTGCTGCGCGACTACGGCCTGAACGACTTCTACCTGGAGCTGTCCACCAAGGACCCGGAGAAGTTCGTCGGCACCGACGAGGCATGGGAAGAGGCCACCGAGACGCTGCGCCAGGTCGCCGAGAAGCAGAACCTGGAGCTGGTGGCGGACCCGGGCGGCGCCGCGTTCTACGGCCCGAAGATCTCCGTCCAGGCGCGCGACGCCATCGGCCGCACCTGGCAGATGTCGACCATCCAGCTCGACTTCAACCTGCCGGAGCGCTTCAGCCTGGAGTACACGGCCGCGGACGGTTCCAAGACCCGCCCGGTCATGATCCACCGCGCGCTGTTCGGCTCCATCGAGCGCTTCTTCGCGGTGCTCCTGGAGCACTACGCGGGCGCGATGCCGCCCTGGCTCGCCCCGGTGCAGGCGGTGGGCATCCCGGTGGGGGACGCGCACGTCGAGTACCTGGAGAAGTTCGCCGCGGCGGCCAAACAGAAGGGCCTGCGGGTGGAGGTCGACTCCTCCTCGGACCGTATGCAGAAGAAGATCAGGACGGCCCAGAAACAGAAGGTCCCGTTCATGATCATCGTGGGTGACGACGACATGAACGCGGGTACGGTGTCGTTCCGTTACCGCGACGGCTCGCAAGAGAATGGCATCCCGCGTGACGAAGCCCTGGCGAAACTCGTTGACGTCGTAGAGCGCCGCGTGCACGTGTGATTGCTCCCCGCGACAGCGGGGATGGCCCCAAGATTCGCACGCCTCACAAGCACAAGGTGCCGTGCTCCCCGCCGAAGCGGGGCTTCAGGCCCCCGGGAACTTCCCGGGGGCCTTCTCCGTCGCAGCACGCGACGCCATATGCTGCACACATGACGAGTGAGCCGGAGCAGCAGCTGGGGGTGGGGACGCCGGACGCTTTCCAGCGTCTGTGGACGCCCCACCGGATGGCGTACATCCAGGGCGAGAACAAGCCGAGCGGCCCGGGTGCCGACGACGGCTGCCCCTTCTGCTCGATCCCGGCCAAGTCCGACGAGGACGGTCTGATCGTCCGGCGTGGCGAGCACGTGTACGCGGTGCTGAATCTGTACCCCTACAACGGCGGTCACCTGATGACCGTGCCCTACCGTCACGTCGCCGACTACACCGAGCTGAACGCCGTGGAGACCGCGGAGCTGGCCGAGCTGACCAAGCAGGCGATGACGGCTCTGCGTGCGGCCTCAGGGGCCCACGGGTTCAACCTGGGGATGAACCAGGGCACCGTGGCGGGCGCGGGCATCGCCGCCCACCTGCATCAGCATGTGGTGCCTCGCTGGGGCGGCGACACGAACTTCATGCCCGCGATCGGCCACACGAAGGTGCTGCCGCAGCTGCTGGGGGACACCCGCAAGATGCTCGCGGAGGCCTGGCCCTCCAGCCCGTCCGGCGTTTGAGGACGAGGCCGTCCAGGCCGAGGCGGGGGCCTGGGGGCGGCAGCCCCCAGGGACGCCACCCCAACCCGACACCCCCGCCCGACCGCCGGAGGCCTACGCGTCGTAGACGTCCGCCTTCTTCGGCGTGGCCTCCTGCACCGCCCCGCTCAGGCCGCCCGCGCGCGCACCGAACTTCTCCGTGTCCACGCCGTTCTCCTTCAGCACCTTGATCGCCGCGGAGTGCACCGCCCGCAGCACCGGCGTGGCCGCCCGCAGCGCGTCGTCGGCCATGAACCGGTGCCGCCAGGGACGGTCCGCCCAGGCGTGCCGCACGCCGAAGGGCTCCGGCAGCGAGAGCTTGCCGCCCAGCCAGTACAGCAGCGGCGGATACCAGGTCAGCGGTGCCCGCGCGGTCAGCCGCACCACCTCGTCGGTGTCGACCAGCGGCAGCTTCACCGTGCGGGTCTCCCAGAACCTGACCGACTTCTGGACCTGCTTCTCCTTGGCGGCGGGCTTGCTCGTGAACAGGCCGTGCACCGGCCCCAGGGCGTGCCCCGTGACCTCGATGCGCAGCGTCTCGTGCAGCACCGTCACCGTGATCAGCATCGAGATGACCAACTGGCCGTCCCACAGCGTCCACTGCACGCCCAGGTAGTGCCGGTCGCCCGCGCCGAACTGCTGCTTGTCGCAGATCTCCTGTATGGCGTGCTGCTTGACCTGGTACGCCTCGACGTCGGTGCCGTCCGGCCGGGACACCGAGTCGGCGTTCTCACCGATCGGGGTCACGATCCAGTGCCGCACGGTCGGCTTGGGGAAGCCGCCGGTGTGCAGCGGGCCGCGCTCCAGCATGCGCAGCCGGTCGTGGATGGCCTTGATGACGTCCCAGCTGCGGAACGGGTTGATCTCCCGGTCCGGGTCGACCGGAACCAGCTCCTCGGCGAGCTGCCAGTTGCCCCAGCGGGTGCCCATGCCGAGTATCCCCTTGGGACCGGCGTAGAAGACCGAGTTGGACTGCTGCTCGGCGCTGAGCCGGGCCAGCGACTGCCGCAGCTCCTCGGCGGCCGTCTCGCCGGGGCTGCTCGGCACCGCCTCGGGCACCTTGGCGCCCACGCCCGCGCCCGACAGGAGGCCGCTCCAGCGCTCCCGCAGGTCCCGCGCCGTGCGCTCGCAGATCCGCTTGGCCCAGAACCAGCCGATCACCGGGGCGACGACGCAGGCGCGCGCGTACCAGGCCCAGAAGCCGCTGAACGGCATCTTGAGCAGGAAGAGCACGGCGAGAGCCGCCATGGCGAGCAGCAGGGCGGTGGCGAGCGCGCCGGCCCGCTTGTCCTCGCGCTTGGAGACGGTGAGGCGGATCTGGAAGACGAGCAGCCAGACCAGCAGCCCCGGCAGGAAGAGCACCCCGCACAGCACCATCACGGCACTGAGCCAGTTGTCCCGGTCCCGGCGTATGCGGTGGGCCGCGAGGCTGTGCTCCACGACCACCTGCGGCTGGGTGCCGAAGGACTGGATGAGCGGGGCACGCCCGGATCCCAGCATCCGGTCGATGATCGCCCGGGAGAACGCCTCGCCCAGATTCGGCCGGAACAGCTTGATGCGTGGCTTGCTCACGGACGACTTGTGCCACTCGCTGTTGGCCTTGAGTATCTCGTCGGCCTCATTGTCCCGGTAGGCGGCCGAGGCCAGCGCGAAGGTGGCCGTCTGGCCGCCGTCGTCCGTACGCGGCACCTGCGGTCCGAAGAAGTCCGCGTAACCGCCGTCAACGGTCATTCCCGCCCCCGATCGCCACCACTGTCGCTCCTGCGGCCTTCCCGACTTCCCTGCCCCGCACACCTGTTGATCTGGTCATCAGCGTATCCGCCACCGCCCGCACACGTCACGGGACGGCCAAAGGCGCTCCCGTACGCGCGGGTTGGACCGTCTCGTGCGCCGTCGTACGCCGCAACGGCCCGCTCGCGGCACGGGTCCCGGGCGTCCCCGGCCGCGGGCCCTGCGGGCTGTCCGCGGCGGTCGTCCGGACGGCGCTACGACGCCGCCCCCACCTCCTCGCGCAGCCGGTCCGCGACCCGTGCCGGCATCGGTTCGTGCCGGGCGTAGCGGCGGTCGAAGCGCGCGGTGCCGTGCGACAGGGAGCGCAGGTCCACCGCGTAGCGGCCGATCTCGATCTCGGGCACCTCGGCCCTGATCAGGGTCCGGCCGCCGCTGGTCTGCTCGGTGCCCAGCACCTTGCCGCGCCGTCCGGACAGGTCGCTCATCACCGCGCCCACGTAGTCGTCGCCGACCAGCACGCCCACCTCGGCCACCGGCTCCAGCAGATGGATCCGCGCCTCGGCCGCGGCCTCCCGGAGCGCCAGCGCGCCCGCCGTCTGGAACGCCGCGTCGGAGGAGTCCACCGAGTGCGCCTTGCCGTCCAGCAGCGTGACCCGTACGTCGATCAGCGGGTGGCCCGCGGCGACGCCCTTGGCGGCCTGCGCGCGTACGCCCTTCTCGACGGACGGGATGAACTGCCGGGGCACCGCGCCGCCGACGACCCGGTCCACGAACTCGATGCCCGAGCCGCCCGGCAGCGGCTCCACCTCGATCTCGCAGACGGCGTACTGGCCGTGCCCGCCGGACTGCTTCACGTGCCGCCCGCGCCCGGCGGCCCGGCCGCCGAACGTCTCGCGCAGGGAGACGCGGTGGGGTACGACGTCGACCTGGACGCCGTAGCGGCTGCGCAGCCGTTCCAGCGCCACGTCCGCGTGGGCCTCGCCCAGGCACCACAGGACCACCTGGTGGGTGTCCTGGTTGTGCTCCAGGCGCATCGTCGGGTCCTCGGCGACCAGCCGGGCCAGCCCCTGGGAGAGTTTGTCCTCGTCGGGTTTGCTGTGCGCCTCGATGGCGAGCGGCAGCAGCGGGTCGGGCATCTCCCAGGGGGCCATCAGCAGCGGGTCGTCCTTGGCGGAGAGCGTGTCGCCGGTCTCCGCGCGGGTCAGCTTGGCCACGCAGGCGAGGTCGCCCGCGATCACGTGCGTGACCGGCCGCTGCTGCTTGCCGAACGGTGTCGACAGGGCGCCGATCCGCTCGTCGGCTTCGTGGAGGGCGCGACCCTCGTGTCCGCGGTCGGCCAGGCCGTGTCCGGAGACGTGCACCGTCTGGTCGGCGCGCAGGGTGCCGGAGAAGACGCGGACCATCGAGATCCGGCCGACGTACGGGTCGGAGGACGTCTTGACGACCTCCGCGACCAGCGACTCCTCCGGATCGCACATCCGCAGTTCGCGTCCGGCGCCCCCGGGGATGGTGACCCTGGGGGCCGCGCGCTCCAGGGGCGTCGGGAAGCCGCGCGTGATCAGTTCCAGGAGTTCGACCGTGCCCAGGCCCTGCCGGGCGCCCTCGGCGGCGGGCGCGGCGGCCAGCACCGGGAAGAACACCCCGCGCGCGACGGCCCGTTCCAGATCCTCGACGAGCGTCCTGACGTCGACCGGCTCGCCGCCGAGGTAGCGCTCCATGAGGGTCTCGTCCTCGCTCTCCGAGATGATCCCCTCGATCAGCAGGGAGCGGGCCTCGTCGAGCTGCGGCAGCCGTTCCTCGCCGGGTTCGGACTCCGCGCGCTCGCCGGACGCGTAGTCGAACAGCTTCCGCGTCAACAGCCCGACCAGCCCGGTCACCGGCGCGTGCCCGTCGGGGGCGGGCGGGCCGTGCAGCGGCAGGTACAGCGGCAGTACGGCGTCGGGGTCGTCGCCGCCGAAGGCCTCCGCGCAGACCCGCGTCATCTCGTCGAAGTCCCCGCGGGCGGCCTCCAGGTGGGTGATCACGATGGCGCGCGGCATGCCGACGGCGGCGCACTCCTCCCAGACCATGCGGGTCGAGCCGTCCACCCCGTCGGAGGCCGAGACGACGAAGAGGGCCGCGTCCGCCGCGCGCAGACCGGCCCTCAGCTCACCGACGAAGTCGGCGTACCCGGGAGTGTCCAAAAGGTTGATCTTGATGCCGTCCCATTCGACCGGCACCAGGGAGAGCTGCACGGAGCGCTGCTGCCGGTGCTCCATGTCGTCGTAGTCCGAGACGCAGCCGCCGTCCTCCACGCGGCCCGCCCGGTTCACCGCCCCCGCCGTCAGCGCGAGGGCTTCCACCAGGGTCGTCTTGCCCGATCCGGAGTGGCCGACCAGCACCACGTTCCGTACGGACGTGGGGTGATCGGCCGCCGTCGCCCTTCCGGCGGCTCCGGGACGGGTGTGTGCCTTGTCGCCCATGTCCTGCCTCCCGTGCACGGTGAGGTCGTCGGGGGCGCGGACACGCGGGACCGCGTGCACTGGCGGCTCCGGCGACGCCCGCGGTCCTTCGAGCTTTCCACTCCCGTCACCCCGCGTCCATACGAAGGACCCGATCCCGCCGCCCCGCGGTCCGCCCGCGGCGTCGGCTCAGGGTGCCCCGCCCCCGCCCACGCGCGCGCGTGACTACGATGGGCCAGCCGGTGGCCAGCAAGGGCCGCGGCGCCACACCGACCGTCGGGAAGGCCATGCTGAACAAGTACGCGCGTGCATTTTTTACGCGTGTCCTCACACCGTTCGCCGCGTTTCTCATCCGCCGGGGCGTCAGCCCGGACACGGTCACGTTGCTCGGCACCGCCGGTGTGGTCGCGGGTGCGCTGGTCTTCTACCCCATGGGTGAGTTCTTCTGGGGCACGGTGGTGATCACGCTCTTCGTCTTCTCCGACCTCGTCGACGGCAACATGGCCCGCCAGCTCGGCCGCTCCAGCCGCTGGGGCGCGTTCCTGGACTCCACCCTCGACCGGGTCGCCGACGGCGCGATCTTCGGCGGCCTCGCCCTGTGGTACGCGGGGTCGGGCGACGACAACGTCCTGTGCGCGGTCTCGATCTTCTGCCTGGCCAGCGGCCAGGTGGTGTCGTACACGAAGGCGCGCGGCGAGGCGATCGGCCTGCCGGTGGCCGTCAACGGGCTGGTCGAGCGCGCCGAGCGGCTCGTGATCTCGCTGGTCGCCGCCGGATTCGCCGGACTGCACAAGTTCGGCGTGCCCGGCATCCAGTACCTGCTGCCCGTCGCCCTGTGGATCGTCGCCGTCGGCAGCCTCGTCACCCTGGTCCAGCGCGTCGTCACGGTCCGCCGGGAGGCCGCCGAGGCGGACGCCGCCGCGCAGGACAGCCAGGGCACCGAGGCGGCCAAGTGAGCGCTCGGGACCGGCTGACCGACGGTCTGTACGGAGCCGGCTGGGGCACCGTGAAGAAGCTCCCCGAGCCCGCCGCCGTACGCCTCGGCCGCACCATCGCCGACGTCGCGTGGAAGCGGCGCGGCGCGGGGGTGCGCCGCCTGGAGAGCAACTACGCGCGCGTGGTGCCCGGCGCGAGCCCGGAGCGGCTCGCCGCCCTCTCGCGCGCGGGCATGCGCTCCTACCTGCGCTACTGGATGGAGTCCTTCCGGCTGCCGGCGTGGAGCACGGGGCGGATCAAGGGCGGCTTCGCCCCCGATGACCTGCACCACCTCACCGACGGCATGGACGCGGGCAAGGGCGTGATACTCGCCCTGCCGCACCTGGCCAACTGGGACCTCGCGGGCGCCTGGGTCACCACCAGGCTCGGCATCCCGTTCACCACCGTCGCCGAACGCCTCAAGCCGGAGACCCTCTACGACCGTTTCGTCGCCTACCGCGAGGGCCTCGGCATGGAGGTCCTGCCGCACAGCGGCGGCACCGCCTTCGGCACGCTGGCCCGGCGGCTGCGCGACGGCGGCCTGGTCTGCCTGGTCGCCGACCGCGACCTGTCCGCCTCCGGCGTGGAGGTCGACTTCTTCGGCGAGACCGCCCGGATGCCGGCCGGCCCCGCCCTGCTCGCCCAGCAGACGGGCGCGCTGCTGCTGCCGGTGACCCTCTGGTACGACGACTCGCCCGTGATGCGGGGCCGCGTCCACCCGCCGGTCGAGGTGCCCGAGTCAGGCACCCGGTCCGAAAAGACGTCTGTCATGACACAGGCGCTGGCCGACGCCTTCGCCACGGGGATCGCCGACCACCCGGAGGACTGGCACATGCTGCAGCGTTTGTGGCTCAAGGACCTCGACCCCGCCAAGGCGCCGCGGGCGGCGGCCGGGCAGGGCGACGCCTCGTGAGGATCGGCATCGTCTGCCCGTACTCCTGGGACGTGCCGGGCGGCGTCCAGTTCCACATCCGGGACCTCGCGGAGTACTTCCTCCGGCTCGGCCACGAGGTGTCCGTCCTCGCCCCCGCCGACGAGGACACCCCGCTGCCCCCGTACGTCGTCTCCGCGGGCCGCGCGGTGCCGGTGCCGTACAACGGCTCGGTGGCCCGGCTCAACTTCGGCTTCCTGTCGGCGGCCCGGGTCCGGCGCTGGCTGCACGACGGCGCCTTCGACGTCATCCACATCCACGAGCCGACGTCGCCCTCGCTGGGCCTGCTGACCTGCTGGGCGGCGCAGGGCCCGATCGTGGCCACCTTCCACACCTCCAACCCGCGCTCCCGCGCGATGATCGCCGCGTACGCGATCCTCCAGGCCGCCCTGGAGAAGATCAGCGCCCGGATCGCCGTGAGCGAGTACGCCCGCCGCACCCTCGTCGAGCACCTGGGCGGGGACGCGGTCGTCATCCCCAACGGCGTCGACGTCGACTTCTTCGCCGGCGCCGAGCCCAAGCCGGAGTGGCAGGGCGACACGATCGGCTTCATAGGGCGCATCGACGAGCCCCGCAAGGGCCTCCCGGTGCTCATGCGGGCGCTGCCCGCGATCCTCGCCGCCCGGCCGCGGACCCGGCTCCTCGTCGCCGGGCGCGGGGACGAGGAGGAGGCCGTCGAGAGCCTGCCCAAGGAGCTGCGCTCCCGCGTGGAGTTCCTCGGCATGATCAGCGACGAGGACAAGGCCCGCTTCCTGCGCAGCATCGACCTGTACGTGGCGCCCAACACCGGCGGCGAGAGCTTCGGCATCATCCTCGTCGAGGCCATGTCGGCCGGCGCCCCCGTCCTCGCCTCCGACCTGGACGCCTTCGCCCAGGTCCTCGACCAGGGAGCGGCCGGGGAACTCTTCCCCAACGAGGACGCGGACGCCCTGGCGGAGGCGGCGCTGCGGCTGCTGGCCGACCCGGAGCGCCGTACCGCGCTGCGGGAGCGGGGCAGCGCCCACGTACGGCGCTTCGACTGGTCCACGGTCGGCGCGGACATCCTGTCCGTCTACGAGACGGTCACGGCCGGAGCGGCGGCGGTGGCGGCCGACGACCGGGCGACGGGACTGAGGGCCCGCTTCGGCCTGGCGCGGGACTGAGCCACCGGCCCGCACGGGCCCGCGGGCGCGTACGAGCCCACGCGCGCGTACGGCCACTGCTGGGCGCGGGGACGGCCGGGGCGCTACCGCCCCGGCCACCATCGGGCGCGATCGCCCCCGCGGGCACGAGGGGACCGTCAGGCGTGCACCCGGCGGCCGCGGCCACCCGGCGGACTCGGGGCCGCCGTCGCGCCCCGCGGCACGTCGTGCACCGAGGCTGCCGCTCTATCGGGAGGCCTCACAGGGCCAAGGTTGCGTCAGACCTTGCCCGGCTCCTACGCACCACCAGTCGATGGTTGGGCAGCGGCGCCGGTCTCAGAGCGAGCCTCGTGGACTGGAGAGGGCCAAGGCGTCCGCTGCCCGTGCAAGCGACTCGTCGCCACCTTGCGGGGTCCGCGCCGAGCTGCTTACACCCTGGATTAGGGTTGCGGCCCGTGACCGCAACCCTCATCTGGATCCTGGTCGTCCTCGTCGCCGTCGGCCTGTACCTCAGCTGGACCGCGGGCCGCCTGGACCGGCTGCACGCCCGGATCGACGCCGCCCGTGCCGCCCTGGACGCGCAGCTGCTGCGCAGGGCGTCCGTGGCCCAGGAACTCGCGACCGCTGGTGTGCTCGACCCGGCCGCCTCCATGGTCCTGTACGAGGCCGCGCACGCCGCCCGGCAGGCCGAGGAGGAGCTGCGGGAGGTCGCCGAGAGCGAGCTGAGCCAGGCCCTGCGCGCCGTGTTCGCCGACGCGCAGCAGGTGGACGCCCTGCGGGAGGCGCCCGGGGGAGAGGCGGCCGCACACGAACTGGCCGAGGCCGTACGACGGGTACCGATGGCCCGGCGCTTCCACAACGACGCGGTGGGCGCCGCCCGCAGGCTGCGCGAGCACCGCAAGGTCCGCTGGTTCCGCCTCGCCGGACACGCGCCCTTCCCCCTGGCCTTCGAGATGGACGACGAGTCGCCGGCCGCCCTGGTGGAGCGGGCGGCGTAACCCGTCCCGTCGGCGCCCGCCACCAAAACGATCCACCGCCTGCCCATTGGCCCTTGCTGTGGCCTGCTCGCCCGGCGTTTCCTCGTTGCTGCAGAAGCCCCCTTCCCTCAGCGAGGTACCCGTGTCCAGCACGCTCTCCGAAAACCAGGCACCCGAGACCGGCACCGCGCGCGTGAAGCGCGGCATGGCCGAGCAGCTCAAGGGCGGCGTCATCATGGACGTCGTCACGCCGGAGCAGGCGAAGATCGCCGAGGACGCGGGCGCCGTGGCCGTCATGGCCCTGGAGCGCGTCCCCGCCGACATCCGCAAGGACGGCGGCGTGGCCCGGATGTCCGACCCGGACATGATCGAGGGCATCATCGGCGCCGTCTCCATCCCCGTGATGGCCAAGTCCCGCATCGGCCACTTCGTGGAGGCGCAGGTCCTGCAGTCCCTCGGCGTCGACTACATCGACGAGTCCGAGGTCCTCACCCCGGCCGACGAGGTCAACCACAGCGACAAGTTCGCCTTCACCACCCCCTTCGTCTGCGGCGCCACCAACCTCGGGGAGGCCCTGCGCCGTATCGCCGAGGGCGCGGCGATGATCCGCTCCAAGGGCGAGGCCGGTACCGGCAACGTCGTCGAGGCCGTCCGCCACCTGCGCCAGATCAAGAACGAGATCGCCCGCCTGCGCGGCTACGACAACAACGAGCTGTACGCCGCCGCCAAGGACCTGCGCGCCCCCTACGAGCTGGTCAAGGAGGTCTCCGAGCTGGGCAGGCTCCCGGTCGTCCTGTTCTCGGCCGGTGGCGTCGCCACCCCCGCCGACGCCGCGCTGATGCGCCAGCTCGGTGCCGAGGGAGTCTTCGTCGGCTCCGGCATCTTCAAGTCCGGCGACCCGGCCAAGCGCGCCGCCGCCATCGTGAAGGCGACCACCTTCTACGACGACCCGAAGATCATCGCGGACGCGTCCCGCAACCTCGGCGAGGCCATGGTCGGCATCAACTGCGACACCCTCCCCGAGACCGAGCGCTACGCCAACCGCGGCTGGTAAGGCACCCGAACCATGACCGACACCCCCGTCATCGGCGTCCTGGCGCTCCAGGGCGACGTGAGGGAGCATCTCGTCGCCCTGGCCGTGGCCGACGCCGTGGCCAGGCCGGTGAGGCGCCCCGAAGAGCTCGCCGAGGTGGACGGCCTGGTCATCCCCGGCGGCGAGTCCACCACCATCTCCAAGCTCGCCGTCCTCCTCGGAGTGATGGACCCCCTTCGCGCGCGCGTGCGCGCCGGACTGCCCGTCTACGGCACCTGCGCGGGCATGATCATGCTGGCCGACAAGATCCTCGACCCGCGCTCCGGGCAGGAGACGGTCGGCGGCATCGACATGATCGTGCGCCGCAACGCCTTCGGCAGGCAGAACGAGTCCTTCGAGGCGGCCGTCGACGTCGACGGCGTGGAGGGCGCCCCGGTCGAGGGAGTCTTCATCCGGGCCCCCTGGGTGGAGTCCGTGGGCGCCGCCGCCGAGGTACTGGCCGAACACGACGGCCACATCGTCGCCGTCCGCCAGGGCAACGCGCTGGCCACCTCGTTCCACCCGGAACTGACCGGCGACCACCGTGTGCACCGCCTCTTCGCCGACATGGTGCGCGCGAACCGGGCGGCCCGGTCCTTGTAGGATTCCTGCGTTCGTTGCAGGAGATGGGTTACGCGAAGGAGACAGGCAGATGTCCGGCCACTCTAAATGGGCTACGACGAAGCACAAGAAGGCCGTGATCGACGCCAAACGCGGCAAGCTCTTCGCGAAGCTGATCAAGAACATCGAGGTCGCGGCGCGCATGGGCGGCGTCGACATCGAGGGCAACCCGACGCTGTACGACGCCATCCAGAAGGCGAAGAAGCAGTCGGTCCCCAACAAGAACATCGACTCCGCGGTCAAGCGCGGCGGCGGCCTCGAGGCCGGCGGCGCCGACTACGAGACGATCATGTACGAGGGCTACGGCCCGAACGGTGTCGCGGTGCTCATCGAGTGCCTCACCGACAACCGCAACCGCGCCGCCTCCGACGTCCGCGTCGCCATGACCCGCAACGGCGGCTCCATGGCCGACCCGGGCTCGGTGTCCTACCTGTTCAACCGCAAGGGCGTCGTGATCGTGCCCAAGGGCGAGCTGGGCGAGGACGACGTCCTGACCGCCGTCCTGGACGCGGGGGCTGAGGAGGTCAACGACCTCGGCGAGACCTTCGAGGTCCTCAGCGAGGCCACCGACCTGGTCGCGGTCCGCACCGCCCTCCAGGCCGCCGGCATCGACTACGAGTCCGCCGACGCCAACTTCGTCCCGACCATGCAGGTCGAGCTGGACGAGGACGGCGCCCGGAAGATCTTCCGGCTCATCGACGCCCTGGAGGACAGCGACGACGTGCAGAACGTCTTCGCCAACTTCGACGTCAGCGACGAGGTCATGGAGAAGGTGGACGCATAGGCCGCGCCCTGTGCTCAGCGGGCCGACGGGGACACCACCCGTCGGCCCGTCGCTTTGTCAGTGGCACCCGATAGCCTGCACAAACAGGTGATCGACGAGAGGGGCCGGCGGTGCGCGTGCTGGGGGTGGACCCGGGGCTGACCCGCTGCGGGGTCGGCGTCGTGGAGGGCGTCGCGGGCAGACCGCTCACCATGATCGGCGTCGGCGTCGTCCGCACGCCGGCGGATGCCGACCTCGGCCACCGCCTCGTCGCCGTCGAGCAGGGCATCGAGCAGTGGCTGGACGAGCACCGGCCGGAGTCCGTCGCCGTGGAGCGCGTCTTCAGCCAGCACAACGTCCGCACCGTCATGGGCACCGCCCAGGCCAGCGCCGTCGCCATCCTGTGCGCCTCCCGCCGCGGCATCCCGGTCGCCCTGCACACCCCCAGCGAGGTCAAGGCCGCCGTCACCGGCAGCGGACGCGCGGACAAGGCGCAGGTCGGCGCCATGGTCACCCGCCTGCTGCGGCTCTCCGCCCCGCCCCGGCCCGCCGACGCCGCCGACGCCCTCGCGCTCGCCATCTGCCACATCTGGCGGGCCCCCGCGCAGAACCGGCTCCAGCAGGCCGTCGCCCTGCACGCCTCCCAGGGCGCGCGCCGCCCGCAGCCCTCCCACCCGTCGAAAGGCCGCCCCGCATGATCGCCTTCGTCAGCGGCACCGTCGCCGCCCTCGCACCCGACGCCGCGGTGGTCGAGGTCGGCGGCGTCGGCATGGCCGTCCAGTGCACGCCGAACACGCTCTCCACCCTGCGGCTCGGCAAGCCCGCCAAGCTCGCCACCTCCCTCGTCGTGCGCGAGGACTCGCTCACGCTGTACGGCTTCGCCGACGACGACGAGCGCCAGGTCTTCGAGCTGCTCCAGACCGCCAGCGGCGTCGGCCCCCGCCTGGCCCAGGCGATGCTCGCCGTGCACCAGCCCGACGCCCTGCGCAGAGCCGTCTCCACCGGCGACGAGAAGGCGCTCACCGCCGTCCCCGGCATCGGCAAGAAGGGCGCGCAGAAGCTGCTCCTGGAGCTGAAGGACCGGCTCGGCGAGCCCATCGGCGCCCCGGCCGTCGGCGCCCCCGTCAGCACCGGCTGGCGCGACCAGCTGCACGCCGCCCTGATCGGTCTGGGGTACGCGACCCGCGAGGCCGACGAAGCGGTCACCGCAGTCGCGCCGCAGGCGGAGGCCGCCGAGGGCACGCCGCAGGTGGGCCGGCTGCTCAAGGCCGCCCTGCAGACACTGAACCGCGCCCGCTGACGGCGCCCGCCCGCCGCGCCGCCACAGCCACCCCGAACCACGAGGCAATCAATGAACTGGGATGACACGACCGACGCAGAGGCCGCCGCCGAGCGGCTGGTGGGCGCTGTCGCCGACGGCGAGGACCAGGCCGTGGAGGCCGCCCTGCGCCCCAAGGACCTCGGCGAGTTCATCGGCCAGGAGAAGGTCCGCGAGCAGCTCGACCTCGTGCTGCGGGCCGCACGCGCGCGCGGGGCGACCGCCGACCACGTGCTCCTCTCCGGCGCCCCCGGCCTCGGCAAGACCACCCTCTCGATGATCATCGCGGCCGAGATGGAAGCCCCCATCCGCATCACGTCGGGGCCCGCCATCCAGCACGCCGGCGACCTCGCGGCGATCCTCTCCTCGCTCCAGGAGGGCGAGGTCCTCTTCCTCGACGAGATCCACCGCATGTCGCGGCCCGCCGAGGAGATGCTCTACATGGCGATGGAGGACTTCCGCGTCGACGTCATCGTCGGCAAGGGCCCCGGCGCCACCGCCATCCCGCTGGAGCTGCCCCCGTTCACCCTGGTCGGGGCCACCACGCGCGCGGGCCTGCTGCCGCCGCCGCTGCGCGACCGCTTCGGCTTCACCGCCCACATGGAGTTCTACGGGCCGGCCGAACTGGAGCGGGTGATCCACCGCTCCGCCGGCCTGCTCGACGTCGAGATCGACCCCACCGGCGCCGCCGAGATCGCCGGCCGCTCCCGCGGCACCCCCCGCATCGCCAACCGCCTGCTGCGCCGGGTCCGCGACTACGCCCAGGTCAAGGCCGACGGCCTGATCACCCAGGAGATCGCCGCCGCCGCCCTCGCCGTCTACGAGGTCGACGCCCGGGGCCTGGACCGGTTGGACCGGGGGGTGCTGGAGGCCCTGCTCAAACTCTTCGGCGGCGGGCCGGTCGGCCTGTCCACGCTCGCCGTCGCCGTGGGCGAGGAGCGTGAGACAGTGGAAGAGGTCGCCGAGCCCTTCCTCGTACGGGAGGGCCTGCTCGCCCGCACGCCACGCGGGCGGGTCGCGACCCCGGCAGCCTGGGCGCACCTCGGCCTCACCCCGCCGAGCGCGCAGAACGCCGGAAAGGGACAACAGGACTTGTTCGGGACGTGACGTCCCCGTCACGACGAGGACATTCGCCCGAGCAGGAACCCCAGTGCCATGCTGAGCGTTGTTCCATGCGCGCGGACTCGCTTAGACTCCGCCGATGCCGCCCTTGGCGGCGGCGTACACACCCCCAACCATCAGGCCGCTCCCCATCGCGGTCGTGTGAAGGAAGTACCGACCCGTGAGTCTCGTGACCCTCCTCCCGTTCATCGTGCTCATCGGGGCCATGTTCCTGATGACCCGGTCGGCGAAGAAGAAGCAGCAGCAGGCCGCCAACATGCGGAACGAGATGCAGCCCGGATCCGGTGTCCGCACCATCGGGGGCATGTACGCCACGGTCAAGGAGGTCAACGACGACACGGTCCTCCTCGACGCCGGTCCCGGGGTCGAGCTGCTCTTCGCGAAGAACAGCATCGGTGCCGTCCTCACCGACGACGAGTACAACCGCATCGTCCACGGCGTCGAGCACGACCTGAAGTCCGACGCGGACGTCGTCCCGGACGATGCCTCCTCCCTCACCGGGACCGACGCCCCCGCCGACGCCGCCTCCGACGACAAGTCCGTCGACCTCGGCAAGAAGGACGCGAGCGACGAGCCGGCCGACGAGCCGGCCGACGAGCCGACGGTCGACGCCGCGCCCGCCGAGGCGAAGACGGACGAGCAGGCGAAGAAGTCCGACGGCGGCTCCGAGGCGAAGTAGGCCGTGCCCCGGGATGCGCGGGACGATGTCCCGCGCATCCCGCGTGACGCGCGGCTCGCACGGATCCGGACACCATGTGATGGCCGCCGGTGACGCCTTCTGGGCGCGAAGCGGCCCGAGAGGGAGTACGCAAAGGTGGTAGCACCTAAAAAGGGAAAGAATGCGAGCGCTCAGAGTAAGCCCGGGCGCTCGCTGGCCCTGATCCTGATCGCCATCGTGGCGCTCACCGGTGGCATGTTCGCCTCCGGACACACGACTCCGCGTCTCGGTATCGACCTGGCCGGCGGCACCAGCATCACGCTCCGGGCGGTCCCCGAGGCGGGCCAGGAGTCCGCGATCAACAAGACCAACATGGACACCGCGGTCGAGATCATGAACCGCCGTGTCAATGGTCTGGGTGTTTCCGAGGCCGAGGTCCAGACCCAGGGCGACCGGAACATCATCGTCAACATCCCCAAGGGGACGAACTCCTCGGAAGCCCGGAAGCAGGTCGGCACCACCGCCAAGCTGTACTTCCGTCCGGTCATGGCCACCGAGATCTCCGGCCCCAACGCGACCGGCACCCCCTCGGCGAGCGAGACCGGCGGCGCCACGGACAAGGCGACCGACAAGGCCACGGACAAGGCCACCGACAAGGCGACCGAGGGCGACAAGGCCACCGACGGCGACAAGGCGAGCGACAAGCCGTCCGACTCCGCCTCGGCGAGCGCCACCACCCAGGGCCGCGCCGCCAGCGACGCCCTGAAGGCCGACCCGAGCCCGTCCGCGACGAGCTCCGACGGCGCCTCTCCGTCGCCGAGCGCCAGCGCCTCCGGCGACGACGCCACCGCCAAGCTGCAGCAGCAGTACGCGGCCCTCGACTGCAGTGACGAGGGCGCCCGCGCCAAGGCCGGCGACGGCGCCAAGCCGGGCGACTCCATGGTGGCCTGCGGCCAGAACTCGCAGGGCCAGTGGCAGAAGTACATCCTCGGCCCCGCGGCGGTCGACGGCACCGACGTCGACGAGGCCGACGCCGTCTACAACACGCAGACGGCCGCAGGCTGGACCGTGACGATGAAGTTCACGGACAAGGGCTCCAAGAAGTTCGCGGACATCACCGGCAAGCTGGCGCAGAACCAGTCCCCGCAGAACCAGTTCGCCATCGTCCTGGACAACGAGGTCGTCTCCGACCCCTACGTCAGCCAGGCGCTCACCGGCGGCAACGCGGAGATCTCCGGCAGCTTCGACCAGGAGGAGGCCCAGGGCCTCGCCAACATGCTGTCCTACGGCGCGCTGCCGCTGACCTTCAAGGAGGACAGCGTCACCACCGTCACCGCCGCGCTCGGCGGTGAGCAGCTCAAGGCCGGTCTGATCGCGGGAGCGATCGGCCTCGCCCTGGTCGTCCTCTACCTGCTGTTCTACTACCGCGGCCTGTCGTTCATCGCCGTCTGCTCGCTGCTGGTCTCGGCCGGCCTCACCTACGTGATCATGGCGCTGCTCGGCCCGACCATCGGCTTCGCGCTGAACCTGCCGGCCGTGTGCGGTGCCATCGTCGCCATCGGTATCACCGCGGACTCGTTCATCGTGTACTTCGAACGCGTCCGCGACGAGATCCGGGAGGGACGCACGCTGCGCCCCGCCGTCGAGCGGGCCTGGCCGCGGGCCCGGCGCACCATCCTGGTCTCCGACTTCGTGTCCTTCCTCGCCGCCGCGGTGCTCTTCGTCGTCACCGTCGGCAAGGTCCAGGGCTTCGCGTTCACGCTGGGTCTGACGACCCTGCTCGACGTCGTGGTGGTCTTCCTCTTCACCAAGCCGCTGCTCACGCTGATGGCCCGGCGGAAGTTCTTCGCGAGCGGTCACAAGTGGTCCGGCCTCGACCCCAAGGCCCTGGGTGCCAAGCCGCCGCTGCGCCGCACCCGCCGGCCCGCCCGTCCCGCCGCCGGCCCCGTCGACCCGAAGGAGGCGTGAGATGGGGAAGCTCGGCAACCTCGGCGCCAGACTGCACCACGGCGAGGTCGGCTACGACTTCGTCAAGAACCGCAAGATCTGGTACGGCATCTCGATCCTCATCACCATCACGGCCATCGTCGGCCTGGCGGTGCGCGGACTGCACATGGGCATCGAGTTCCAGGGCGGCGCGGTCTTCACCACGCCGAAGAACATGAGCGCCTCGGTCTCCCAGACCGAGACCTGGGCGGAAGAGGCCTCCGGCCACGACGCCATCGTCCAGAAGCTCGGCGACGGAAGTCTCCGCATCCAGATCGCGGGCACCGACACCCAGCAGTCGGACCAGATCAAGGAAGACCTCTCCAAGAACCTGGACGTCCCGGCGGAGAAGATCAACGCCGACCTGGTCGGCCCCAGCTGGGGCGACCAGATCGCGAACAAGGCCTGGCAGGGCCTCGGGATCTTCATGGTCCTCGTGGTGATCTACCTGGCGATCGCGTTCGAGTGGCGCATGGCGCTCGCCGCCTTCGTCGCGCTGATCCACGACATCACCATCACGGTCGGCATCTACGCCCTCGTCGGTTTCGAGGTCACACCCGGCACGGTGATCGGTCTGCTGACCATCCTCGGCTACTCGCTCTACGACACGGTCGTCGTCTTCGACAGCCTCAAGGAGCAGACCAAGGACATCACCAAGCAGACCCGGTGGACCTACGCGGAGATCGCCAACCGCTCGATCAACAGCACCCTGGTCCGCTCGATCAACACGACGGTGGTCGCGCTGCTGCCGGTGGGGGGCCTGCTGTTCATCGGCGGCGGTGTCCTCGGCGCCGGCATGCTCAACGACATCTCGCTGTCGCTGTTCGTCGGTCTCGCCGCGGGCGCGTACTCGTCGATCTTCATCGCCACGCCGCTGGTCGCCGACCTCAAGGAGGCCGAGCCGCAGATGAAGGCCCTCAAGAAGCGGGTCCTCGCCAAGCGGGCCCAGGCGGGCGCCAAGGGCGAACCGGCACCGGCCGCCGACGAGGAGGCGCCGTACGCCGACGACGGGCCCGACGACGAGGCCGCCGCGGTCGTCGGCCCCCGTCACCAGCCCGCGTCCCGCGGCAGGGGCCGCGGCCGACCCTCGGGGAAGCGCCGATGAACGGTACGACGGACATCACGGAGCTGCTCCTCAGCCGCATCCGGGACGTGGCCGACTACCCGGAGCCGGGCGTGGTGTTCAAGGACATCACCCCGCTCCTGGCGGACCCGGCGGCGTTCACCGCCCTCACCGGCGCGCTCGCGGAGGTCGCCGGGCACACCGGCGCCACCAAGGTCGTCGGCCTGGAGGCCCGCGGTTTCATCCTCGGCGCCCCCGTGGCGCTGCGGGCGGGCCTCGGCTTCATCCCCGTACGCAAGGCGGGCAAGCTCCCCGGAGCCACCCTCAGCCAGGCGTACGACCTGGAGTACGGCTCCGCCGAGATCGAGGTGCACGCCGAGGACCTGAGCGCCGGCGACCGCGTGCTGGTCGTCGACGACGTCCTCGCCACCGGCGGCACCGCCGAGGCCTCGCTGGAGCTGATCCGGCGGGCCGGGGCCGAGGTCGCGGGCCTCGCCGTCCTGATGGAGCTGGGCTTCCTCGGCGGGCGGGCCCGCCTGGAGCCGGCCCTGGCCGGGGCACCCCTGAAGGCGCTGCTCACGGTCTGAACCAAGCGAACCGCACCCCTGGGGCGGGCCCGGAGGAATCCGGCGCCCGCCCCAGGCGTTGCAGGGGTTGACGGCCTTCACATTGGCCTGAAGGCGATCCCGGAGCACAGGATCGCTACCATGGGGTATCCGGAGCCTGACCGGGGGACCCGGATCGCGCACGAGGAGTCCTCTTGCCAGACGAGGCCCAGCCACTGACCGCCGCAAAGCCCGAGTCCGCCTCGGCGTCCGAGGCGAAGCCCGCGCCCAGCGCGCCCCAGGCGAAGAACGACACGCGTGGGCCGATCCAGCACGCCCCGTCCGCGCCGGTCGACAAGCCCGCCGAGCAGCAGCCGCGCCCCAAGGCGCTGCCCGCCGAGCGCCCGCAGAACTCGCCCGTGGTCCGCGCCCCCGCCGGGCAACCCGCCCGCTCCGGCTCCTCCAACCGCGTCCGCGCCCGCCTCGCCCGCCTCGGCGTCCAGCGCGCCAACCCGTACAACCCGGTCCTGGAGCCGCTGCTGCGCATAGTGCGCGGCAACGACCCCAAGATCGAGACGGCGACCCTGCGCCAGATCGAGCGCGCCTACCAGGTCGCCGAACGCTGGCACCGCGGCCAGAAGCGCAAGAGCGGCGACCCCTACATCACGCACCCGCTCGCCGTCACCACCATCCTCGCCGAGCTGGGCATGGATCCGGCCACGCTGATGGCCGGGCTGCTGCACGACACCGTCGAGGACACCGAGTACGGCCTGGAGGACCTGCGCCGCGACTTCGGCGACGTCGTCACCCTCCTCGTCGACGGCGTCACCAAGCTGGACAAGGTCAAGTTCGGCGAGGCCGCGCAGGCCGAGACCGTGCGCAAGATGGTCGTCGCCATGGCCAAGGACCCGCGCGTCCTGGTCATCAAGCTCGCCGACCGCCTGCACAACATGCGCACCATGCGCTACCTCAAGCGCGAGAAGCAGGAGAAGAAGGCGCGCGAGACCCTGGAGATCTACGCGCCGCTCGCCCACCGGCTGGGCATGAACACCATCAAGTGGGAGCTGGAGGACCTCGCCTTCGCGATCCTCTACCCCAAGATGTACGACGAGATCGTCCGCCTGGTCGCCGAGCGCGCCCCCAAGCGCGACGAGTACCTCGCCGTCGTCACCGACGAGGTCCAGCAGGACCTGCGCGCGGCCCGCATCAAGGCGACCGTCACCGGCCGCCCCAAGCACTACTACAGCGTCTACCAGAAGATGATCGTCCGCGGCCGGGACTTCGCGGAGATCTACGACCTGGTGGGCATCCGCGTCCTGGTGGACACCGTCCGCGACTGCTACGCGGCGCTCGGCACGGTCCACGCGCGCTGGAACCCGGTTCCGGGGCGGTTCAAGGACTACATCGCGATGCCCAAGTTCAACATGTACCAGTCGCTGCACACGACGGTCATCGGCCCCGGCGGCAAGCCCGTCGAGCTGCAGATCCGCACCTTCGACATGCACCGCCGCGCGGAGTACGGCATCGCCGCGCACTGGAAGTACAAGCAGGAGGCCGTCGCGGGCGCCTCCAAGGTGCGCACCGACGCCCCCAGGTCGTCCGGCAAGAGCAAGGACGACCACCTCAACGACATGGCGTGGCTGCGCCAGCTCCTGGACTGGCAGAAGGAGACCGAGGACCCGGGCGAGTTCCTGGAGTCCCTGCGCTTCGACCTCTCCCGCAACGAGGTCTTCGTCTTCACCCCCAAGGGCGACGTCATAGCGCTGCCGGCCGGGGCCACCCCCGTGGACTTCGCCTACGCCGTCCACACCGAGGTCGGCCACCGCACCATAGGGGCACGGGTCAACGGGCGGCTGGTGCCGCTGGAGTCCACCCTGGACAACGGCGACCTCGTGGAGGTCTTCACCTCCAAGGCGGCCGGCGCGGGCCCCTCCCGCGACTGGCTGGGCTTCGTGAAGTCGCCCCGCGCCCGCAACAAGATCCGCGCCTGGTTCTCCAAGGAGCGCCGCGACGAGGCGATCGAGCAGGGCAAGGACGCCATCGTCCGCGCGATGCGCAAGCAGAACCTGCCGATCCAGCGCATCCTGACCGGCGACTCGCTGGTCACGCTCGCGCACGAGATGCGCTACTCGGACATCTCCGCGCTGTACGCGGCGATCGGCGAGGGCCACGTCTCCGCGCCGAACATCGTGCAGAAGCTGGTCCAGGCGCTCGGCGGCGAGGAGGCGGCCACCGAGGAGATCGACGAGTCGGTCCCGCCGTCCCGCGGCCGCGGCCGCAAGCGCCGGGCGAACGCCGACCCGGGCGTGGTGGTCAAGGGCGTCGAGGACGTGTGGGTCAAGCTGGCCCGCTGCTGCACGCCCGTCCCCGGCGACCCGATCATCGGCTTCGTCACCCGCGGCAGCGGCGTCTCCGTCCACCGCAGCGACTGTGTGAACGTCGACTCGCTCTCCCGCGAGCCCGAGCGCATCCTCGAGGTCGAGTGGGCACCCACCCAGTCCTCGGTCTTCCTGGTCGCCATCCAGGTGGAGGCGCTGGACCGCTCACGGCTCCTCTCGGACGTCACCCGCGTGCTGTCCGACCAGCACGTCAACATCCTCTCGGCGGCCGTCCAGACCTCCCGCGACCGGGTCGCCACCTCCCGCTTCACCTTC
The DNA here is from genome assembly GCF_027947595.1 of Streptomyces lienomycini. NCBI lineage: Bacteria > Bacillati > Actinomycetota > Actinomycetes > Kitasatosporales > Streptomycetaceae > Streptomyces > Streptomyces lienomycini. The sequence continues at coordinate 5,340,170 of NZ_CP116257.1, read as the reverse complement.
GAGATGGGCGACCCGAAGCACCTGGGGCACGTTCTGAAGGCCGTACGCGGCGTGGAGGGCGTCTACGACGTGTACCGGGTGACCTCGGCGCGCAGGCCGTCGTAGCGGGCCGCACAGGCGCACACACGAGAGGGGCTCCCGTACGCGATGTACGGGAGCCCCTCTCCTGTGCGCGGTCCGCGACCGTCAGCCGCCGAACTCGTGCAGCCCCTTGAGCGCCTGGTCGAGCAGCGCCTGCCGGCCCTCCAGCTCACGGGCGAGCTTGTCGGCCTTGGCGTTGTTGCCCTGGGCGCGAGACTGCTCGATCTGGGAACGCAGCTTGTCCACGGCGGCCTGGAGCTGACCGGTCAGACCCTCGGCACGCGCGCGTGCCTCCGGGTTGGTGCGGCGCCACTCGGTCTCCTCTGCCTCCTGGAGCGCCCGCTCGACCGCGTGCATCCGCCCCTCGACCTTCGGCCGGGCGTCGCGCGGAACGTGGCCGATGGCCTCCCAGCGCTCGTTGACCGAGCGGAACGCGGCGCGGGCGGCCTTCAGGTCGGTGACCGGGAGGAGCTTCTCGGCCTCCCCGGCCAGCTCCTCCTTGAGCTTCAGGTTCTCCGTCTGCTCGGCGTCCCGCTCGGCGAAGACCGAGCTGCGGGCGGCGAAGAACACGTCCTGGGCGCCGCGGAAGCGGTTCCACAGGTCGTCCTCGTGCTCGCGCTGGGCACGGCCCGCGGCCTTCCACTCGGACATCAGGTCGCGGTAGCGCGCGGCCGTCGGCCCCCAGTCCGTCGAGTTCGACAGCGCCTCGGCCTCGGAGACCAGCCGCTCCTTGGTCCGCCGGGCCTCCTCGCGCTGGGCGTCGAGCTGCGCGAAGTGCTGCTTGCGGCGCTTGGAGAACGCCGAGCGCGCGTGCGAGAAGCGGTGCCACAGCTCGTCGTCGGACTTGCGGTCCAGGCGCGGCAGGCCCTTCCAGGTGTCGACCAGGGACCGCAGCCGCTCGCCGGCCGCCCGCCACTGGTCGGAACGGGCCAGCTCCTCGGCCTCCGCGACCAGGGCCTCCTTGGCGCCCCGCGCCTCGTCGGACTGCTTGGCCCGCTGGGCCTTGCGCTCCTCGCGCCGGGTCTCCACGAGCGCCACCAGCTTGTCCAGCCGGGCCCGCAGGGCGTCCAGGTCGCCGACCGCGTGGTGCGCGTCCACCTGCTCGCGCAGGTGGTCGACGGCGGCCTGGGCGTCCTTGGCCGACAGGTCGGTGGTCTTCACCCGCTTCTCGAGGAGGCCGATCTCCACAACCAGGCCTTCGTACTTGCGCTCGAAGTAGGCCAGGGCCTCCTCGGGGGAGCCCGCCTGCCAGGAGCCGACGACCTGCTCGCCGTCGGCCGTACGCACGTACACGGTCCCCGTCTCGTCGACGCGGCCCCACGGGTCGCTGCTCACAGCGCCTCCTCCACATGATGCCTGCGGAGGGCTTCGCTACCCCCGGGCATCGTCCACAGTTTCGTCACGGCCAACATAGGCGACCGGCGGGCGGCCTGTCCGCATCCCGCACGACCGAACTTTCGCTGATGAGGGTCAGGATTTGGTGACCGTGGCCTTGTTGATCACGACCGTCGCGTTGGGTGCGGTGTTGCCGGTCGTGGGGTCCGCGGGCTGGGCCCCCGCGGCGGCGAGCTTCTTCAGCACCGTCATGCCCTCGTCCGAGACGGTGCCGAACGGGGTGTAGCTGGGCGGCAGCTGGCTGTCCTGGTACACGAGGAAGAACTGGCTGCCGCCGGAGTCGGGCTGCCCGGTGTTCGCCATCGCGACCGTGCCCGCCGGGTACACGTTGTCCTTGAGGCTCTTGTCCTTGAGGTTCTCGTCCGGGATGGTGTAGCCGGGCCCGCCGTTGCCCTGGGCCGTGGGGTCGCCGCACTGGAGCACGTAGATGCCCTCGGTGGTCAGCCGGTGGCACTTGGTGTGGTCGAAGAAGCCCTTGCCGGCCAGGAAGTCGAACGAGTTGACGGTGTGCGGCGCCGCCGACGCCTTCAGCGCGATGTCTATGTCGCCGCAGGTCGTCGCCAGCTTCATCGTGTACTTCGCCGACTTGTCGACGGTCAGCGCGGGTTCCTTCTTCCAGGTCTGCGTCTTGACCTTGCCGTCGGCCGGCTTGTCGCACGGGTCCGGAGCCTTGCTCGGAGCCGAGGCGCTCGGCGTGACGTCCGCGCTCGCGTTCGTCTTGTCGTCGTCGTCCCCCAGGACCACGCCGGTCGTGTACAGCGCGACACTGCCGATCACGATCACGCCGAGCACCGACGCGATCGCGGCGTTGCGCATGCGTGCCTTGCGCCGTGCCGAGGTGCGTCGCTGCTGCTGCCGCAAGAACTTCTCCCGGGCGAGCTGACGCCGCCGCTGCTCCTGGGTGACCACCGGGTTCTCTCCTCATGCGTCTTCGTGTGCCGACCGGTACGCGTGGGTGCGATGAGCCGACCGTGGGCGTGTAGCCCCGTACCGTATATGGGTTCGCTGAGGAATCGGCACCGCCGGTAGGCTCTGACCATGGGCGCGGCCCGTTCGCAAGCCCACCCGTACCGACACAAACGAAGGACGATCGTGCTCATTGCCGGGTTCCCCGCCGGTGCCTGGGGGACGAACTGCTATCTCGTCGCCCCCGCCGCCGGTGAGGAGTGCGTGATCATCGACCCGGGCCACCAGGCGGCCCCCGGAGTCGAGGAAGCGATCCGCAAGCATCGGCTCAAGCCCGTCGCCGTCGTCCTCACCCACGGCCACATCGACCACGTCGCCTCGGTCGTCCCGGTCTGCGGCGCGCACGACGTGCCGGCCTGGATCCACCCCGACGACCGGTACATGATGAGCGACCCCGAGAAGGGCATCGGCCGCAGCGTCGGCATGCCGCTCATGGGCGAGCTGACCGTGGGGGAGCCGGACGACGTCAGGGAGCTGGCCGACGGCGCGAAGCTGGCGCTGGCGGACCTGGAACTGACGGTCGCGCACGCCCCCGGCCATACCAAGGGGTCGGTGACCTTCGGCCTGCCCGAGGCGGCGGACATCCCGCCGGTCATGTTCTCGGGCGACCTGCTGTTCGCCGGCTCCATCGGACGCACCGACCTGCCGGGCGGCTCCATGGACGACCTGCTCGAGTCCCTGGCGCGCGTGTGCCTGCCGCTCGACGACGCGACCGTGGTGCTGTCCGGCCACGGCCCCCAGACCACCATCGGCCAGGAACGGGCCACCAACCCGTACGTGCGGCAAGTGGCCGCAGGCCGCCAAGGGAACAGCGCTCCCGACGCGCCCCGACGAGGAATGTGACGAGACCTTCCGTGAGCACCTTCAAGGCCCCCAAGGGCACGTACGACCTGCTGCCGCCCGACTCCGCCAAGTTCCTGGCGGTCCGCGAGGCGATCGCCGCCCCGCTGCGCAACTCCGGCTACGGCTACATCGAGACGCCCGGTTTCGAGAACGTCGAGCTGTTCGCGCGCGGCGTCGGCGAGTCCACCGACATCGTGACCAAGGAGATGTACGTCTTCGAGACCAAGGGCGGCGACCGGCTCGCCCTGCGCCCGGAGACCACCGCACCCGTGCTGCGCGCGGTCCTGGAGGCCAACCTGCACAAGGCGGGCAACCTGCCGGTGAAGGTCTGGTACTCGGGCTCGCAGTACCGCTACGAGCGCCCCCAGAAGGGCCGTTACCGCCACTTCTCCCAGGTCGGCGCCGAGGCGATCGGTGCCGAGGACCCGGCCCTGGACGCCGAACTGATCATCCTGGCCGACCAGTCGTACCGCGCCCTCGGCCTGCGGAACTTCCGCATCCTGCTCAACTCCCTGGGCGACCAGGAGTGCCGCCCCGTCTACCGGGCCGCGCTCCAGGACTTCCTGCGCGGTCTCGACCTGGACGAGGACACCCTGCGCCGCGCCGAGATCAACCCGCTGCGGGTCCTGGACGACAAGCGCCCCGACGTCCAGAAGCAGCTCACCGACGCCCCGCTGCTGCGCGACTACCTGTGCGACGCCTGCAAGGCGTACCACGAGGAGGTGCGCGAGCTGATCACGGCGGCGGGCGTGGTCTTCGAGGACGACCCGAAGCTGGTGCGCGGCCTGGACTACTACACGCGCACGACGTTCGAGTTCGTCCACGACGGCCTCGGCTCCCAGTCCGCGGTGGGCGGCGGCGGCCGCTACGACGGCCTGTCCGAGATGATCGGCGGCCCCTCCCTGCCGTCGGTCGGCTGGGCCCTCGGCGTCGACCGCACCGTCCTCGCCCTGGAGGCGGAGGGCATCGAACCGGACATCCCGTCGGCCACCTCCGTCTTCGCGGTCCCGCTCGGCGAGGAGGCCCGCCGGATCCTGTTCGCCAAGGTCACCGAGTTGCGCAAGAACGGCGTCGCCGCCGACTTCTCCTACGGCGGCAAGGGGCTCAAGGCCGCGATGAAGGCCGCCAACCGCTCGGGCGCCCGCTACACCCTGGTCCTGGGCGAGCGCGACCTCGCCGAGGGCGTCGTCCAGCTCAAGGACATGGAGTCCGGCGAGCAGACCGCGATCGGCGTCAACGAGATCGTGGCCGAACTCGAGTCGAGGCTCGGCTAGCCCGGCGACACCCCTGCGGGGCACGCGTGTTCGCGCGCGCGTGCCCACGGGGAACGGGTGTTGGCCGGAACGCGCCGCTCCGGAGTGATCGCCGACCCTTTCATAGGCTCATCGAACGGTGCCCCTACAGGCTGGTGCGGCACAATGGCCCCTGCCCGAAGCAGGTCCCACTCTCCAGTGACGGAATCGGCGTGATGAGCAAGACGACAGTGAAGGACGCCTCCACCGTGGCAGAGTCCGCGCCGGACCCCACCACCCGAGCCACACGCACCGAGGGCGGCAGCCGCGCCCTCGCGCTGCTGCTGGTGATCACGGGCGCGGCCGGCCTGCTCGCCGCCTGGGTCATCACGATCGACAAGCAGAAGATCCTCGAGGCCAAGGTCGCCGGCACCACGTTCACGCCCGGCTGCAGCCTCAACCCGGTCGTCTCCTGCGGCAACATCATGGAGAGCGACCAGGCCTCCGTCTTCGGCTTCCCCAACCCGATGCTCGGCCTCGTCGCCTACGGCATCGTCATCTGCGTCGGCATGAGCCTGCTCGCCCGCGCCACCTACCCGCGCTGGTACTGGCTCACCTTCAACGCCGGCTGCCTCTTCGGTGTCGCGTTCGTCTCCTGGCTGCAGTTCCAGTCCCTGTACCGGATCAACTCGCTGTGCCTGTGGTGCTGCCTGGCCTGGGTCGCCACCATCCTGATGTTCTGGTACGTGACGTCCTTCAACGTCCGCAAGGGCTTCCTGCCCGCGCCGAACTGGCTGCGCGGGTTCTTCGGCGAGTTCACCTGGGTCCTGCCGGTGCTCCACGTCGGCATCATCGGCATGATGATCCTCACCCGCTGGTGGGACTTCTGGACCAGCTGACGGGCGGCCCGGTTGTCAGTGCGGTCATTTAGGGTTCAGAGCGTGGAGCCCGACCTGTTCACCGCCGCAGCCGAAGAACGCCAGGAGAAGGACCCGACCGGCAGCCCCCTCGCCGTGCGGATGCGCCCGCGCACCCTCGACGAGGTCGTCGGTCAGCAGCACCTGCTCAAGCCCGGATCCCCCCTGCGCCGTCTGGTGGGCGAGGGAGGCTCCGGCCCCGCCGGCCCCTCCTCGGTCATCCTCTGGGGCCCGCCGGGCACCGGCAAGACCACCCTGGCGTACGTCGTCTCCAAGGCCACCAACAAGCGGTTCGTGGAGCTGTCGGCGATCACCGCGGGCGTCAAGGAGGTCCGCGCGGTCATCGACGGCGCCCGCCGCGCGGTCGGCGGATACGGCAAGGAGACCGTCCTCTTCCTCGACGAGATCCACCGCTTCAGCAAGGCCCAGCAGGACTCCCTCCTCCCGGCCGTCGAGAACCGCTGGGTCACCCTGATCGCCGCCACCACCGAGAACCCGTACTTCTCGGTGATCTCCCCACTGCTCTCCCGCTCCCTCCTGCTCACCCTCGAACCCCTCACCGACGACGATCTCCGGAACCTGCTGCGCCGCGCCCTGACCGACGAGCGCGGCCTGGGGGGAGCCCTCGCCCTGCCCGAGGACACCGAGGAGCACCTCCTGCGCATCGCGGGCGGCGACGCCCGCCGCGCCCTGACCGCCCTGGAGGCCGCCGCCGGGGCCGCGCTGGACAAGGGCGAGCCGGAGATCGCCCTGAGCACGCTGGAGGAGACGGTCGACCGGGCCGCCGTGAAGTACGACCGCGACGGCGACCAGCACTACGACGTCGCCAGCGCCCTGATCAAGTCCATCCGCGGCTCCGACGTGGACGCCGCCCTGCACTACCTGGCCCGGATGGTCGAGGCCGGCGAGGACCCCCGCTTCATCGCCCGGCGCCTGATGATCTCCGCCAGCGAGGACATCGGCCTCGCCGACCCCAACGCGCTGCAGATCGCCGTGGCGGCCGCCCAGGCCGTCGCCATGATCGGCTTCCCCGAGGCCGCCCTCACCCTCAGCCACGCCACCATCGCCCTGGCCCTCGCCCCCAAGTCCAACGCCGCGACCACCGCCATCGGCGCCGCCCTGGAGGACGTGCGCAAGGGCCACGCCGGACCGGTCCCCGCGCACCTGCGCGACAGCCACTACAAGGGCGCGGGCAAGCTGGGGCACGGGCAGGGCTACGTGTACCCGCACGACCTGCCGGAGGGCATCGCCGCCCAGCAGTACGCCCCGGACGAGCTGAAGGACCGCACGTACTACGCGCCGACCCGGCACGGAGCCGAGGCGAGATACGCGGACGCGGTGGAGTGGACCCGCGGGCACCTCGGTCGCAAGCGGTCCTGAGCAGCCTGTAGAATGACCCGCAGTGCCGTGCCCCGTGCAGTCAGAACGGGGCGATCGGCCGGAACCCCCAGCGGGTTCCAGGAGCGTCGCGCACCGTCGATGGTGTCGCGGGCAGCCCACCACCACCCGGAGTTCCGGAAGCGGTCGGTGGGCCACTCGCGTGCTGCACGTATGTGCCCAGACCAGGGGAGCGGCTGCCCGACAGGTCCCGAGCGGACCCGGCGGGTTTCCCCGGCTGCGGATGCGACCTCCCTCAACCCTGACAAGCCGGAAACCAGGAAAGAGACACAGACAGTGGCGAACCAGCCCCGTCCCAAGGTCAAGAAGTCGCGTGCCCTCGGCATCGCGCTGACCCCGAAGGCCGTCAAGTACTTCGAGGCCCGCCCCTACCCGCCGGGCGAGCACGGCCGCGGCCGCAAGCAGAACTCGGACTACAAGGTCCGTCTGCTCGAGAAGCAGCGTCTGCGCGCGCAGTACGACCTCAGCGAGCGCCAGCTCGTCCGCGCCTACGAGCGTGCCTCCAAGACCAACATGAAGACCGGCGAGGCCCTGGTCATCGAGCTCGAGCGCCGTCTCGACGCGCTGGTCCTGCGTTCGGGCATCGCCCGCACGATCTACCAGGCCCGCCAGATGGTCGTCCACGGCCACATCCAGGTCAACGGCCAGAAGGTCGACAAGCCGTCCTTCCGCGTCCGCCCGGACGACGTCGTGCAGGTGCGCGACCGCTCCAAGGAGAAGACGCTCTTCACCATCGCCCGCGAGGGTGGCTTCGCCCCCGACGGCGAGACCCCGCGCTACCTCCAGGTGAACCTCAAGGCCCTGGCGTTCCGCCTGGACCGCGAGCCGAACCGCAAGGAGATCCCGGTGATCTGCGACGAGCAGCTCGTCGTCGAGTACTACGCCCGCTGATCCCAGCCCCGGCGCAGTACCACCAGCGGTACCTCAGCCCGCCGTCTCCCCGCCCTTCCGGGTGGGCGAGGCGGCGGGCTTCGCCGTCCCGGCGCCCGCCGCGGCCCGCCGGCCGGCCGCCGGGCGCGGCGCCGGCAGCGAGGCCGGCACCCCGGCCGGCGCAGCGCCCGCGCCACCGCCTCCCGCCGCCCGAGCCGCGCCCCGTGCCGCACGCACTCCTCGTACCGCTCGTCGCCCAGTTGCTCCCGCGCCGCCGCCTCGCACAGCTCGTGCGGCGCGTTGTAGTGCGCCGAGCCGAACAGCGGCAGACCCACCGACGGCCACATCCGCCCCGCCGCGCCCTGCAGCACCGCGGCCTCCGTGGCGTCGCCCTCCGCCACCGTGACCAGGGCGAGCAGCTCCACCGCCAGCACCGAGCCCAGCTGGTCGCGGAAGCGGTGCGCACCGCCCAGGCAGTCGGCCAGCAGCTCGCGGGCGCGCACCGGATCCCCCTCGCTCCAGGCCGCGTACGCCAGCACGTACAGGGCGTACCCCCGGGCCCAGCGCTCGCCGTGGTCCACGCACACCTGGCGCACGTCCTCGCACAGGCGCACCGCGTCCGGCAGATCGCCCTGGAACGCCCGGGCCATCGCCAACTCCACCTGGCCCATCAGCACGTTGCTGTTGAGTTCGCCGATCTCCCGGTAGCGGTGCAGCGCGGAACGCAGCAACGCCTCCGCGCGCGGCAGGTCGTCCGTCACCAGCGCCAGGCAGCCGGTGCGGTGCTCCGCGTACGCCACCGCCGTCGGGTTCGCCGACCGCTCCGCCTCCCGGCGGCACTCCTGCAGCGCCGCCAGCGCGGGCACCGTGTCGCCCTGGAGGATCGCCACGTGCGCGAGCACCCACAGCGCCTTCAGCCGGGACTGCTCGCCCGCCGTCGGCTCCGCCTCCAGCCGCACCGCCTGCTCCAGCCAGTGCCGCCCCTCCGACAGCCGCCCGCAGCCGACCCAGTGGAACCAGAGGGCACCCGCCAGGTACTGGCCCAGATGCACCCCGTCCGGTTCGCTCAGGCAGTGCTCCAGCGCGCCGCGCAGATTCGGCAGCTCCGCGTCGACCCGCGCCGCGACCTCGCTCTGCCGGGGCGAGAACCACTCCAGCTCGCACCAGGTCGCCAACCCCACGTACCAGTCCCGGTGCCGCCGCCGCAGCCGGGGCGCGTCCCCCGTCGCCTCCAGCCAGTCGGTGCCGTACGCCCGCACCGTGTCGAGCATCCGGAAGCGCACCCCCACCGGGGACTCCTCGCGGGTCAGCACCGACTGGGCGAGCAGCGCGGAGAGCACGTCGAGCACGTCCTCGGCCGGCAGCCCGTCGCCGCTGCACACGTACTCGGCGGCCTCCAGGTCGAACGGCCCGGCGAACACCGACAGGCGTGCCCACAGCAGCCGCTCCGGCGGCGTGCACAGCTCGTGGCTCCAGCCGATCGCCGTGCGCAGCGTCCGGTGCCGGGGCAGCGCGGTGCGGTCCCCGCCCGTCAGCAGCCGGAACCGGTCGTCCAGCCGCCGCAGCACCTGCCCCGGGGACAGCGCGCCCAGGCGCCCCGCGGCCAGCTCGATCGCCAGCGGGATCCCGTCCAGGCGCCGGCACAGCTCCCGCACCTCCCGGTGGTCCGCGTCCGGATCGGCGTCGTAGCCGCACGTGACATGGAGCTGACCGGCCCGGACCGTGAGCAGCTCCACCGCCTCCTCCGGCCCCAGCGGCGCCAGCGGGATCAGCCGCTCCCCGGCCACGCCCAGCGGCCTGCGACCCACCGCCAGCACCCGGAGCCCGGGGGCGCGGCCCAGCAGGTCGGTCACCAGCGCGGCACAGGCGTCCACCAGGTGCTCGAACCCGTCCAGGACCAGCAGCAGCTCCCGCTCGGCGAGGTGCGCGAACAGCGTCTCGCGCGGCAGCCGGGTGGTGTGGTCGGTCAGGCCCAGCGTCTCCACGACCGCGTAGTCCACGAACTCCTCGTCGCGCACCGGCGCCAGCTCCACCCGCCACACCCCGTCCCGGGGGGTGCGCCGGACGGCCGCCCGTGCCGCGAGGCGCGACTTGCCGACGCCACCGGCCCCGGCGACCGTGACCAGCCGCCCGGAGTCCAACGCCCGGCCCAGCTCCGCGAGCTCCCTCGCTCTGCCCACGAACGTGTCGAGTTCCAGCGGTAGGTTGCCGTGCGGGATGCCGTCGCGCCGATGGTCTCGCATGAAACACGGAGCGTACTGAACCGAATTCACTCCGTACAATCGCTTCCCGCGACTTCACCGCACTCCGCCGCGCGGACGGCGATCGGGTACGGAGCCCCGCGCGCGGCGCGATAGGCTCGCCGCACGACTTTTTCGAAGCTCAGGTACGTCAATTCTCAGGTACGTCGTTTCAGGGAGCGGGTGCACACAGTGTCCGGTGGCGAGGTGGCCGGGATCCTGGTGGCCGTCTTCTGGGCGATCCTGGTCTCCTTCCTCGCCGTCGCACTGGCGAGGCTGGCCCAGACGCTCAGGACGACCACCAAACTCGTGGCGGACGTGACCGACCAGGCGGTGCCGCTGCTGGCCGACGCCTCGTCGGCGGTGCGCTCCGCGCAGACCCAGATCGACCGGGTCGACGCGATCGCCTCCGACGTCCAGGAGGTCACGTCGAACGCCTCCGCGCTCTCCACGACCGTGGCCTCCACCTTCGGCGGCCCCCTGGTCAAGGTCGCGGCGTTCGGGTACGGCGTGCGCCGGGCACTCGGCGGTCGCAAGGAAGACGTGCCCGCCGGCCGGGCCAAGGAGCCGCGGCGTGCCGTGATCGTCGGCCGTACGATCCCGGCCGCGCGGCGGACGAAGCGGAAGAAGGACTGATCCAGCGATGTTCCGCCGTACGTTCTGGTTCGGCACCGGCGTGGCCGCCGGCGTGTGGGCCACCACCAAGGTCAACCGGAAGCTGAAGCAGCTCACCCCCGACAGCCTCGCCGCGACCGCGGCCAACAAGGCGCTGGACGTGGGCACCCGGGTCAGGGACCGCGCGGTGGGCTTCGCGCTCGACGTCCGCGACAACATGGCCCAGCGGGAGGCCGAACTGGACGACGCGCTGGGCCTGGCGGCCCCCGTCGACCAGCCGCTCGCCGCACCCCGGCACCGCGCCGCCATCGAGAACCGCACCAACCCCCAGTACGTCGTCGACGACAGGACGCCGTACTCGTACAACCGGAATGAGGACCACTGATGGAGTCGGCCGAGATTCGTCGCCGCTGGTTGAGCTTCTTCGAGGAGCGCGGTCACACCGTCGTCCCTTCGGCGTCGCTCATCGCGGACGACCCGACTCTGCTCCTCGTCCCGGCCGGCATGGTGCCCTTCAAGCCCTACTTCCTCGGTGAGGTCAAGCCGCCCTTCGACCGCGCCACCAGCGTGCAGAAGTGCGTGCGCACACCGGACATCGAAGAGGTCGGCAAGACCACCCGCCACGGCACGTTCTTCCAGATGTGCGGCAACTTCTCCTTCGGCGACTACTTCAAGGAAGGCGCCATCAAGTACGCCTGGGAGCTGCTCACCAGCCCCCAGGACAAGGGCGGTTACGGCCTCGACCCCGAGCGCCTGTGGATCACCGTGTACAAGGACGACGACGAGGCCGAGCGCATCTGGCACGACGTCGTGGGCGTCCCCTCCGAGCGCATCCAGCGCCTCGGCAAGAAGGACAACTACTGGTCCATGGGCGTCCCCGGACCCTGCGGCCCCTGCTCCGAGATCAACTACGACCGAGGCCCCGAGTTCGGTGCCGAGGGCGGCCCCGCCGTCAACGACGAGCGGTACGTGGAGATCTGGAACCTCGTCTTCATGCAGTACGAGCGGGGCGAGGGCATCGGCAAGGAGGAGTTCGAGATCCTCGGCGAGTTGCCGAGCAAGAACATCGACACCGGCCTCGGCCTGGAACGCCTCGCCATGATTCTGCAGGGCGTGCAGAACATGTACGAGATCGACACCTCCATGGCCGTCATCGACAAGGCCACCGAACTGACCGGCGTGGCCTACGGCGACGCCCAGGCCTCGGACGTGTCCCTGCGCGTGGTCACCGACCACATGCGCACCTCCGTGATGCTCATCGGCGACGGGGTCACCCCCGGCAACGAGGGCCGCGGCTACGTGCTGCGCCGCATCATGCGCCGCGCCATCCGGAACATGCGCCTCCTCGGTGCCACCGGGCCGGTCGTCAAGGACCTGATCGAGGTCGTGATCGGCATGATGGGGCAGCAGTACCCCGAGCTGATCACCGACCGCGAGCGCATCGAGAAGGTCGCCCTCGCCGAGGAGAACGCCTTCCTGAAGACGCTGAAGGCCGGCACCAACATCCTCGACACCGCCGTCACCGACACCAAGGCCTCCGGCGGCACCGTCCTCGCCGGCGACAAGGCGTTCCTGCTCCACGACACCTGGGGCTTCCCCATCGACCTCACCCTGGAGATGGCCGCCGAGCAGGGGCTCTCCGTGGACGAGGACGGCTTCCGGCGCCTGATGAAGGAGCAGCGGGAGCGCGCCAAGGCCGACGCCCAGGCCAAGAAGACCGGTCACGCGGGCGCCGGCGCCTACCGGGAGATCGCCGACAAGGCCGGCGCCACCGACTTCGTCGGCTACACCGACACCGAGACCGAGTCCACGATCGTCGGCATCCTCGTCGACGGCGCCTCCTCCCCGGCCGCCACCGAGGGCGACGAGGTCGAGATCGTCCTGGACCGCACCCCGTTCTACGCCGAGGGCGGCGGCCAGATCGGCGACACCGGCCGGATCCGCGTCGACACCGGCGCCGTGATCGAGGTCCGCGACTGCCAGAAGCCGGTGCCGGGCGTGTACGTCCACAAGGGCGTCGTCCAGGTCGGCGAGGTCACCGTCGGTGCCAAGGCCCAGGCCTTGATCGACGACCGCCGCCGGCACGCCATCGCCCGCGCCCACTCGGCCACCCACCTCACCCACCAGGCCCTGCGCGACGCCCTCGGCCCGACGGCCGCGCAGGCCGGCTCCGAGAACCAGCCCGGCCGCTTCCGCTTCGACTTCGGCTCGCCGTCCGCCGTGCCGACGGCCGTGATGACCGACGTCGAGCAGAAGATCAACGAGGTGCTCGCCCGCGACCTCGACGTCCGCGCCGACGTCATGGGCATCGACGAGGCCAAGAAGCAGGGCGCCATCGCCGAGTTCGGCGAGAAGTACGGCGAGCGCGTGCGCGTCGTCACCATCGGCGACTTCTCCAAGGAGCTGTGCGGCGGCACCCACGTGCACAACACCGCCCAGCTCGGCCTGGTCAAGCTGCTCGGCGAGTCCTCCATCGGCTCCGGTGTGCGCCGCATCGAGGCCCTGGTCGGCGTGGACGCCTACAATTTCCTCGCCCGCGAGCACACGGTCGTCGCCCAGCTCCAGGAGCTGATCAAGGGCCGTCCGGAGGAGCTTCCGGAGAAGGTCTCCGCCATGCTCGGCAAGCTGAAGGACGCCGAGAAGGAGATCGAGAAGTTCCGCGCCGAGAAGGTCCTCCAGGCCGCCGGCGGTCTCGCCGACTCCGCCAAGGACGTGCGCGGTGTCGCCCTGGTGACCGGTCAGGTCCCGGACGGCACCACCGCCGACGACCTGCGCAAGCTGGTCCTCGACGTGCGCGGCCGCATCCAGGGCGGCCGGGCCGCGGTCGTGGCCCTGTTCACCACGGTGAACGGCAAGCCCCTGACGGTCATCGCCACCAACGAGGCCGCCCGCGAGCGCGGTCTCAAGGCCGGTGACCTGGTGCGCACCGCCGCCAAGACCCTCGGCGGCGGCGGTGGCGGCAAGCCCGACGTCGCCCAGGGCGGCGGTCAGAACGCGGCCGCCATCGGTGAGGCCGTCGACGCCGTCGAGCGCCTCGTGGCGGACACCGCCAAGTGAGTACGCCCGAGAACGACCAGGCGGACGGCCCGGCGATGCGCCGCGGCCGTCGCCTGGCCGTCGACGTCGGCGACGCCCGTATCGGGGTCGCGTCCTGCGACCCCGACGGCATCCTCGCCACCCCGGTGGAGACCGTCCCCGGACGCGACGTGCCCGCGGCGCACCGACGCCTGCGACAGCTGGTCGAGGAGTACGAGCCGATCGAGGTCGTCGTCGGCCTGCCCCGCTCCCTCAAAGGGGGTGAAGGCCCGGCCGCGGCCAAGGTCAGGCGCTTCACCCAGGAGCTGGCCAAGGGCATCGAGCCCGTCCCGGTCCGGCTGGTGGACGAACGCATGACGACGGTCACGGCCAGTCAGGGGCTGCGGGCCTCGGGAGTGAAGTCCAAGAAGGGCAGGTCGGTCATCGACCAGGCCGCCGCTGTGATCATCCTTCAGCAGGCGCTGGAATCCGAACGGGTGTCAGGCAGGCCACCTGGCGAGGGCGTCGAAGTGGTCATCTGATCGCGGTACGGTAACGTTCCGCGCGATGCGGAGGCATTCGAACAGCCACCGCACAGCAAGAGGCGGAACGGAAGCGGGCCCTTCGGCACAGGCCGCGCCCCCCGTCGCCTCGCGGCTCTAGGGGATCCATGACTGAGTATGGCCGGGGCCCAGGCTCCGAACCGTGGCATCCGGAGGACCCGTTGTACGGGGACGGCGGATGGGGCGGACAGCAGGCCCACGCGGGTCAGCAGTCCCCCTACGGCGGCCAGCCGCAGCAGTATCCGGAGCAGCAGGCGCAGCAGCAGGGCTACGGCGACTGGAGCAACGGCGGCCAGTCGTCGTACGGCGGCGGGCAGCCGCAGTACGACCAGTACGGCCACCAGCACCCCGAGCCGCAGTACGACCAGTACGGTCGCCCGTACGACCAGCAGCAGTACGACCAGCACCAGTACGGTCAGCAGCAGTACGACCAGCAGCAGTACGACCAGCACCAGTACGGTCAGCAGCAGTACGACCAGCAGTACGCGCCCCAGGCTCAGCCGCAGCAGGGTTACGACAACGGTGGCTGGGACGGCGGCACCCACCCCCAGGCGCATTACCCGGCCGACCCGTCCGACCCCTACGGACAGCAGGCCGGCGGCTACGGCGCCGAACAGCCCGACCTCTACGGCACCCCCGACGCGTACCCGCCGCCGGAGCCGCCCACCCGCCGCCGCGCCGAGCCCGAGCCCGAGCGCACCGACTGGGACCCGGGCCCCGACGAAGGAGAGCACGCCTTCTTCGCGGGAGAGGACGGCGACGGTGACGACGATGCGGAGGACGAGGGCCGCGGCGAGCGCGGGGACCGCAGGGCGCGGGGCGGCGGCAAGCCCAAGAAGCGCCGCAGCGGATGCGCCTGTCTGGTGGTCTGCCTCGTGCTCGGCGGCGGCGTGGCCGGTATCGGCTATTTCGGCTACCAGTACTACCAGGATCGTTTCGGCGCCGCCCCGGACTTCGCGGGCAGCGGCAACGGCGAGCAGGTGACCGTCACGATCCCCAAGGGCGCCGGCGGCTCCACGATCGGCCAGGAACTCAAGCGCCAGGGCGTGGTGAAGAGCGTCGACGCCTTCATCTCCGCCCAGCAGAGCAATCCCCGCGGCAAGAGCATCCAGGACGGCGTGTACACGCTGCAGAAGGAGATGTCGGCCGAGAGCGCGGTCGAACTCCTGCTCAGTCCGAAGAGCCGCAGCAACCTGATCATCGCCGAGGGCAAGCGCAACGCCGCCATCTACAAGGACATCGACAAGCGTCTCGGACTGGACGAGGGCACCACCGCCCAGGTCGCCAAGAGCGAGTACAAGAGCCTTGGCCTGCCCGACTGGGCGCTGAACCACAAGGACGTGAAGGATCCCCTGGAGGGCTTCCTCTACCCGTCCAGCTACTCGGCGGCCAAGGGGCAGAAGCCCGAGGACGTGCTGAAGCAGATGGTGGCGCGGTCCACCGAGAAGTACGAGGAACTCGGCCTGGAGAGCAAGGCCGAGAGTCTGGGCCTCGAAGGGCCGTGGCAGGTGCTCACCGTCGCCAGCCTCGTCCAGGCGGAGGGCATGGGCCACGAGGACTTCCGCAAGATGGCCGAGGTCGTCTACAACCGCCTCAAGCCGGGCAACGAGCAGACCAACGGGATGCTGGAGTTCGACTCCACGTACAACTACATCAAGAACCAGAGCAAGATCGACCTGTCCCTCAGCAAGCTGCGCAACTTCGACAACCCGTACAACACCTACCACGCCAAGGGTCTGCCGCCCGGACCGATCAGCAACCCCGGCGAGGAGGCGCTGAAGGGAGCCCTCGACCCGACCGACGATGGTTGGTACTACTTCATCTCGCGCGACGGCAAGACGAGCGAGTTCACCAAGACCAATGCGGAACACCAGAAGTTGGTCGACCAGTGGGAAGCCTCGAAGAACCAGTGATGTCCGCACCCCGCCGAGCCGCCGTTCTCGGCTCTCCCATCGCCCACTCCCTCTCCCCGGCGCTGCACCGCGCCGCCTACGCCGAGCTGGGCCTGGCGCAGTGGACGTATGACCGGTTCGACGTCGACGAGGCCGCGCTGCCCGGCTTCTTCGCGGAGCTGGGGCCCGAATGGGCCGGGCTGTCGCTGACCATGCCGCTCAAGCGGGCGGTCATCCCGCTGCTCGACTCGGTCAGCGACACCGCGGCCTCCGTGGACGCGGTGAACACGGTCGTCCTCACCGAGGACGGCCGCCGCACCGGCGACAACACGGACATCCCCGGTATGGTCGCCGCCCTGCGCGAACACGGCGTCGAGAAGGTCGAGACCGCCGCGGTCCTCGGCGCCGGCGCCACCGCGTCCTCCGCGCTCGCCGCCCTGGCCCGGATCTGTACCGGCGAGGTCACCGTGTACGTCCGCAGCGCCGCGCGTGCCGCCGAGATGCGGGGCTGGGCGCAGCGGCTCGACGTCGAGGTGCGCATCGCCGACTGGGCGGACGCCGAGCAGGCGCTGCGTGCCCCGCTGGTCGTGGCCACCACCCCGGCCGGAACCACCGACGCCCTCGCCGCCGCCGTTCCGGAGACGCCGACGACCCTCTTCGACGTGCTCTACGAACCCTGGCCCACCGCGCTCGCCGCCCGCTGGTCGGCGTACGGCGGAGCCGTGGTCGGCGGCCTCGACCTGCTGCTCCACCAGGCGGTGCTCCAGGTGGAGCAGATGACCGGCCGGGCTCCGGCCCCGCTGGCCGCGATGCGAGAAGCGGGGGAGCGCGCGCTCGCGGACCGCTAGGGTCTGACCGGTTCCGCAGGGGGCGGGACGGGAGGGAAGACGACCCATGGACACAGGCGTGCCGCTGGCCTCCGCCAAGAGCCAGATCTTCGAGGCCGCCCTGGGCTTCCTGCCGGACTGGGTGCAGCTCACGGTACTCGCGCTGATCGTGCTCGCCGTCCTCGCGAGCTGGATGCTCGGGCTGAAGCGCCGGGTCGCCCGGCGGCGCGCGATGCGGACGGGCCCGCCCGCGCCCGGGCCGGCCCAGCCGGGACAGAGCGGCGCCGACTTCCTCGGCCCCTACGCACCGCGGCGGCGGCAGGAGAGCGGCGCCGACTTCCTGGGCTCCTACGCACCCGCGCGGGGGCCGGGCGACGGCGCCGCCTGACGCCGGCCGGGGCCGCGCGTCCGTCAAATGGACCGGCGACCGGGTCGGGCGGCCGGACATGGGAGGATCGGAGGCGGCGGGCCGGGGCCGCGCACCCGGTCGGACCGTCGCGTACATGGACAAGGCGTGTACGCGGGGCATACCGGGGCGCGAGCACTGAGGAGCACCGTTGAGCAGGTTGCGCTGGCTGACCGCGGGGGAGTCCCACGGTCCCGCACTCGTCGCGACGCTGGAGGGTCTGCCCGCCGGCGTGCCGATCACCACCGACATGGTGGCGGACCACCTGGCGAGGCGGCGGCTCGGCTACGGTCGCGGTGCGCGGATGAAGTTCGAGCGCGACGAGGTCACCTTCCTCGGAGGCGTCCGGCACGGTCTGACCATGGGTTCCCCGGTCGCCGTCATGGTCGGCAACACCGAGTGGCCCAAGTGGGAGCAGGTCATGTCGGCCGACCCGGTGGACCCGGAGGTGCTGGCCGGCCTCGCGCGCAACGCCCCGCTGACCCGGCCGCGGCCCGGCCACGCCGACCTCGCCGGCATGCAGAAGTACGGCTTCGACGAGGCCCGCCCGGTCCTGGAGCGCGCCTCGGCCCGGGAGACGGCGGCCCGCGTCGCGCTGGGCGCGGTGGCCCGCTCGTACCTGAAGGAGACGACCGGCGTCGAGATCGTCAGCCATGTCGTCGAACTGGCCTCGGCGAAGGCGCCCCACGGCGTGTACCCGACGCCGGCCGACGTCGAGAAGCTGGACGCCGACCCCGTGCGCTGCCTGGACGCGGACGCGTCGAAGGCGATGGTCGCCGAGATCGACCAGGCCCACAAGGACGGCGACACCCTCGGCGGCGTCGTCGAGATCCTCGCCTACGGCGTGCCGGTGGGCCTCGGCTCGCACGTCCACTGGGACCGCAAGCTCGACGCCCGGCTCGCGGGCGCGCTCATGGGCATCCAGGCGATCAAGGGCGTCGAGATCGGCGACGGCTTCGAACTGGCCCGCGTGCCCGGCTCCCGGGCGCACGACGAGATCGTGAGCACACCCGACGGCATCCGCCGGGTCTCCGGCCGCTCCGGCGGCACCGAGGGCGGCCTCACCACCGGCGAACTGCTGCGGGTGCGCGCCGCGATGAAGCCGATCGCGACCGTGCCGCGGGCCCTGAAGACCGTGGACGTGGCCACGGGCGAGGCCGCGCAGGCGCACCACCAGCGTTCCGACGTGTCCGCGGTCCCCGCCGCCGGAATCGTCGCCGAGGCCATGGTGGCCCTCGTCCTCGCGGACGCCGTCGCGGAGAAGTTCGGCGGCGACTCGGTCGCCGAGACCCGCCGCAACGTGTCCTCGTACCTCGACCACCTGGCCATCCGATGAGCGGGGCCCCGCTGGTCGTCCTCGTCGGCCCGATGGGCGTCGGCAAGTCCACCGTCGGACAGCTGCTCGCCGAGCGGCTCGGCGTCGGCCACCGCGACACGGACGAGGACATCGTCACCGCCCAGGGGAGGACCATCGCCGACATCTTCGTCGACGACGGCGAGCCCGTCTTCCGCGAGCTGGAGAAGGACGCCGTACGCACCGCGCTCGCCGAGCACGACGGCGTCCTCGCCCTCGGCGGCGGCGCGGTCCTCGACGCGGACACGCGCGCCCTGCTCGCCGCTCAGCGCGTCGTCTACCTCTCGATGGACGTCGAGGAGGCCGTCAGGCGCACCGGCCTGAACGCGGCGCGTCCGCTGCTGGCCGTCAACCCCCGCAAGCAGTGGCGCGAGCTGATGGAGGCCCGTCGGCACCTCTACGAGGAGGTGGCCACGGCAGTCGTCGCCACCGACGGCCGCACACCCGAAGAAGTCACCCAAGCCGCTCTGGACGCGCTGGAGTTGAAGACTGTATCCCCCGGGGGGCAGCCCCCGGACCCCCGGCCCGAGGACGCTGTTGTGCACGATGTGACGAGGATCCGGATCGGCGGCACCGCCGGGTCCGACCCCTACGAGGTCCTGGTGGGCCGTCAGCTCCTGGGGGAGCTGGGCGCCCTCATCGGGGCGAAGGCCAAGCGGGTCGCGGTGATCCACCCCGAGGCGCTCGCCGAGACCGGTGACGCCCTGCGCGCCGACCTCGCCGAGCAGGGCTACGAGGCCGTCGCCATCCAGGTGCCCAACGCCGAGGAGGCCAAGACCGCCGAGGTCGCCGCGTACTGCTGGAAGGCGCTCGGCCAGTCCGGGTTCACCCGCACCGACGTCATCGTCGGCGTCGGCGGCGGCGCCAGCACCGACCTGGCCGGATTCGTGGCCGCGACCTGGCTGCGCGGAGTGCGCTGGATCGCCGTCCCCACCACCGTGCTGGCCATGGTGGACGCGGCCGTCGGCGGCAAGACCGGCATCAACACCGCCGAGGGCAAGAACCTCGTCGGCTCCTTCCACCCGCCGGCCGGTGTCCTGTGCGACCTGGCCGCCCTGGACTCGCTCCCGGTCAACGACTACGTCTCGGGCCTGGCCGAGGTCATCAAGGCCGGCTTCATCGCCGACCCGGCGATCCTCGACCTGATCGAGTCCGACCCGCAGGCCGCGCGCACCCCGGCCGGACCGCACACCGCCGAGCTGATCGTGCGCTCCATCAAGGTCAAGGCCGAGGTCGTCTCGTCCGACCTGAAGGAGGCGGGCCTCAGGGAGATCCTCAACTACGGCCACACCCTCGGCCACGCCATCGAGAAGAACGAGCGCTACAAGTGGCGCCACGGCGCCGCCGTCTCCGTCGGCATGCACTTCGCCGCCGAACTGGGCCGACTGGCCGGCCGCCTGGACGACGCCACCGCCGACCGCCACCGCAGCATCCTCGAATCCGTGGGACTGCCGCTGCACTACCGGCACGACCAGTGGCCCAAGCTGGTCGAGAACATGAAGGTCGACAAGAAGTCCCGCGGCGACATGCTGCGCTTCATCGTCCTGGACGGCCTCGCCAAGCCCACCGTGCTCGAGGGCCCCGACCCGGCCGTCCTCCTCGCCGCCTACGGCGAGGTGGGCGAGTAGTACCCGGCTGCGGCCTTCCGTCCGATTCGCCCTGCCGGACGGGCACTTCGGGGCGCCCCCGGCCGTTCACCAAACGACGGCCGGGGGCGGTACCGTTCGGACGGGGGTCCCCCAGCACCTTCTAGGCTGTGGGGGCACGCGGGTGTTCCCCCACCCGCCGTCAGCGCCCATCGCCTGTACGAGACGGAGTGGCACCGGATGCAGCACCCAGTGGGTTCTCCGCTGCCGCCGCCCCACCAGCCGGGGCACGGACCGGCCGCCGGCTGGTCCCCGGCGGCACACCACCCCGGTCCGCACCAGGGACCCGCTCCCGTGCCGCCGCCCCCGGCTCCCGGGTATCCGCTGCGGGCCCCGCATCCCGTGGCACCGCAGCAGGCCCCCGCGCCCCATCCGGGTCCGGGCCCGCACCAGCCGGCTCCCGCCCCGCCCGCGCCGGACACCACCGGTCATGTGCGGCTGCCCCCCGGCGGCCCGGTGGCCGTGCCCAGCCTGCCCCCGGCCACCGCCGCCGCACCCGACCCCACCACGACCACCCTCGCGGTGCTGCTCATCGGCCCCGCGGGAGCCGGCAAGACCAGCGTCGCCAAGTACTGGGCGGAGCACCGGCGGGTCCCCACCGCGCACATCAGCCTCGACGACGTCCGCGAATGGGTCCGCTCCGGCTTCGCCGACCCCCAGACCGGGTGGAACGAACACTCGGAGGCCCAGTACCGCCTCGCCCGCCGCACCTGCGGCTTCTCCGCCCGCAACTTCCTCGCCAACGGCATCTCCTGCATCCTCGACGACGCGGTCTTCCCGGACCGCCCGGTCGTCGGCCTCGGCGGCTGGAAGCGGCACGTCGGCCCCGGTCTGCTGCCGGTGGTCCTGCTGCCGGGCCTCGACATCGTCCTGGAGCGCAACGCCGAGCGCAGCGGCAACCGGCGCCTCACCGACGAGGAGGTCGCCCGCATCCACGGCCGCATGGCCGGCTGGTACGGCTCGGGCCTCCCCATCATCGACAACTCCCAACTCGACGTCCCGGAAACCGCCCACCTCCTGAACGAGGTCCTCTCCCGCTCGATAGCCAGCCCGCCGAACTGGTAGGCACCGGTAAGCGGAAGCGCCCCTCAAGAGGCGCGGGGAACTGCGCGAACGACCCCCACCGGCGGTCAGGCGCCAGACAACGACAAGCCCCGACCCATTAGGCGCACCACGGCATCCCCGCCCCGCCCACTCGGCCCACCCGAGCGGCGCACCCCCCGGCGGAGCCATACGCTCGGCTCATGTCAGAGGTGTACGCGGCCCGCCGGACGCGCCTACGGGAACGCTGCAACGCGGGCGGCAGCGCGGCGGCGCTCGTCTCCCGGCCCGCCAACGTGCGCTATCTCGCGGGCGCCGCCCCGCACGGCGCCGTCCTGCTGCTCGGCAGGACCGAGGACCTGCTGGTCTGCTCGGGCCCGCCGGACGACCGGCCGACCGTGGGCCGGCCCGACGAGTCCCTTCCGGTACGCACGCTGCCCGGACCCGGCGGCGATCCGGCCGTCGCGGCCACCGGCCTCGCCGCGGAGCAGGGCGCCGAGTCCCTCGCCGCGGAGGACCACCACCTCACCGTGGTCCGGCACCGCTCCATGCGCTCGGTCGCGCCCCGACTGCGCCTGACCGACCTCGGACAGGCCGTCGAGCAGCTCCGGGTGGTCAAGGACGAGGAGGAGATCTCCTGCCTGCGCATCGGCGCCGAGATCGCCGACCAGGCCCTCGGGGAACTCCTGGAGTCCATCCTGGTCGGCCGCACCGAGCGGCATCTCGCCCTGGAGCTGGAACGCCGCCTCGTCGACCACGGAGCCGACGGTCCCGCCTTCCCGACGTCCGTCGGCACCGGCCCGAACTCGGGCCGCCGCGGCCACCGGCCCACCGACCGGCGCGTGGAGGAGGGCGACTTCCTCTCCGTGTGCCTGGGCGCGACCTACCGCGGCTACCGCTGCGAGATCGGCCGTACGTTCGTGATCGGCACCTCACCGGCCGACTGGCAGATCGAGCTGTACGACCTCGTCTTCTCCGCCCAGCGCGCCGGACGCGAGGCCCTCGCACCCGGCGCCGCCTGCCGAGATGTGGACCGCGCCGCCCGCCAGCCACTGGACTGCGCGGGGTACGCGGAGAACCTTCCCGCACTCACCGGTCACGGTGTCGGACTGGAAATCGACGAGGACCCGCAGTTGGCCCCCGCGGCCATGGGTAAACTGGACGCTTGTGTGCCGGTCACCGTCGAACCGGGGGTCCACCTCCCGGGCCGGGGCGGGGTCCGGATCGATGACACGCTCGTCGTGCGCCCCGAGGCGGACGGCGGACCCGAGCTACTCACCATCACGACCAAGGAGCTGCTCGCGCTCTAGCCTCGCGCTGTGCGCGCAACCCCGAGGTCGTCCACGTCAGTCCAGTCCAGGAGATTCCCAAACCGTGGCTTCCACGAACGACCTCAAGAACGGCCTGGTGCTCAAGCTCGAAGGCGGCCAGCTCTGGTCCGTCGTCGAGTTCCAGCACGTCAAGCCCGGCAAGGGCCCGGCCTTCGTGCGTACCAAGCTCAAGAACGTGCTTTCCGGCAAGGTGGTCGACAAGACCTTCAACGCCGGCGTCAAGGTCGAGACGGCCACTGTCGACAAGCGTGACATGCAGTTCTCGTACATGGACGGCGACTACTTCGTCTTCATGGACATGGAGACGTACGACCAGCTGATGATCGACCGCAAGGTCGTCGGCGACGCCGCCAACTTCCTGATCGAGGGCTTCGAGGCCACCGTCGCGCAGCACGAGGGCGAGGTGCTCTTCGTCGAGCTGCCCGCCGCCGTCGAGCTGGTCGTCAAGGAGACCGAGCCGGGCGTCCAGGGCGACCGCTCCACCGGCGGCACCAAGCCCGCCACCCTGGAGACCGGTCACCAGATCAACGTCCCGCTCTTCATCACCACCGGTGAGAAGATCAAGGTCGACACCCGTACGAGCGACTACCTCGGCCGGGTGAACAGCTAACCGTGGCTGCTCGCAACACGGCCCGCAAGCGCGCCTTCCAGATCCTCTTCGAGGGCGACCAGCGCGGCGCCGACGTCCTGACGGTGCTCGCCGACTGGGTCCGGCACTCCCGGTCCGACACCCGGCAGCCGCCGGTGAGCGAGTACACGATGGAGCTGGTCGAGGGCTACGCCGTGCGTGCCGCACGCATCGACGAGCTGATCGGGCAGTACTCGGTCGACTGGACGCTCGACCGGATGCCGGTCGTCGACCGCAACATCCTGCGCCTGGGTGCCTACGAGCTGATCTGGGTCGACGCGACCCCGGACGCCGTCGTCCTGGACGAGATGGTGCAGCTGGCGAAGGAGTTCTCCACGGACGACTCGCCCGCGTTCGTCAACGGCCTCCTCGGCCGGCTGAAGGACCTGAAGCCCTCGCTGCGCCGGGAGTAGCTCCACGAGCCCCGCCCGCGCCGCACCCACGCAAGAAACCGCCGGGGTGGCCGGAACCGAAAGGTTCAGGCCACCCCGGCGGCACGTTTCTGCTGGGGCTGCCGGAGGTCAGAGCTCCTCGTGGGACGCCACCGCGCGACGCGCGTCCGCGTCCAGGACACCCCAGCTGATCAGCTGCTCGGTGAGGACCGAGGGCGACTGGTCGTAGATGACGGCGAGTGTGCGCAGGTCGTCCTGGCGGATCGAGAGCACCTTGCCGTTGTAGTCACCGCGCTGCGACTGGATCGTCGCCGCATACCGCTGGAGCGGGCCCGCCTTCTCGGCCGGCACGGTGGCCAGCCGCTCCAGGTCCAGGACCAGCTTCGGCGGCGGCTCGGCGGCACCGCCCGGGGTGGTGCCCGGCAGCAGCTCCTGCACGGGGACGCCGTAGAAGTCCGCCAGCTCGGCGAGGCGCTGCACGGTCACGGCACGGTCGCCGCGCTCGTACGAACCCACCACCACGGCCTTCCAGCGGCCCTGGGACTTCTCCTCGACACCGTGGAGGGAAAGGCCCTGCTGGGTGCGGATGGCCCGGAGCTTGGCCCCGAGCTGTTTGGCGTATTCGCTGGACATATGGCTCCCCGGACAAGGTGTCGACGCGGCAGGCTGTGTTGTCGGCCGCGCGGCTGGTAACTCACTGTGAGGTTACGCAGCGTTACTCTGCTGCGTCAAGCCGAATGGTCCGCACCGACTCTTCCGTGATATCCGCCCTCCGTTGCTCCGGACGGGTGACACGAGTGCGGCAGAGGGGTGGCGAGGGAGCGCCAGGGGGGTCACGGGGCGGCGCCGCGAGCCTGCTACGGTAGGTGGCGCATATCCGACGTCCTTTAAGGTCCGTCCCGTGAGGCGGAGAAGGGGGTCCGTTTCGTATGGACAAGCAGGAAAATCAGCACGGCGGGCAGGACGGCCGGCGGCGTGACGCGCAGTCCGAGGCGCGGCCCGTTCTGGAAGGGCCCGACATCGCCCGGGTCCTGACCCGCATCGCCCACGAGATCGTCGAACGCGCCAAGGGCGCCGACGACGTGGTGCTCCTCGGCATCCCGACCCGCGGCGTCTTCCTCGCCCGGCGGCTGGCCGACAAGCTCGAGCAGATCACCGAGCGCAAGATGCCGGTCGGCTCGCTCGACATCACGATGTACCGCGACGACCTGCGGATGCACCCCCCGCGCGCCCTCGCCCGCACCGAGATCCCCGGCGACGGCATCGACGGCCGCCTCGTCGTCCTCGTCGACGACGTGCTCTTCTCCGGCCGCACCATCCGCGCCGCCCTGGACGCGCTGAACGACATCGGCCGCCCGCGCGCGGTGCAGCTCGCCGTCCTCGTCGACCGCGGCCACCGCGAACTGCCCATCCGCGCCGACTACGTCGGCAAGAACCTCCCCACGTCGCTGCGGGAGACGGTCAAGGTCCAGCTCGCCGAGGAGGACGGTCGCGACACCGTGCTGCTCGGTGCCAAGCCGGACGCCCCGGGCGCCCACCCGTAGCACTCCGCGTACGCGCAGCCGTGCCGTACGTCCGCTCGGTGTGCCCGCGCGCACGCCCGGCCGCCCGAATTATCCCGCTCTTCCGCATGAATCGCCCTACGGAGCCTGACAGATGCAGCGTCATCTCATCTCGGCCGCCGACCTCACCCGCGACGACGCCGTCCTGATCCTCGACACCGCCGAGGAGATGGCCCGGGTCGCCGACCGGCCGATCAAGAAACTGCCCACCCTGCGCGGCCGTACCGTCGTCAACCTCTTCTTCGAGGACTCCACCCGGACCCGGATCTCCTTCGAGGCCGCCGAGAAACGGCTGTCCGCGGACGTCATCAACTTCACCGCCAAGGGATCCAGCGTCTCCAAGGGCGAGTCCCTCAAGGACACCGCCCAGACCCTGGAGGCGATGGGCGTCGACGCCGTCGTCATCCGGCACGGCGCCTCCGGCGCCCCCTACCGCCTGGCCACCTCCGGCTGGATCGACGCCCACGTCATCAACGCGGGCGACGGCACCCACCAGCACCCCACCCAGGCCCTCCTGGACGCCTTCACCATGCGCCGCCGCCTGGTCGGCCCCGACGCGGGCCTCGGCAAGGACCTCGACGGCCGCCGCGTCACCCTGGTCGGCGACATCCTGCACAGCCGCGTCGCCCGCTCCAACGTCGACCTCCTGCACACCCTCGGCGCCGAGGTCACCCTCGTCGCCCCGCCCACCCTGCTGCCGGTCGGCGTCGAGACCTGGCCCTGCGAGGTCTCCTACGACCTCGACTCCACGCTGACCAAGTCCGACGCGGTGATGCTGCTGCGCGTGCAGCGCGAACGCATGAACGCCGCGTTCTTCCCCACCGAGCGCGAGTACTCCCGCCGCTACGGCCTCGACGGCGACCGCATGGCGAAGATGCCCGACCACGCCATCGTGATGCACCCCGGCCCGATGGTCCGCGGCATGGAGATCACCGCCGAGGTCGCCGACTCCGACCGCTGCACCGCCGTCGAGCAGGTCACCAACGGAGTCTCCATCCGGATGGCCGTCCTGTACCTGCTGCTCGGCGGCAACGAGCCCGCCGTGTCCCACGCCCGCTCCACCGAGGAGAAGTAAGCAGATGAGCAAGACCCTGATCCGCGGTGCGAAGGTGCTCGGCGGCGAGCCCCAGGACGTACTGATCGACGGCACCGTCATCGAGGCGGTCGGCCGGAACCTGTCCGCCGACGGCGCCGAGGTCGTCGAGGCCGACGGCAAGGTGCTGCTGCCGGGCCTGGTCGACCTCCACACCCACCTGCGCGAGCCCGGCCGGGAGGACTCCGAGACCGTCCTCACCGGCACCCGCGCCGCGGCGAGCGGCGGCTACACCAACGTCTTCGCCATGGCCAACACCTTCCCGGTCGCCGACACCGCGGGCGTCGTCGAGCAGGTCTGGCGGCTCGGCCAGGAGTCCGGCTACTGCGACGTGCAGCCCATCGGCGCCGTCACCGTCGGCCTGGAGGGCGCCAAACTGGCCGAGCTGGGCGCCATGCACGAGTCCGCGGCCGGTGTCACCGTCTTCTCCGACGACGGCAAGTGCGTCCACGACGCCGTGATCATGCGCCGCGCCCTGGAGTACGTGAAGGCCTTCGGCGGCGTCGTCGCCCAGCACGCCCAGGAGCCCCGGCTCACCGAGGGCGCCCAGATGAACGAGGGCGTCGTCTCCGCAGAGCTGGGCCTCGGCGGCTGGCCCGCCGTCGCCGAGGAGTCGATCATCGCGCGCGACGTGCTGCTCGCCGAGCACGTCGGCTCCCGCGTCCACATCTGCCACCTGTCGACCGCGGGGTCCGTCGAGATCGTCCGCTGGGCCAAGTCCCGCGGCATCGACGTCACCGCCGAGGTCACCCCGCACCACCTGCTCCTCACCGACGAACTGGTCCGGTCCTACAACCCGGTCTACAAGGTCAACCCGCCGCTGCGCACCGAGCGCGACGTGATGGCCCTGCGCGAGGCGCTCGCCGACGGCACGATCGACATCGTCGCCACCGACCACGCCCCGCACCCGCACGAGGACAAGGACTGCGAGTGGGCCGCCGCCGCCATGGGCATGGTGGGCCTGGAGACCGCGCTGTCGGTGGTGCAGGAGACCATGGTGGACACGGGCCTGCTGGACTGGGCCGGCGTCGCCGACCGCATGTCCGTCAAGCCCGCGCAGATCGGACAGGCCACCGGACACGGCCGCCCCGTCTCGGCTGGTGAGCCCGCCAACCTCACCCTCGTCGAGGAGGCATACCGTGGCCAGGTGGACCCCGCGGGCTTCGCCTCGCGCAGTCGCAACACCCCCTACGAGGGTCGTGAGCTGCCGGGCCGTGTGACGCACACGTGGCTGCGGGGCAAGGCCACGCTCGTCGACGGGAAGCTCACGTGACATCTGTAGCACCGGTAATCCTGCTGGCCGCCGAGAAGGAATCGGCGGAAGTGACCGACTGGGCCGCCCGCGTCGGCTGGGTCGTCGGCCTCGGCCTGTTCGTCGCCCTCGTCTACTGGCTGATGCGCGAGGGCTGGAAGTGGCGCGGCACGCTCCAGAGCGACCTGCCCGAACTGCCCGCCGCGCCGGACGAGCCCGGCCCGGCGAAACTGGGCATGAGCGGCCGCTACCACGGCTCCACCACCGCCGGGCAGTGGCTGGACCGCATCGTGGCGCACGGCCTGGGCACCCGCAGCCGGGTCGAGCTGACCCTGACGGACGCGGGTCTGGACGTCGTACGCCCCGGCGCCGCCGACTTCTTCGTCCCGCTCGCCGCCCTGCGCGAGGCCCGGCTCGACAAGGGCATCGCCGGCAAGGTCCTCACCGAGGGCGGCCTGCTGGTCGTCACCTGGGCGCACGGGGACAAGCTGATCGACTCCGGCTTCCGCTCCGACCACGCGGCCGAGCACAACGAGTGGGTCGAAACCCTGAACGACATGATCAACAAGACGGAAACGGAAGGCGCACGATGACGACCTCCACCAGGGGAGCCCGCCGGACTCCCGCCGTACTCGTCCTGGAGGACGGCCGGATCTTCCGCGGCCGCGCCTACGGGGCCGTGGGGGCCACCTTCGGCGAAGCCGTGTTCTCCACCGGCATGACCGGCTACCAGGAGACCCTCACCGACCCGTCGTACCACCGCCAGGTCGTCGTCATGACCGCCCCGCACATCGGGAACACCGGCATCAACGACGAGGACATGGAGTCCAAGAAGATCTGGGTCTCCGGCTACGTCGTGCGCGACCCCGCGCGCGTGCCCTCCAACTGGCGCTCGACGCGCTCCCTCGACGAGGAGCTGGCCGCCCAGGGCGTCGTCGGCATCTCCGGCATCGACACCCGCGCCCTCACCCGCCACCTGCGCGAACGCGGCGCGATGCGCGTCGGCATCTTCTCCGGCCAGGCCCTGCCCGACGAGGGCACCATGCTCGCCGAGGTCCGCCAGGCCCCCGAGATGAGCGGCGCCGACCTCTCCGCCGAGGTCGCCACCACCGAGGCGTACGTCGTCCCCGCGATCGGCCCCGACGGCGAAGCCGTCCCGCTCGGCACCGCGAAGTTCACCGTCGCCGCGATCGACCTCGGCATCAAGGGCATGACCCCGCACCGCATGGCCGAGCGCGGCATCGAGGTGCACGTCCTGCCCGCCACGGCCACCGTCGAGGACGTCTACGCCGCCGAGCCCGACGGCGTGTTCTTCTCCAACGGCCCCGGCGACCCCGCCACCGCCGACCACCCGGTCTCCGTGATGCGGGGCGTCCTGGAACGCGGTACCCCGCTCTTCGGCATCTGCTTCGGCAACCAGATCCTGGGCCGCGCCCTCGGCTTCGGCACCTTCAAGCTGAAGTACGGCCACCGCGGCATCAACCAGCCGGTGCAGGACCGTACGACCGGCAAGGTCGAGGTCACCGCGCACAACCACGGCTTCGCCGTCGACGCCCCGCTCGA
This sequence comes from Streptomyces lienomycini, assembly GCF_027947595.1. Lineage (NCBI taxonomy): Bacteria > Bacillati > Actinomycetota > Actinomycetes > Kitasatosporales > Streptomycetaceae > Streptomyces > Streptomyces lienomycini. The sequence continues at coordinate 5,311,048 of NZ_CP116257.1, read as the reverse complement.
CCAGGTCTCCGACACCCCCTACGGCCGCGCCGAGGTCTCCCACGTCTGCCTCAACGACAACGTGGTGGAGGGGCTCCAGCTCCTCGACCGGCCGGCCTTCAGCGTCCAGTACCACCCCGAAGCGGCAGCCGGCCCGCACGACGCCGCCTACCTGTTCGACCGCTTCGTGAACCTCATGGAGGGCCAGCGTGCCTAAGCGCACCGATATCCAGTCCGTCCTGGTCATCGGCTCCGGCCCGATCGTCATCGGCCAGGCCGCCGAGTTCGACTACTCCGGCACCCAGGCGTGCCGCGTGCTCAAGGCCGAGGGCCTGCGCGTCGTCCTGGTGAACTCCAACCCGGCGACGATCATGACCGACCCGGAGATCGCCGACGCCACCTACGTCGAGCCGATCACCCCCGAGTTCGTCGAGAAGATCATCGCCAAGGAGCGGCCCGACGCGCTGCTGCCCACCCTCGGCGGCCAGACGGCCCTGAACACCGCGATCTCGCTGCACGGCAACGGCGTCCTGGAGAAGTACGGCGTCGAACTGATCGGTGCCAACGTCGAGGCCATCAACAAGGGCGAGGACCGCGACCTGTTCAAGGAGGTCGTCGAGGAGGTCCGCAAGAAGATCGGCCACGGCGAGTCCGCCCGGTCCTACATCTGCCACTCCATGGACGACGTCCTCAAGGGCGTCGACGCGCTCGGCGGCTACCCCGTCGTCGTCCGCCCCTCCTTCACCATGGGCGGCGCCGGCTCCGGCTTCGCCCACGACGAGGAGGAGCTGCGCCGCATCGCCGGACAGGGACTCACCCTCTCGCCGACCACCGAGGTGCTCCTGGAGGAGTCCATCCTCGGCTGGAAGGAGTACGAGCTGGAGCTGATGCGCGACAAGAACGACAACGTCGTGGTCGTCTGCTCCATCGAGAACTTCGACCCCATGGGCGTGCACACCGGCGACTCGATCACCGTCGCGCCCGCGATGACGCTGACCGACCGCGAGTACCAGGTGCTGCGCGACGTCGGCATCGCGATCATCCGCGAGGTCGGCGTCGACACCGGCGGCTGCAACATCCAGTTCGCGGTGGACCCCGAGGACGGTCGCGTGATCGTCATCGAGATGAACCCGCGCGTGTCGCGCTCCTCGGCACTCGCCTCCAAGGCGACCGGCTTCCCCATCGCCAAGATCGCCGCGAAGCTGGCCGTGGGCTACACCCTCGACGAGATCCCGAACGACATCACGCAGGAGACCCCGGCCTCCTTCGAGCCCACGCTCGACTACGTGGTCGTCAAGGCCCCGCGCTTCGCCTTCGAGAAGTTCCCGAGCGCCGACTCCACCCTCACCACCACCATGAAGTCGGTCGGCGAGGCCATGGCCATCGGCCGGAACTTCACCGAGGCATTCCAGAAGGCGCTGCGCTCGCTGGAGAAGAAGGGCAGCCAGTTCACCTTCGTGGGCGAGCCGGGCGACAAGCTGGAGCTGCTGCGGGAGGCCGTGCGGCCCACCGACGGCCGCATCAACGCCGTCATGCAGGCCATCCGCGCGGGCGCCACGCCCGAGGAGGTCTTCGAGTACACGAAGATCGACCCCTGGTTCGTCGACCAGCTCTTCCTGATCAAGGAGATCGCCGACGAGCTGGCCGCCGCGCCCGAGCTGACCGCCGACCTGCTCGCCGAGGCCAAGCGGCACGGCTTCTCCGACCAGCAGGTCGGCGAGATCCGCGGCCTGCGCGAGGACGTCGTCCGCGAGGTCCGGCACGCGCTCGGCATCCGCCCGGTCTACAAGACGGTCGACACCTGCGCCGCCGAGTTCGCCGCGAAGACGCCGTACTTCTACTCCTCCTACGACGAGGAGACCGAGGTCGCGGTCCGTGAGAAGCCCGCGGTGATCATCCTGGGCTCCGGCCCGAACCGCATCGGCCAGGGCATCGAGTTCGACTACTCCTGCGTCCACGCCTCCTTCGCGCTGTCCGACGCCGGGTACGAGACCGTGATGGTCAACTGCAACCCCGAGACCGTCTCCACCGACTACGACACCTCCGACCGGCTCTACTTCGAGCCGCTCACCCTGGAGGACGTCCTGGAGATCGTCCACGCGGAGCAGCAGGCCGGACCGGTCGCGGGCGTGATCGTCCAGCTCGGCGGCCAGACCCCGCTGGGCCTGTCCCAGGCGCTCAAGGACAACGGCGTGCCGGTCGTCGGCACCTCGCCCGAGGCCATCCACGCCGCAGAGGACCGCGGCGCCTTCGGCCGGGTCCTCGCCGAGGCCGGGCTCCCGGCCCCCAAGCACGGCACCGCCACCACCTTCGCCGAGGCCAAGGCCATCGCCGACGAGATCGGCTACCCGGTCCTGGTGCGGCCCTCCTACGTCCTCGGCGGACGCGGCATGGAGATCGTCTACGAGGAGACCCGCCTCGAGGCGTACATCGCCGAGTCGACCGAGATCAGCCCGTCCCGCCCGGTCCTGGTCGACCGCTTCCTGGACGACGCGATCGAGATCGACGTCGACGCCCTGTACGACGGCGAGGAGCTGTACCTCGGCGGCGTCATGGAGCACATCGAGGAGGCCGGCATCCACTCCGGCGACTCGGCGTGCGCCCTGCCCCCGATCACGCTGGGCGGCTTCGACATCAAGCGGCTGCGCGCCTCCACCGAGGGCATCGCCAAGGGCGTCGGCGTGCGCGGCCTGATCAACATCCAGTTCGCGCTGGCCGGGGACATCCTCTACGTCCTGGAGGCCAACCCGCGCGCCTCGCGCACCGTCCCCTTCACCTCGAAGGCGACCGCGGTGCCGCTGGCCAAGGCCGCCGCCCGCATCTCGCTGGGCGCGACCGTCGCCGAACTGCGCGCCGAGGGCCTGCTCCCGGCCACCGGTGACGGCGGCGAGCTGCCGCTGGACGCGCCGATCTCCGTCAAGGAGGCCGTGATGCCGTGGTCCCGCTTCCGGGACATCCACGGCCGCGGCGTCGACACGGTGCTGGGCCCGGAGATGCGCTCCACCGGCGAGGTCATGGGCATCGACTCCGTCTTCGGCACGGCCTACGCCAAGTCGCAGGCGGGCGCGTACGGGCCGCTGCCCACCAAGGGCCGCGCCTTCATCTCGGTCGCCAACCGGGACAAGCGCTCGATGATCTTCCCGGCCCGCGAACTGGTCGCCCACGGCTTCGAACTGCTCGCCACCTCCGGCACCGCCGAGGTCCTCAAGCGCAACGGCATCAACGCCACCGTCGTGCGCAAGCAGTCCGAGGGCACCGGCCCGAACGGCGAGAAGACCATCGTCCAGCTCATCCACGACGGTGAGGTCGACCTCATCGTCAACACCCCGTACGGCACCGGCGGCCGCCTCGACGGCTACGACATCCGGACGGCGGCCGTGGCGCGCTCCGTGCCCTGCCTGACGACGGTCCAGGCACTGGCGGCGGCGGTCCAGGGCATCGACGCCCTCACCCACGGCGACGTGGGAGTGCGCTCACTCCAGGAACACGCAGAGTTCCTGATCGCCGCCCGCGACTAGCAGCCCCGAGGGGGACACCGGAAACGGTGTCCCCCTCTTCATGAGCCCCGGCGCACCACAGAGGCTTCACGAGGACACATGTACAAGATCTTCTTCAAGCTCGTCTTCTCCCGCATGGACCCGGAGCGGGCCCACCATCTCGCCTTCCGCTGGATCCGCCTGGCCGTGCGCGTCCCCGTCCTGCGTACCTTCGTCGCCGCCGCGCTCGCGCCCCGGTACGAGGAGCTGCGCACCGAGGCGCTGGGCCTGCGCATGCACGGCCCCTTCGGGCTGGCCGCCGGCTTCGACAAGAACGCGGTCGCGATCGACGGCATGGCGATGCTCGGCTTCGACCACGTCGAGATCGGCACCGTCACCGGCGAGCCCCAGCCCGGCAACCCCAAGAAGCGGCTGTTCCGCCTGGTGAGCGACCGGGCGCTGATCAACCGCATGGGCTTCAACAACGACGGCTCGCTGGCCGTGGCGGCCCGCCTGGCCTCCCGTACGCCCGTCTTCCGGACCGTCGTCGGCGTCAACATCGGCAAGACCAAGGTCGTCCCCGAGGTGGAGGCCGTCGCCGACTACGTGAAGTCCGCCGAGCGGCTCGCCCCGCACGCCGACTACCTGGTCGTCAACGTCTCCTCGCCCAACACGCCCGGACTGCGCGACCTCCAGGCCACCGAGGCGCTGCGCCCGCTGCTGAGCGCGGTCCGCGAGGCCGCCGACCGCGCCGTGACCGCGCGACGCGTGCCGCTGCTGGTCAAGATCGCGCCGGACCTCGCCGACGCGGACGTGGACGCCGTCGCCGACCTGGCCGTGGAGCTGGGCCTGGACGGCATCATCGCCACCAACACCACCATCGCGCGCGAGGGGCTCGGCCTGACCTCGCCCCCCGACCTCGTCGGGGAGACCGGCGGCCTGTCCGGCGCCCCCCTCAAGGCACGCTCCCTGGAGGTGCTGCGCCGCCTGTACGCGCGCGTGGGCGACCGCATCACCCTCGTCGGTGTCGGAGGGGTCGAGACCGCCGAGGACGCCTGGGAGCGCATCCTGGCCGGTGCCACGCTGGTCCAGGGCTACAGCGCGTTCATCTACGAGGGGCCCTTCTGGGGCCGCGCGATCCACAAGGGGCTCGCCGCCCGCCTGCGGCAGAGCCCGTACGCCACCCTCGCCGACGCGGTCGGCGCCGACGTGAGGAAGCACGCATGACGGTGATGGAACCCTTCGGTGCCCGGCTGCGCCGCGCGATGGACGAGCGGGGGCCGCTGTGCGTCGGCATCGACCCGCACGCCTCCCTCCTCGCCGAGTGGGGCCTGAACGACGACGTGGCCGGGCTGGAGCGCTTCAGCCGCACCGTCGTGGAGGCGGTGGCCGACCGGGTCGCGGTCCTCAAGCCGCAGAGCGCCTTCTTCGAGCGCTTCGGCTCGCGCGGCGTCGCGGTCCTGGAGACGTCGGTCCAGGAGGCGCGGGCGGCCGGTGCGCTGGTCGTCATGGACGCCAAGCGCGGCGACATCGGCTCCACCATGGCCGCGTACGCCGAGTCGTTCCTGCACAAGGACGCGCCGCTGTTCTCGGACGCGCTGACCGTCTCCCCGTACCTCGGCTACGGCTCCCTGAAGCCGGCCGTCGATCTGGCGCGGGAGAGCGGCGCGGGCCTGTTCGTGCTGGCGCTGACGTCCAACCCGGAGGGCGGCGAGGTCCAGCACGCGGTGCGGGGCGACGGGCTCGGCGTCGGGGCGACGATGCTGGCGCACCTGGCCGCCGAGAACGCGGGGGAGGAGCCGCTGGGCTCCTTCGGCGCGGTGGTCGGTGCCACCCTCGGTGACCTGTCCTCGTACGACCTGGACATCAACGGCCCGCTGCTGGCGCCGGGCATCGGAGCCCAGGGGGCCACGCCCGCGGACCTGCCGGGCGTGTTCGGCGCGGCGGTGCGCAACGTGGTGCCCAACGTCAGCCGGGGTGTCCTTCGTCACGGTCCGGATGTGGGGGCGTTGCGGACGGCCGCCGACCGTTTCGCGGCCGACATTCGGAACGCGGTCACGGCGTCCTGACTCTGGATACATCCTCAAATCAGAGGGAGTATGTCCTAAATGTCCGCCCTGACGGAGGCTGACCAGGACTTTTCCGCTGTTCTCGCTGACTCTGGAGGAGTTGACCGCTAGTCTCCGTCGAGAGTCAACGGGCGAGCGTGTTGCTCGTGGCTCACCAGGTGAGGGGCGACTAGGTTCCTCACCGGTCCGTATCCGACAGTTCGACATCCGAGGTGACGTAGGCGTGGCTCTTCCGCCCCTTACCCCTGAACAGCGCGCAGCCGCGCTCGAAAAGGCCGCCGCGGCTCGCCGGGAGCGGGCCGAGGTCAAGAATCGACTCAAGCACTCCGGCGCCTCCCTCCACGAGGTCATCAAGCAGGGTCAGGAGAACGACGTCATCGGCAAGATGAAGGTCTCCGCCCTCCTCGAGTCCCTGCCGGGCGTGGGCAAAGTCCGCGCCAAGCAGATCATGGAGCGACTGGGCATCTCCGAGAGCCGCCGCGTGCGCGGTCTCGGTTCCAACCAGATCGCGTCCCTCGAGCGGGAGTTCGGCAGCACCGGCAGCTGAGTCCCGACCACTGCGCGATTGCTGGAATAATCGCTGCATGGCTGCAACACCCCGGGGGACGTCCCCCGTACCCCCGGACGCACGTCCGCGGCTGACCGTGCTCTCCGGCCCCTCGGGGGTCGGCAAGAGCACGGTCGTCGCCCATATGCGCAACGAACACCCCGAGGTATGGCTGTCGGTCTCGGCGACGACCCGCCGGCCCCGCCCCGGTGAGCAGCACGGCGTCCACTACTTCTTCGTCAGCGACGAGGAGATGGACAAGCTGATCGCCAACGGTGAGCTGCTGGAGTGGGCCGAGTTCGCCGGCAACCGCTACGGGACGCCGCGCACGGCCGTGCTGGAGCGCCTGGAGGCCGGTGAGCCGGTGCTCCTGGAGATCGACCTCCAGGGCGCGCGGCAGGTCCGCGAGTCCATGCCCGAAGCCCGCCTGGTGTTCCTGGCCCCGCCCTCCTGGGACGAGCTGGTGCGCAGGCTCACCGGCCGGGGCACCGAACCGCCGGAGGTCATCGAGCGCCGCCTCGCCGCGGCCAAGGTCGAGCTGGCCGCCGAGCCGGAGTTCGACCAGACCCTGGTGAACACCTCCGTCGAGGACGTGGCGCGCGAGCTGCTAGCCTTGACGAACGTCGTGTGATCGCCACTGGTCACCCTGTGGTCATCCCGGCTGAATCTTTCCCATCCATCGGAAGGTAGAGCGTGTCCTCTTCCATCTCCGCGCCCGAGGGCATCATCAACCCGCCGATCGACGAGCTCCTCGAGGCCACGGACTCGAAGTACAGCCTCGTGATCTACGCGGCCAAGCGGGCCCGCCAGATCAACGCGTACTACTCGCAGCTCGGCGAGGGCCTCCTCGAGTACGTCGGTCCGCTCGTCGACACCCACGTCCACGAGAAGCCGCTCTCGATCGCCCTGCGCGAGATCAACGCCGGGCTGCTGACCTCCGAGGCCATCGAGGGTCCGGCGCAGTAGTACCGACAGCATCGGCGATAGTATTTTCAGCCTTGTGCTGACTTATCCACAGGCCCGGCAGCCCGACTGCCGGGCCTGTGGTGTGTGATGGGACCTACGCGCATCCGAGTCGGGGAGAGGTCGGCGAGACACAGTGGACAAGCCCAAGGTCGTTCTGGGGGTCAGCGGCGGCATCGCCGCGTACAAGGCCTGTGAGCTGCTGCGCAGACTCACGGAGTCCGGGCACGAGGTCCGCGTCGTGCCCACCGCCTCCGCACTGCACTTCGTCGGCGCCGCCACCTGGTCCGCCCTGTCCGGCAACCCCGTCTCCACCGAGGTGTGGGACGACGTCCACGAGGTCCCGCACGTGCGCATCGGCCAGCACGCCGACCTGGTCGTCGTCGCCCCCGCCACCGCCGACATGCTCGCCAAGGCCGCCCACGGCCTCGCCGACGACCTCCTCACCAACACGCTCCTCACCGCCCGCTGCCCGGTCGTCTTCGCCCCCGCCATGCACACCGAGATGTGGGAGCACCCGGCCACCCAGGAGAACGTCGCGACGCTGCGCCGCCGCGGCGCCGTCGTGATCGAACCGGCCGTCGGCCGCCTCACCGGCGTCGACACCGGCAAGGGCCGGCTCCCCGACCCCGGCGAGATCTTCGAGGTCTGCCGGAGGGTCCTCGCCCGCGGGGTGCGCGAGCCCGACCTCGCCGGGCGGCACGTCGTCGTCAGCGCCGGCGGCACCCGGGAGCCCCTCGACCCGGTCCGCTTCCTCGGCAACCGCTCCTCCGGCAAGCAGGGCTACGCCCTCGCCCGCACCGCCGCCGCCCGCGGCGCCCGCGTCACGCTGGTCGCGGCGAACGCGTCGATGCCGGACCCGGCCGGCGTCGACGTGGTACCGGTGGGCACCGCGGTGGAGCTGCGCGAGGCGATGCTGCGCGCCTCGGCCGACGCCGACGCCGTCGTCATGGCCGCGGCGGTGGCGGACTTCCGCCCGGCGGCGTACGCCACGGGGAAGATCAAGAAGAAGGACGGCCAGGAGCCCGCGCCGATCGCCCTGGTGCGCAATCCGGACATCCTCGCGGAGATCTCCGGGACCCGGGCCCGCCCCGGGCAGGTGATCGTCGGCTTCGCCGCGGAGACCGACGACGTCCTCGCCAACGGCCGCGCCAAGCTCAAGCGCAAGGGCTGCGACCTGCTCGTGGTGAACGAGGTGGGAGAGCGCAGGACCTTCGGCTCCGAGGAGAACGAGGCCGTGATCCTGGGCGCCGACGGAAGCGAGACCCCGGTGCCCCACGGCCCGAAGGAAGCCCTGGCCGACCAGGTCTGGGACCTCGTCGCCGGGCGGCTGGAATGAATGGCCCATTCGTTTGAGGCGGCCTCGAAGACGGCGCATTCGAGCGTGGCGACCCTGGCCAACGGCGCCTCCTTCTGGGCAGAATGCCCGTGCCGCAGGTCACAGCCCTCCCGAGAGCTGAGACAGGTGGGCCCGCGGCAGAGTGCGACCGATAAACTGTTCTCGGACGTCGCCGGGTGCAGCTCCCCGTGCCGTCCACAAATGATCAGCCAGCAGCCGCTGCAACCCCAGGGAGCGTTGTGTCCCGTCGCCTGTTCACCTCGGAGTCCGTGACCGAAGGTCACCCCGACAAGATCGCTGACCAGATCAGCGACACCATTCTCGACGCGCTTCTGCGTGAGGACCCGGCCTCCCGGGTCGCCGTCGAAACCCTGATCACCACCGGTCTGGTGCACGTGGCCGGCGAGGTCACCACCAAGGCCTACGCGGACATCGCCACCCTCGTCCGCGGCAAGATCCTGGAAATCGGCTACGACTCCTCCAAGAAGGGCTTCGACGGCGCCTCCTGCGGTGTCTCGGTCTCCATCGGCGCGCAGTCCCCGGACATCGCCCAGGGCGTCGACACGGCGTACGAGAGCCGGGTCGGGGGCGCGGCCGCGGGCGACGAGGACGAGCTGGACCGGCAGGGCGCCGGTGACCAGGGCCTGATGTTCGGCTACGCGTCCGACGAGACGCCGACGCTGATGCCGCTGCCGGTCTTCCTGGCGCACCGCCTGTCCAAGCGCCTGTCCGAGGTCCGCAAGAACGGCACGATCCCCTACCTGCGCCCGGACGGCAAGACGCAGGTCACCATCGAGTACGACGGCGACAAGGCCGTCCGCCTCGACACGGTCGTCGTCTCCTCGCAGCACGCGAGCGACATCGACCTCGAGTCGCTGCTCGCCCCCGACATCAAGGAATTCGTCGTCGAGCCCGAGCTGAAGGCGCTCCTCGACGACGGCATCAAGCTCGACACGGAGAACTACCGTCTCCTGGTCAACCCCACCGGCCGCTTCGAGATCGGCGGCCCGATGGGCGACGCCGGCCTGACCGGCCGCAAGATCATCATCGACACCTACGGCGGCATGGCCCGCCACGGCGGCGGCGCCTTCTCCGGCAAGGACCCGTCCAAGGTCGACCGCTCCGCCGCCTACGCGATGCGCTGGGTCGCCAAGAACGTCGTCGCCGCCGGGCTCGCCGCCCGCTGCGAGGTTCAGGTCGCCTACGCCATCGGCAAGGCCGAGCCGGTCGGCCTGTTCGTGGAGACCTTCGGCACCGCCAAGATCGACCACGAGAAGATCGAGAAGGCGATCGACGAGGTCTTCGACCTCCGTCCGGCCGCCATCATCCGCGACCTCGACCTGCTCCGCCCGATCTACGCCCAGACCGCCGCGTACGGTCACTTCGGCCGCGAGCTGCCCGACTTCACGTGGGAGCGCACCGACCGCGTGGACGCGCTGCGCAAGGCCACGGGGCTGTAGGAAGGCCACGGGGCCGCGGGAAGGCCACAGGGCGGTAGGAGGTCCGGGCGTAACGCGTCCGAAGGCACGTGACGAGGCCCGGTGTCCCCGGTGGGGACGCCGGGCCTCCTCGTGCGACCCGGCTCCGGCCGCGTTGTCAGTGGTCTTTGCGAGAATGCAGGCGTGAGCAGCGAGAACGGACCGGCTAAGGGCGGCGCGCAGGACGCGCCGCCCGAGCAGCTCGCGCTCATCCGGGAGACGGTGCGCCGGGCGAACACCCCACGGGCCAAGCCGCGCACCTGGCGCGGAGCCGCCCTCGCCAAGGAGCTGCCGGTCGCCAGGGTCCTCGTCGACAAGGGCGTGCTCCATCTCGACCGGTACTTCGACTACGCCGTGCCCGAGGAGCTGGACGCCGAGGCGCAGCCGGGGGTGCGGGTGCGGGTGCGTTTCGGGGCCGGGCGGCACCGGGTGCGCGACGGCCGACGCGAGGGCGGCGGGCTCATCGACGGGTTCCTGGTCGAGCGGCTCGCCGAGTCCGACTACGCGGGGCCCCTGGCGGCGCTCGCCCAGGTCGTCTCGCCCGAGCGGATCCTCGACGAGGAGCTGCTGGGCCTCGTCCGCGCGGTCGCCGACCGGTACGCGGGCAGCCTCGCGGACGTCCTCCAACTCGCCGTACCGCCACGCAACGCGCGCGCCGAGAAGCGGGCCTCGCCGCAGCCGCTGCCCGCGCCGCCGGCACCCGAACCGGGGTCGTGGGCGCGTTACGAGCAGGGCGCCGCGTTCATGGCGGCCCTCGCGTCGGGGGGTGCGCCGCGCGCGGTGTGGAACGCGTTGCCCGGTCCGCTGTGGACCGAGGAGCTGGCGCGGGCCATGGGGGCGACGCTGGCCTCCGGCCGGGGGCCCTGGCCGTCCTGCCCGACGGACGGGCGGTCGCCCGCGCCGACGCCGCGCTGACCGCCCTCCTCGGCGAGGGGCGGCACGCGGTGCTGACCGCGGACGCCGGTCCCGAGAAGCGGTACGCGCAGTGGCTCGCCGTGCGCCGGGGGGCCGTACGGGCCGTGATCGGGACCCGGGCCGCCATGTTCGCGCCGGTGCGCGACCTCGGCCTGGTCGCCCTGTGGGACGACGGCGACGGCAGCCACAGCGAGCCGCATGCCCCGCAGCCGCACGCGCGGGAGGTGCTGCTGCTGCGCGCCGCCCAGGACCGGTGCGCCTTCCTGCTGGGCGGCTGGAGCTGCACCGTGGAGGCGGCCCAGTTGGTGGAGACCGGCTGGGCCCGGCCTCTGGTCGCGGCGCGGGAGCAGGTGCGTGCGGCCGCCCCGCTGGTGCGGACCGTCGGGGACCAGGACCTGGCCCGGGACGAGGCCGCCCGTGCCGCGCGGCTGCCGACCCTGGCCTGGCAGGCCGTCAGGGACGGGCTGCGGCTCGGTCCGGTGCTCGTCCAGGTGCCCCGGCGGGGTTACGTACCGCGGATGGCCTGCGCGGCGTGCCGTGCGCCCGCCCGGTGCCGGCACTGCGCGGGGCCGTTGGAGGGGCAGGAGTCGGGGTCCGCGCTGCGGTGCGGCTGGTGCGGGCGGGAGGAGGGTGCCTGGCACTGCCCGGAGTGCGGAGCCTTCCGGCTGCGGGCGCAGGTCGTGGGCGCCCGGCGCACCGCGGAGGAGCTGGGGCGGGCCTTTCCCGCCGTGCCCGTGCGGACCTCCGGGCGGGAGCACGTGCTGGACACCGTGTCCGAGGCTCCCGCGCTGGTCGTGAGCACCCCGGGGGCCGAGCCGGTCGCCGAGGGCGGCTATGCGGCGGCCCTGCTGCTCGACGGCTGGGCGATGCTCGGGCGCCCGGACCTGCGCGCAGGCGAGGACGCGTTGCGGCGTTGGCTGGCCGCCGCCGCCCTGGTGCGCCCGCACAGTGCCGGGGGCACCGTCGTCGCGGTCGCCGAGCCGACCCTGCGGCCGGTGCAGGCGCTGGTGCGCTGGGACCCCGCAGGACACGCGCTGCGGGAGCTGAGTGAACGGGCCGAGCTGGGTTTTCCGCCCGTGTCGCGGATGGCGGCCGTGGCCGGGTCGCCGGAGGCGGTGGCCGAATTCCTGAGCGCGGTCGAGCTGCCGCCGGAGGCGGAGGTTCTCGGACCGGTGCCGTTGCCGGTCACGGCGGCCGGGCGGCCGCGGCGGGTGGGGGCGCCGCCGCCGGGGAGCACTGGGAACGGGCGCTGGTCCGGGTGCCGCCGGGGCGCGGGGCGGCGCTGGCCGGCGCGCTGAAGACCGCTCAGGCGGCGCGGACGGCACGGGGGAGCGAGGCCGCGGTGTGGGTGCGGGTCGATCCGCCCGACATCGGCTGAGGACCCCTGCACGCCGCGGCCCCCGCCTCCCCGGAGGGGCGCCGGGGGGCGGGGGCCGGTGTGACATCTCGGCCGGCCGGTGCGGGTCGGCCGGTGGTGTGGTGGAGCCGTGGTGCGGGTCGCGTCGGTGGTGCGGTGGAGCCGTGGTGCGGGTCGGGTCGGTGGTGCGGTGGAGCGAGTCGGCCGGTGGTGCGGTGGTGCGAGTCGGTCGGTGGTGCGGGGTGCGTCGTCGGCGGTCAGCCGTTGCGCGGGCCGGGGAAGGCCGTCGGGCGGACCTCGTCGCGCAGCGCCGGGCTGCCGGAGGTCGGCTGCGTCGGCATGGAGCGGGCCGCCGGAACGGTGGGCACCGGGGGGAGCCCGGGGCCCACGTCGACCGCGCGGGTGCCTGTCGGCTCCGGTACGTGCTCGGGCGCCTCGGTGGCGGACGCCGTCTGGGCGGCGGCGCGGCGGGCGCCGTAGCGGCGGTGCACCGCCTGCTTGGTGACGCCGAGTGCCGAACCCACCGCGTCCCACGAGAAGCCGAGCGAACGGTCGAAGTCCACGGCGGCCGTGACCAGGGTCTCGACGCTGTCCCGCAGCTCCTGGGCGAGACGGACGGTCGGGGCGGGAGCACGTCCGTAGACGACGAAGCCCGCGGAGGGGCCGGAGCGGCGCGGGCGGTAGACGTTGCCCAGCTGGGCGGTGAGGGTGCGCAGTGCGTCCACCTGCCGGCGGACCCGCTCGATGTCCCGCACCAGCAAGTGCAGGCTGGCCCGAGCCTGGGCGTCGTGGGTTGCGTGGTCGGCCATGAACAAGCCTCTCGAACCGGCGTTGAAAGGAATCGGGTCGCGCGGACGGCCCGGTGTGTCAACTCTTCCTTGACCAACGTGCGGGTGCGCCGTTGGTCACGGGGCGGGGGCGTGGGGGTTTGTTCGTGCGCCCCCTCGGCCCGCGGCCCCGGAGCGCCTCCCACCCCCGTACCACCGGCCTCGCGGCGGCGGTGCGCCGTCGGCGGTTCTCCGTGACCCGCGGGCTCGTAGACTGGTGCGTCGCCCGCCACCACCCCCGCCCCGAGAGGCCCGTCCCACCCATGAAGCTCGTCTTCGCCGGTACCCCCGAGGTCGCCGTTCCCGCCCTGGACGCCCTGATCGCCTCCGGGCGCCACGAGGTGGCCGCCGTCGTCACGCGGCCCGACGCCCCGGCAGGGCGCGGGCGCCGGCTGGTCGCCTCGCCCGTGGCCGAGCGGGCCGAGGAGGCGGGCATCGAGGTACTCAAGCCCGCGAAGCCCCGCGACCCGGACTTCCTGGAGCGGCTGCGCGAGATCGCGCCCGACTGCTGCCCCGTCGTCGCCTACGGCGCCCTGCTGCCCCGCGTCGCCCTGGACGTGCCCGCCCGCGGCTGGGTCAACCTGCACTTCTCGCTGCTGCCCGCCTGGCGCGGGGCCGCTCCCGTGCAGCACTCGCTGATGGCGGGCGACGAGATCACCGGCGCGTCCACCTTCCTGATCGAGGAGGGCCTGGACTCCGGACCCGTCTACGGGACGGTCACCGAGACCGTCCGCCCCACCGACACCAGCGGCGACCTGCTGACCCGGCTGGCCTTCGCCGGCGCCGGCCTCCTCGCGGCCACCATGGACGGCATCGAGGAGGGCAGCCTGGAGGCCGTGCCGCAGCCGGCCGAGGGCGTCACCCTCGCGCCGAAGATCACCGTCGAGGACGCCCGGATCGACTGGACGGCACCGGCGCTGCGCGTGGACCGGGTGGTGCGCGGCTGCACCCCGGCGCCCGGCGCCTGGACCACCTTCCGGGGCGAGCGGCTCAAGCTCGTGCAGGCCCTGCCCCTGCCCGACCGGACCGACCTCGCCCCGGGGCAGCTCGCCGCCGCGAAGAACAACGTGTACGTCGGCACCGGCTCGCATGCCGTCGAGCTGCTGTGGGTGCAGGCCCAGGGCAAGAAGCCGATGCGTGCCGCGGACTGGGCGCGCGGGGCGCGGATCACCGAGGGCGAGCTGCTCGGCCGCTGACCTGCGGCTGCGCGCCCCAGCGCCTCCGCTTCACCGTTCACCGGCCCGGCGTACGCTGGTGGGCACCCTTCACCCCACACCCGGAGCACCTTTTTCGTGAGCGAGCAGCCTCGTCGTCCCCGCAAGCCAGGCAAGCCGTACCGCAGGCCCCAGAAGGACCCCGTCCGCATCCTCGCCTTCGAGGCGCTCAGGGCCGTGGACGAGCGGGACGCGTACGCCAACCTCGTCCTGCCGCCGCTGCTGCGCAAGGCGCGGGAGAAGGAGGGCCCCGAGAAGTTCGACGCCCGGGACGCCGCCCTCGCGACCGAGCTGGTGTACGGGACGCTGCGGCGGCAGGGGACGTACGACGCGATCATCGCGGACTGCGTGGACCGGCCGCTGCGCGAGGTCGATCCGCCGGTCCTGGACGTGCTCAGCCTGGGCGTGCACCAGCTGCTCGGCACGCGGATCCCGAGCCACGCCGCCGTCTCCGCCTCCGTGGAGCTGGCCCGGGTCGTGCTCGGGGACGGGCGGGCCAAGTTCGTCAACGCCGTGCTGCGCAAGGTGGCCCGGGACGACCTCGACGGGTGGCTGGAGCGGGTCGCCCCGTCCTACGACGAGGACCCCGAGGACCACCTCGCCGTCGTGCACTCGCACCCGCGCTGGGTGGTCTCCGCGCTGTGGGACTCCCTGGGCGGCGGCCGGAGCGGCATCGAGGAACTGCTGGCCGCCGACAACGAACGCCCCGAGGTCACGCTCGTCGCGCGGCCGGGCCGGGCCACCCGCGAGGAACTGCTCGGTGAGGAGGCCGCCGTAGCGGGACGCTGGTCGCCGTACGCGGTGCGGCTGAGCGAGGGCGGCGAGCCCGGGGCCGTGGACGCCGTACGGGAGAACCGGGCCGGTGTGCAGGACGAGGGCAGCCAGCTCGTCGCGCTCGCCCTCGCCAACGCGCCCCTGGACGGGCCGGACCGGCGCTGGCTGGACGGGTGCGCCGGACCGGGCGGCAAGGCCGCACTCCTCGGGGCCCTGGCCGCCGAACGGGGTGCCTTCCTGCTCGCCTCCGAGAAGCAGCCGCACCGCGCCGGGCTCGTGGCCAGGGCGCTGGACGGCAACCCCGGGCCGTACCAGGTGATCACCGCCGACGGGACCCGTCCGGCGTGGCGGCCGGGAAGCTTCGACCGCGTGCTGGTCGACGTGCCGTGCACCGGCCTGGGCGCCCTGCGGCGCCGTCCCGAGGCGCGCTGGCGGCGGCGCCCCGAGGACCTGGAGGGCTTCGCCCCGCTCCAGCGCGGGCTGCTGCGCGGCGCCCTGGAGGCCGTGCGGGTCGGAGGCGTCGTCGCCTACGCGACCTGCTCGCCGCACCTCGCGGAGACCCGCGCCGTCGTCGCGGACGTCCTCAAGCAGCATCCCGACGCCGAACTGCTCGACGCCCGGCCGCTGCTGCCCGGCGTCCCCGACCTGGGCGAGGGACCCGACCTCCAGCTGTGGCCCCACCTCCACGGCACGGACGCCATGTACCTCGCCCTGATCCGCCGCACCGCGTAACGCGTGCCGACAACGCGCCCCAGAAGTCGGCGCGGGGCTGCGACTCTTCGCGGCTCCGCCGCCGCCCACGGGCGATCCACCACCGGGCCCGCGGCCGGCGAACAGGCCGGCCACCCCGGACCCGTGCCCGCCCGCCCCGGAGGGCATGGGAGGCTTGGGGCATGGCCGCGCAGATCAACCCCAGCATCTTGTCCGCCGACTTCGCCCGCCTCGCGGACGAGGCCGAGGCGGTCGGGGGAGCCGACTGGCTCCACGTCGACGTCATGGACAACCACTTCGTCCCGAACCTCACGCTCGGCGTGCCGGTGGTCGAGTCCCTGGCACGGGCGACGGACACCCCGCTGGACTGCCACCTGATGATCGAGGCCCCCGACCGCTGGGCGCCGCAGTACGTGGAGGCGGGCGCCGGTTCCGTCACCTTCCACGCCGAGGCGGCCGCCGCCCCGGTGCGGCTGGCCCGCGAGATCCGGGCCAAGGGCGCCCGCGCGTCCATGGCGCTGAAGCCGGCGACGCCGGTCGAGCCGTACGAGGATCTGCTGCCCGAACTCGACATGCTCCTGATCATGACGGTTGAACCGGGCTTCGGCGGGCAGGCGTTCCTCGACATCATGCTTCCGAAGATCCGGCGCACCCGTGAGCTGATCAAGAGGCACGGTCTGGAGCTGTGGCTCCAGGTCGACGGCGGGGTCTCGGCGTCGACGATCGAGCGGTGCGCCGACGCCGGCGCCGACGTCTTCGTCGCGGGATCCGCCGTGTACGGGGCGTCCGACCCGGCCGAGGCGGTGCGTGCACTGCGCACGCAGGCCGAGGCGGCGGCCACCAAGGCGTCCTGGTCGTGCGACCACTGAGGAACAGAACGTGAACGGCTCCCATCAGGGCTGATCAAGTGCGCCGAATCTGCAAGGATGAACGGCGTATCCAGAGTGTGAACAGCAGTGAGGAGAACGCCGTGTCGGGTATGTCGGCGGGCCGTTCAGCCATGCGGATGGGACCCGCTGAGCTGGTCCAGGCGGCGGCCATGGCCCGCCGCTTCTACCTCGAGGGCAAGTCCAAGATCCAGATCGCGGAGGAGTTCGGCGTCAGCCGCTTCAAGGTGGCCAGGGTTCTCGAGACCGCCCTCGAGAGAGACCTTGTACGAATCGAGATCCGGGTGCCTGCCGAACTGGACGCCGAGCGCTCGGACGCGCTGCGCGCCCGCTACGGGCTCAGGCACGCGGTCGTGGTGGAGTCCCCGGCCGACGCCGAGGAGACGCCCGACCCGGAGAACCTGGGGGAGGTGGCCGCCGACCTGCTCGGTGAGCTGGTCAACGAGGGCGACGTGCTGGGCCTGGCCTGGGGCCGGTCCACCATCCACATGGCGGCGGCGCTCGACCGGCTGCCGCCCTGCACGGTGGTGCAGCTGACGGGCGTGTACGACGCCGGGACCGCCGAGCGCGGCTCGGTCGAGGCCGTCCGCCGCGCCGCCCAGGTGTCCGGCGGCGACGCGCACCCCATCTACGCGCCGATGCTGCTGCCGGACGCGGCGACCGCGCAGGCGCTGCGGCACCAGACCGGGATCGCCCGGGCCTTCGAGTACTTCGACAAGGTCACGGTCGCCTGCGTCTCCATCGGCTCCTGGGAGCCGGGCATCTCGACGGTGCACGACATGCTCAGCGACGAGGAGCGCGCGCACTACGCGTCGCTCGGTGTCGCCGCCGAGATGTCGGCGCACCTCTTCGACGCCGAGGGGCGCCGGGTCGGGCGGGACCTGGGGGAGCGGTGCATCACGGTCAAGGCCGACCAGCTCCGCCGCATCCCCGAGGTCGTCGCGATCGCGGGCGGGCAGCGCAAGGCGGCGGCCATCGACGCGGTGCTGCGCTCCGGCCTGGTCACCAGCCTGGTGACGGACACGTCGGCCGCGGACTACCTGATGACGGCGGGCTCGGCGCCGAAGTCGACGCTCAACCGGACGGACCCGGACGGGATCTGACGGCGCCTCACACAAGGGCAGGGTCGTCGGGGCGGACGACCGGGAGGAAGCGCGCGGCACGACCGAGGACTCCGCGGGACGGCTCGTGGCCGTCCCGCGGAGTCCTCGGTCGGGCACGGGCGGGCGAACTCGAGGGGCCGCCGCGTCCGTGACCCGGCGCAGTCCGCCCCCCCTCGTCGCCCCTCCGGTCCGGCCGGTCCGGCCGGTCCGGCCGGTCCGTCCGATCCGTCCGATCCTGGAGGTTCCTCCAAGACGGTCGCTGACCAGCCTGGATGATCTGCCCGGGGGTGGCGGGCGGCCGGTCGTGGGAGAATGAAGTACGTGCTCTTTCCCCCTGGCTGACCTGTCCGGGGGCCACCTCTGATCGACTGGGATGTGCAGCACGTGCGTTTCCTGAATGACATACAGCCCTCGTACGACCTGACGTACGACGACGTGTTCATGGTGCCGAGCCGCTCCGCCGTGGGCTCCCGGCAGGGCGTGGACCTCGGCTCCCCGGACGGCACGGGCACCACCATCCCGCTCGTCGTCGCCAACATGACCGCCATCGCGGGCCGCCGGATGGCCGAGACGGTCGCCCGGCGGGGCGGGCTCGTGGTCATCCCGCAGGACATCCCGATCGAGGTCGTCACCGACGTCGTCACCTGGGTGAAGAGCCGCCACCACGTCCTGGACACCCCCATCGTGCTGGCCCCGCACCAGACGGTCGCCGACGCGCTGTCCCTGCTGCCCAAGCGCGCGCACAACGCCGGCGTCGTCGTCGACGGGGACAACAGGCCCGTCGGCGTGGTCACCGACACCGACCTGACCGGCGTGGACCGCTTCACCCAGCTCGAGGAGGTCATGTCCAAGGACCTGATCCTCATCGACGCCGACCTGGACCCGCGTGAGGCCTTCAACACCCTAGACGCGGCCAACCGCCGCTACGCGCCCGCCGTGGACGGGGACGGCCGCCTCGCCGGCATCCTCACCCGCAAGGGCGCCCTGCGCGCCACCCTGTACACCCCGGCCGTCGACGCCGGAGGCAGGCTCCGTGTCGCCGCCGCCGTCGGCATCAACGGCGACGTGGCGGGCAAGGCCAAGCAGCTGCTCGACGCGGGCGTGGACACCCTCGTCATCGACACCGCGCACGGCCACCAGGAGTCGATGATCAGCGCCGTCAAGGTCGTGCGCGCCCTCGACCCGCGGGTCCCGATCGTCGCGGGCAACATCGTCTCCGCGGAAGGCGTGCGCGACCTGATCGAGGCGGGCGCCGACATCATCAAGGTCGGCGTCGGTCCGGGCGCCATGTGCACCACCCGCATGATGACGGGCGTGGGCCGGCCGCAGTTCTCCGCCGTCCTGGAATGCGCCGCCGAGGCGAAGAAGTACGGCAAGCACGTGTGGGCCGACGGCGGTGTCCGCCACCCGCGCGACGTGGCCATGGCCCTCGCGGCCGGTGCGTCCAACGTGATGGTCGGCTCCTGGTTCGCGGGTACCTACGAGTCCCCGGGCGACCTCCAGCACGACGCCAACGGCCGCGCCTACAAGGAGTCCTTCGGCATGGCCTCCGCCCGAGCGGTGCGCAACCGCACCTCGGAGGAGTCGGCGTACGACCGGGCCCGCAAGGGGCTGTTCGAGGAGGGCATCTCCACCTCCCGGATGTTCCTCGACCCGGCCCGGCCCGGCGTCGAGGACCTGATCGACTCGATCATCGCGGGCGTCCGCTCCTCCTGCACCTACGCCGGGGCCGGTTCCCTGGAGGAGTTCGCCGAGAAGGCGGTCGTCGGCGTGCAGAGCGCCGCCGGATACGCCGAGGGCAAGCCCCTGCACGCCAGCTGGAGCTGATCCACGCCCCGGTCCGGACATCGACTCGTCAGGCCTGCTTGACGTCAAGCAGGCCTGACGAGACGCTGGACGCATGACGACACCGCAGAGCATCGAGCCGCAGCACACCCTGCTGACCGCCGTGGCCCGTCTCGACGAACTGCGTGCCCGCGAGTCCCTCGCCGGGTTCGGAAGCGACGACGAGGCCCTCGACCGCTCCCAGCTCCTCGAACTGCTCGCCCTGAGCGAGGTGGTCGCCCGCAAGGCCGCCTACGGGCGTCAGCTCACCGTCCGCGCCGCCCGCGAGGCCGGTGCCTCCTGGACGCGGATCGGGGCGGCGCTCGGCACCAGCAAGCAGGCCGCCTGGGAGGCGCACACCCGCTGGATCGACGCCCAGGAGGCCGCCCGCGGCCGGCCCGGAGAGATCGGCTTCGACGCGGCGGACGCCGCGGAGGCCCGCGCCGCTGCGGGCGAACCGGACGACCGCTGACCGGCCAAGATCCGCAGTCCGCCACCCCTCGGCCGGGTCTTCCGGGTCCTGCTGCCGACGGCCCGGCCCGCCCTCGGCCTCGGGTCGCGCGTCCGGACGACGGGCGGCCCGCCCACCGTCACCCGGGTGGTCTTCGGGGTCCGGACGGCCGTCGGGCCCGTGGTCTACTTCGTGTACGGCCACCGCCGCTCCCGACCGCCACGCCGGACACCTCCGGGGCCCGGACGCACCAGAAGTGAAGTGAACGACCCGCAGTGCTGAACGATCTCGACGAACGCATCGTGCACGCCCTCGCCGAGGACGCCCGCCGCTCCTACGCGGACATCGGGCAGTCGGTCGGCCTGTCCGCGCCCGCCGTCAAACGGCGCGTGGACCGGCTGCGCGCCACCGGCGCCATCACCGGCTTCACCGTACGGGTCGACCCCGCCGCGCTCGGCTGGGAGACCGAGGGGTTCGTCGAGATCTTCTGCCGCCGCAACACCTCGCCGGAGACCATCCAGCGGGGCCTGGAGCGCTACCAGGAGGTCGTGGCCGCGTCCACCGTCACCGGGGACGCGGACGCGGTCGCCCAGGTCTTCGCCTCCGACATGCGCCACTTCGAGCGGGTCCTGGAGCGGATCGCCGGGGAACCGTTCGTGGAACGCACCAGGTCCGTGCTGGTGCTCTCGCCGCTGCTGCGGCGCTTCTCGTCGGGCTCGCCCACATGACGCCGGCGGGCAGACGGAATGCGGTGGCAAGCCCTCCGACACCCCCTAGCATCGGTGCCATGACCTGGCGACATTGATCCACCCGTAGCGCCTCCTCCCGAGGGCCGCCCCGGACGCCGTACCTCCGGTGTCCGATCCGCCCCCTCGGGAAGGCCCCATGACCGTCTCGCCCTCGCCCTCGCATGCCGCCACCGCGCCCGCCGGCACCCGCCGACTCGTGCGCACGCTGTACGCCTCCGCGTTCTGCGACGAATTCGTCCTCCTCTATCCGGTGTACGCGCTGCTGTTCGCCGACACCGGCCTGTCCGTCTGGCAGACGGCCTCGCTGTTCGCCCTGTGGTCGCTGACCGGCGTCCTGCTCGAGGTGCCCTCCGGCGCCTGGGCCGACGCCGTCTCCCGGCGGCTGCTGCTGATCCTCGGCCCGCTGCTCACCGCCGCCGGCTTCGCCCTGTGGGTGCTCGCCCCCTCCTACGGCGCCTTCGCGCTCGGCTTCGTGCTGTGGGGCGCCGGCGGCGCGCTCGGCTCGGGCGCGCTGGAGGCGCTGGTCTACGACGAGCTGGACCGGGCCGGCGCGGCCCACCGCTACGCCCGCGTCATGGGCCGGGCCCGGGCGACCGGCATCGCCGCGACCATGTCCGCGATGGGCCTGGCCGGTCCGGTGTTCGCCTGGGGCGGCTACGACGCGGTGGGCGCGGCGAGCGTGCTGGCCTGCCTGGCCGGGGCGGCCGTGGCGACCCGCTTCCCCGAACACCGCACCCCCTCCGGAGGCGGTGAGCACCTGTCCGCGCCCCTGCGCGCCGGACTCGCCGACGCCCGCGCCGACCGGTCCGTGCGCGGCGCGCTGCTCCTCGTACCGGCCGTGACCGCGGTGTGGGGAGCACTCGACGAGTACACGCCGCTGCTGGCGCTCGGCACCGGGGTGGCACCCGAGACCGTGCCCTGGCTGCTGCTGGTGATCTGGGCCGGTGCCACGGCCGGCAGCCTGCTCGCCGCTCCCGCCGAACGCCTCACCGACCAGGGGTTCGCCGCCCTCCTCACCGGTTCCGCGCTCGCCCTGGCCGTGGGCGGCCTGGCCGGGACGCCCGTCGCGCTGGTCTCGGTGGCGCTCGCCTTCGGCGGCTTCCAGCTCGCGACCGTGCTGGCCGACGCCCGCCTCCAGCAGCGCATCGACGACACCGGGCGGGCCACCCTGACCTCGGTCGCGGGCCTCGGCAGCGAGCTGGGCAACCTCGCCACCTACGCCGTCTACGCCGCGGCGGCCACGGCCTGGGGCCACGGCACCGCGTTCGCGCTGTCCGCGGTGCCGTACGTCCTGACGGCGCTGGTCCTGGCCGGCGCCGTCCGCACTACAGCCGCGGCCGCCAGGGCACGACGTCGAAGTCGCCGGTGCCCTTCCTGACCTTCTCGAAGGGCGCCGACGACACGCACCGGGGCGGCTCCCCGCCCAGCGCGGGGCTGCCCGTCGCGGCCCAGCTGTAGCCGAGCCGGTCGTGGCGGCCCAGGTCGTGCACCGTGACGCCGACCCGCCTGCCCTCCGCGCCGGGCAGGTCGGAGTCGGTGACGACGCCCGACACGACGGCCACGTCACCGCCGGTCAGCAGACAGTCGACCGCGACCTCGGCGCGGGTGCCCGCGCCGTTCAGGTAGTGGCTGAACTCGAAGGTGCCGGTGGCCTCGAGCGGGTCGTCGTCGTGCTCCGCCGCGAGATGGGCGTCGAAGGTGAAGGTGATCTCGTCCCCGCCGAGCGGTACAGCCGCGCGCTGCCGGTCAGCGCGGCGGCCTTGCTCGGGGGGCGGGCCGTCGTACGGGCCCTCGTGGGGTCCGGAGGCGACGGCCGCGCCCGAGGCGACGGCCGCGCCCGAGGCGACGGCGGTGAACAGGAGGGCGGTGCAGAGTGCGGCGGTCGCGGTACGGCGTCTCATGGCGGTCCTCTCCCAAGGACCGAAGCCGGTGAACCCAACGGCCACCACTGTCCCGGCGCCGCACCCGCACCACATCGCGCCCGGGGCGGGAGCGGCCTCCGCCGCACGGCGGGGGAGGACGGAACCGGCCTGCTCCTCGGGGACGACGGGAGGGCCCGCCGCGACACGCGGGGGTGCGCAACGAATCGCCGCGGCACGCCCGGCGCACGCAACGATCCGCCCACCGGCGCGCAACAGGTCCGTCTTGTCCGGCCGAGTCCGCCGACCGTACCGTCTATCTGGCCCCCGAACCCCCTCCGACCGGTGAGGATCCCGCATGCGCACCGCCCTGCTCCAGAGCTCCGGCCGCCCCGGCTCCCCCGCCGCGAACCTCAAGGTCCTCGACGAGGCCGCGGGCCGCGCCGCCGCCGCGGGCGCCGCGCTGCTCGTCACCTCCGAGCTGTTCCTGACCGGCTACGCCATCGGCGACGCCATCGGCCGCCTCGCCGAGCCCGCCGACGGCGACGCGGCCGACGCCGTCGCGGAGATCACCGGGCGCCACGGCCTGGCCGTCGCGTACGGCTACCCCGAGCGGGACGGCGAGCGCGTCTACAACTCCGTCCAGCTCATCGCCGCGGACGGCACCCGGCTCGCGGGCTACCGCAAGACCCACCTCTTCGGCTGCTTCGAACGCGACCACTTCACGCCGGGCGAGCAGCCCGTCGTGCAGGCCGAGCTGAACGGCCTCACCGTCGGCCTGATGATCTGCTACGACGTGGAGTTCCCGGAGAACGTCCGCGCCCACGCCCTGGCCGGCACCGACCTGCTGCTCGTCCCGACCGCCCAGCTGCACCCCTTCCAGTTCGTCGCCGAGTCCGTCGTCCCGGTGCGGGCCTTCGAGAACCAGATGTACGTCGCCTACGTCAACCGCGTCGGCCCGGAGGGCGAGTTCGAGTTCGTCGGCCTGTCCACCCTCGCCGGGCCCGACGGCATCGCCCGCGCCCGTGCCGGGCGTGCCGAGGAGCTGATCCTCGCCGACGCCGACCCGGTCTTCCTGGCCGCGTCCCGCGAGGCCAACCCGTACCTGACGGACCGCCGCCCCGGCCTCTACGGCGCCCTCGCCTGAGACCCGGAGCCACGCGCGTCCCGAACCCCGTTCCACCCGTGCAAGGAGCCCGTACCCCATGACGTCCACCGTGCCCAACGCGATCGAGCACGCCGACGAGCAGCAGCCGCCGATCACCATGTTCGGGCCGGACTTCCCGTACGCGTACGACGACTTCCTCGCCCACCCGGCGGGACTCGGCCAGATACCCGCGACGGAGCACGGCACGGAGGTCGCCGTCATCGGCGGCGGCCTGTCCGGCATCGTGGCCGCCTACGAGCTGATGAAGATGGGCCTGAAACCCGTCGTCTACGAGGCCGACCGGATCGGCGGCCGCCTGCGCACCGTCGGCTTCGACGGCTGCGACCCCTCGCTGACCGCCGAGATGGGCGCGATGCGCTTCCCGCCGTCCTCCACCGCCCTGCGGCACTACATCGACCTGGTGGGTCTCCAGACCCGGGCCTTCCCCAACCCCCTGGCCGAGGCGACGCCGTCGACCGTCGTCGACCTCAAGGGCGAGTCGCACTACGCCGAGACCCTCGACGACCTGCCGCAGGTCTACCGGGACGTGGCCGACGCCTGGGGGAAGTGCCTCGAAGAGAGCGCCGACTTCTCCGACATGAACCGGGCCCTGCGCGAGCGCGACGTCCCGCGCATCCGCGAGATCTGGGCGAAGCTGGTGGAGAAGCTCGACAACCAGACCTTCTACGGCTTCCTCTGCGACTCGGAGGCCTTCAGGTCCTTCCGGCACCGCGAGATCTTCGGCCAGGTCGGCTTCGGCACCGGCGGCTGGGACACCGACTTCCCCAACTCCATCCTGGAGATCCTCCGCGTCGTCTACACCGAGGCCGACGACCACCACCGCGGCATCGTCGGCGGCTCCCAGCAACTGCCGCTCAGGCTCTGGGAGCGCGAGCCGGAGAAGATCGTCCACTGGCCGTACGGCACCTCGCTGAAGTCCCTGCACGCCGGCGGCGAGCCCCGCCCGGCCGTGACCCGGCTGAACCGCACCGCCGGCAACCGCATCACCGTGACCGACGCCGACGGCGACATCCGCACCTACCCGGCGGCGATCTTCACCGCCCAGTCCTGGATGCTGCTCTCGAAGATCGCCTGCGACGACTCGCTCTTCCCGATCGACCACTGGACCGCCATCGAGCGGACCCACTACATGGAGTCCAGCAAGCTCTTCGTGCCCGTCGACCGGCCCTTCTGGCTCGACAAGGACGAGGTCACCGGACGGGACGTCATGTCGATGACGCTCACCGACCGCATGACCCGCGGCACCTACCTCCTCGACGACGGCCCGGACCGGCCCGCAGTCATCTGCCTCTCCTACACCTGGTGCGACGACAGCCTGAAGTGGCTGCCGCTGTCCGCGAACGAGCGGATGGAGGTCATGCTGAAGTCGCTCGGCGAGATCTACCCCAGGGTCGACATCAGGAAGCACGTCATCGGCAACCCGGTGACGGTCTCCTGGGAGAACGAGCCCTACTTCATGGGCGCCTTCAAGGCCAACCTGCCCGGCCACTACCGCTACCAGCGGCGCCTGTTCACCCACTTCATGCAGGAGGCGCTGCCCGAGGACAAGCGGGGCATCTTCCTCGCCGGCGACGACATCTCCTGGACGGCCGGCTGGGCCGAGGGCGCCGTCCAGACCGCGCTGAACGCGGTCTGGGGCGTCATGCACCACCTCGGCGGCGCCACCGACGCGACCAACCCCGGCCCGGGCGACCTGTACGAGGAGATCGCGCCCGTGGAACTCCCCGAGGACTAGGGCGTTTCCAGCCGGGGGCCTAGACCCCGGCCGCCCTCGCCGTCTCGTAGACCTGGGCGGCGACGTCCTTCAGTTCCTCGGCGTCGCGTGCGGTGCTCTGCAGGTCGACGAGGATCTCGTCCAGGCCGATCTCGGCGTGCGCGGCCAGGTCCTCGACGATCTGGTCGACGCCGCCCTGGAAGGGGGCGCGGTCGGAGCCCTCGTAGTTCTTCGCGCTGTAGCGGGTGTTGGCCCGCAGCACCGTCCGGACCGGCTTCGTACGACCCCGTTCGTCGGCCAGGTCCCGCAGCTCCCGCAACCGCGCGGCGACGGTCCCGGCGCCGATGCCGGTCGGCAGCCAGCCGTCGGCGTGGTCGACCAGGCGACGCCGGGCCCGGCCGCTGTTGCCCGCCGCCAGCAGGATCGGGATCGGCCGGGCCGGTTTGGGGCCGACCACGGCGGACGCGATCCTCGTGACCTCCCCGTCGTACACCACCGGGTCCGGGCCCCACACCGCGCGGCACACCCCGATCAGCTCGTCCAGGGCGGCGCCGCGCTCGGCGAACGGCCGCACGGAGGCCGCCGCGTACTCGTCGTGGGACCAGCCGGTGCCGAAGCCCGCCAGCACCCGGCCGCCGCTTGCCGCGTCCAGCGAGGCCAGCGTCTTGGCGAGCTGGAACGGCACGTGCAGCGGAGCGACCAGCACGCTCGTACCCAGCCGGGCCCGCTCGGTGACCGCTGCCGCGAGGGCCAGGGTGACCAGCGGCTCCGCCACACTCCGGTACGTTTCCGGCCAGGGCAGGCCCTCGACGCCGTACAGCCCCTGGGTGGCCGGCTCGGGGAACAGGGCCCGCTCGAACACCCACAGGCTCTCGTAGCCCGTCCGTTCCGCCGCCCGCGCCACGTCGGGGACGTCCTTGCCGATGTCGTACTGCCGCATCTGGGGGAGGCCGAGTCCGAGCCGGGTCGTCATACCGGGGTGCTCCTTCGCCGTCGGGGTGCGATGTTGCCCGTGGTCCGAAAGGTTCCAACCGGTTTCAACGTACAGCCGTCTTCGGAGAGTTCCGCGCCGCGCACCGCGAGGACCGGCCGGATCAGTCCGGCAGCGGGGTGAGCAGCATGCGCCCCGCGAAGCCCACCGCGGCGTCCAGCCGCTCGGTGAACTCCCCGGCGACGTCCGGCAGCCGGCGCAGCGCCCACAGCGCGCGGGCCGCGGCCCAGGTGGCCTCGCGGGCGCGGTCCAGGCTCCAGGAGCCGAGCAGATGGGTCAGCGGGTCGGCGATCTGGAGGAGGTCGGGGCCCGGCATCAGCTCGTCGCGGACCCGCTCCTCCAGCGAGACGAGGAGATCACCCACGCGGTCGAACTCGTCCTCCAGGTCGCGCGGTTCGCAGCCGAGGGTACGACAGGTGTCCACCACGGCCAGCGCCAGGTCG
This sequence comes from Streptomyces lienomycini, assembly GCF_027947595.1. Taxonomy (NCBI): domain Bacteria; kingdom Bacillati; phylum Actinomycetota; class Actinomycetes; order Kitasatosporales; family Streptomycetaceae; genus Streptomyces; species Streptomyces lienomycini. The sequence continues at coordinate 5,284,210 of NZ_CP116257.1, read as the reverse complement.
TGGCCGATGTGCGCGTTGATGCCCGCCAGCGCGAACTGCAGCGGCCGTACCCCGGGATGGCGGCGGAACTGGAACAGGGGGCGCCAGCAGGCGGGCGGACGACGGCCCTCCTCCGCCGCGTCCACGGCGGCCAGATAGCGCTCCGCGAACCGCACGTCCAGCGCGGTCGCGGCTCCGGCGTCCGCGAACCGGCCGCCGTCGATGTGCCGGTCGACGGCCTCCGTGACGGACAGGTAGACGCGGTTGAAGACCGCCACCCCGTCCCCGGCCGGCAGCGCCGTGCCGAGGGCGCGCATCCTGGTGAGAACGGAGCCCACCGTCAAGGTGGCCGTCGGGACTTGCTCGCGGTGCGCCATGGCGGCAGCGTCCCAGCTTTAGGCTGGCGGCAGTGCCGGCGGGCCCGACGCTTCCCCGAAACGGAGGAACGCGCCCGCCGCGCGGGGGAGGGGGAACCGTACGTGTCAGGCCTTCGTGCCCGGCGCCTGGCCGCTCGCAGGGCCGAGCGCAGGCGCACCGCCCGCCGCGGCGCGATGGTCGCGGCGGCGTCCGTCGTCGTCGCGGTCGGCACCGTGACCGGCATGCTCACCGCGCTCGGCGACGACGAGGGCCGCGCCGCCGACGAGGCCCGGCCGGGGACGACGGCGTCGCCGCGAACCCACTCCGAGCCCGGCACACCGTCCCCGGCCGCGCCGACGACACCGTCGCACTCCGCCCCGCCCTCCCCGACGGCGACGGCGACGGCGACGAGGAAGAGTCCCGGACCCCGGCCGGGGAAGACGTCCGAGCCCCCTCCGGAGAGCGGGCCCCCCACCACGGCGGCCGCCACCCGGCTCTACCGGCACCCCGACTCCCAGGTCCTCGACTGGACCCGGACCCACCCCGACGACCCGCGCCGGGACGTCATCGCGTCCCGGATCGCCGGCAACCCGGCCGCCGTCTGGTTCGCCGACCACAGCCCGGCCACCGTCACCGCCCGGGTCCGCGCCGTCACCTCCGCGGGCGCCGCCCAGAGCCGGGTGCCGGTCCTCGTGCCGTACGCGATACCCGACCGCGACTGCGGCGGCCACTCCGAGGGCGGTGCGCCCGACCTCGACGCCTACGACGCCTGGATCGACCGGTTCGCCGCCGGGCTCGGCTCCGGCGAGGTGATCGTCGTGCTGGAACCCGACTCGGTCGCCCAGTCCGCGTGCCTGTCCGCCGGTGAGCGCGCCGACCGCTTCGCCTCCCTGGCCCGCGCCGGCCGGGTCATGAAGGACGCCGACCCGGCCGCCCGGGTGTACTACGACGCGGGTCACTCCGGCTGGCACGCGCCCGCCGAGCAGGCGGGCCTGCTCAGACAGGCGGGCGCCGCCTCGGCCGACTCCTCCGACGGCGTCTTCAGCAACGTCTCCAACTTCCACACCACCGCCGACGAGGTCGCCTACGACCGCGCGGTCCTCGACGCCCTCGGCGGCCCGGAGAACCTCGGTGCCGTCATCGACACCAGCCGCAACGGCAACGGCGCCCCGCCCGACGGCGAGTGGTGCGACCCGGCCGGCCGCAGGATCGGCAGGTCACCGACCCTGAACACCGGCATGGGGCGCATCGACGCCTACCTGTGGGTCAAGCTGCCGGGGGAGTCCGACGGCTGCAAGGGGGAACCGGGCACGTTCACCCCGTCGTACGCCTACGACCTGGCGCGCTGAGACCCGTCGCCGCCGTCGCCGTCGCCCGCGCCGCCGTCCGCCGCCTTCTCGTCGTACGACGAGGTGCCCTCGTCCAGCAGCGGCTGCTGCGTCTTGAGGTGCGCGGGGGCGAACGCGCGCAGCGCGTGGTATCCGGTGATGACGACCAGGGTGCCGAGCGCGATGCCGCTCAGCGAGAAGGTGTCGGTGAACTCCATGCTGACGTTGCCGACGCCGATGATGATGCCCGCCGCGGCCGGGACCAGGTTCAGCGGGTTGCGCATGTCCACCTTGGCGTTGATCCAGATCTGGGCGCCGAGCAGGCCGATCATGCCGTACAGGATGACGGTGATGCCGCCGAGCACGCCGCCCGGGATCGCCGCCACGACCGCGCCGAACTTCGGGCAGAGGCCGAAGAGCAGGGCGAAGCCCGCCGCTGCCCAGTAGGCGGCGGTCGAGTAGACCCGGGTCGCCGCCATCACGCCGATGTTCTCGGAGTACGTGGTGTTGGGCGGGCCGCCCACCGCGGTGGACAGCACCGAGCCGATGCCGTCGGCCGAGATCGCCGTGCCCAGCTTGTCGTCCAGGTTGTCGCCGGTCATCTCGCCGACCGCCTTGACGTGCCCGGCGTTCTCCGCGATCAGGGCGATCACGACGGGCAGGGCGACCAGGATGGCCGACCACTCGAAGCTCGGCCCGTGGAAGGTCGGCAGCCCGACCCAGTCGGCCTGGCCCACGGCGGAGAAGTCCAGCCGCCAGTGGTCGGTGAGCTTGCCGCTGCCGTCCACCGAGTGGATCTTCCCGAAGGTCCGGTCGAGCGCCCAGGACAGGACGTACCCGAAGACCAGCCCCAGGAAGATCGCGATCCGGGACCAGAAGCCCCGCAGGCACACCACGGCCAGACCCGTGAACAGCATCACGAGGAGCGCCGTCCACTGGTCCTGCGGCCAGTACGTCGACGCGGTGACGGGGGCAAGGTTGAAGCCGATCAGCATCACCACCGCGCCGGTGACGATCGGCGGCATCGCGGCGTGGATGATCCGCGCCCCGAACCGCTGCACGGCGAGCCCCACCAGGAACAGCGCGACGCCGACCACGAGGACCGCGCCGGTCACCGTGGCGCTCGTGCCGCCCTGGGCCCGGATCACCGCGGCGACACCGACGAAGGAGAGGGAGCAGCCGAGGTAGCTGGGCACCCGGCCGCGGGTGGCGAGCAGGAAGATGACGGTCGCGACGCCCGACATCATGATCGCGAGGTTGGGGTCGAGGCCCATCAGGACCGGAGCCACGAAGGACGCCCCGAACATGGCCACCACGTGCTGGGCGCCGAGCCCGGCCGTACGGGGCCACGAGAGCCGTTCGTCGGGACGGACCACCGCTCCGGGGGCGGGTACCTTGCCGTCCCCGTGCAGCTTCCAGCGCACGCCGAGGTCCATGGTGAGGTTTCGCTTTCTCTGTACTGACGACTGTCCGGACCATTGTCAGGGGTAACCGCCCCGTCCCCGTCCCGCGCCCCCCGCTGACCAGCACCTTCCCGGAAGTCCCTGGTGAGCGTCCGCTTAGGATGAGGGGGAACCGCCGTACGTGAGCACCGCCGAGCACGACCAGGAGCCCCGCCCGTGACCGCCGAAGCCCCCACCGCGCCCGTCCTGTCCCACGGACGGCTCGTCCCCGTCACCGTCCACTTCGACGACCTGGACGCGCTCGGACTGCTGCACAACGCCCGCTACCCCGTGATGGTCGAACGGGCCTGGACGGAGCTGTGGGCCGGGCACGGCGTCCGGTTCGAGGGCGACTGGGCGGCGGCCGGCGACGCCTGCAACGCCGTGAAGGAACTGACGATCGGCTACGAGGCGCCGGTCACCCGGCCCGGCGCGTACGCCGTCCACCTGTGGCTGGACCGGCTGGGCACCACCGGGCTGACCTACGGCTTCCGGTTCTGCTCGGCGGACGGCGCCACCACCTACGCCCGCGGCACCCGGGTGCTGGTCCGGCTGGACTCCACGACGCTGCGCCCGGCGCCGTGGAGCGAGGCGTTCAGGACTGCCGGTCGGGAACTTCTGCGACCGACGGACTGATCTTCGGCCGGTCCCGGTCCCCGGCCCGCAGCACCCGCGCGAACACCACCAGGCAGCAGGCCAGCAGGGTCACCAGACCGAACGACACCACCAGGCTGGTCGCCTGGGCCAGGCCGCCGATCGCGCTCGGCGCGACCAGACCCGAGGTGTACGTGATGGTGGCCACGCCCGCGATGGCCAGGCTCGGGTTGGAACCGGCGCGGCCGGCCGCGGCGAAGCACAGCGGGACGACCACGGCGATGCCGAGGCCCATCAGCGCGAAGCCGCTCATCGCCACCGCCGGATGGCCCCCGACGACGACGAGCAGACCGCCGAGTGCGGCCAGCACGCCGCTCACCCGGACCGTGCGCACCGCGCCGAACCGGTCCACCACCCTGTCCCCGGCGAGCCGGGCCAGCGCCATGGTGAGCGTGAAGCCCGTCGTGCACGCCGCCGCGAGACCGGCCGAGGTCTCCAACTCGTCCCGCAGATAGACCGCCGACCAGTCCAGGCTCGCGCCCTCCGCGAACACCGCGCAGAACCCGACGGCACCGATCAGCAGCGCCGACCTGGGCGGCAGCGCGAAGCGCGGCGGCGGCTCCTCGTCCTCGGCGGGCTGCAGGTCCAGCACCCAGGTGCAGGCGACCAGGCCCGTCACCGTCAGCACCGCGGCCGCCAGGACGTGGTGGATCCGGGCGTCCGCGCCCAGGTGGGCGGCGATCGTGCCGGCCGCCGAGCCGATCAGCGCGCCCGTGCTCCACATGCCGTGCAGCCCCGACATGATCGACTTGTCGAGACGGTTCTCTATCTCCACGCCGAGCGCGTTCATCGCCACGTCCGACATGCCCGCCGTGGCGCCGTAGACGAACAGGGCGAGGCACAGGGTGAGCAGGTTCGGGGCGAGGGAGGGCAGGATCAGCGCCAGGGTCCACAGGGCCAGCAGTCCGCGCAGGGCGGCACGGGCGCCGAAGCGGTGGCTGACGCGTCCGGCCAGCGGCATGGCCAGGGAGGCACCGAGCGCCGGGAAGGCGAGCGCCAGGCCCAACTGGCCCGCGCTCACCCCGGCGTGGTCCTGGATCCAGGGCACGCGGGTCGCGAAGGACCCGGTGACGGAGCCGTGCACGGCGAACACGGCCGCCACCGCGTACCGGGCGCGCTTCACCTCGCGTTGCCCGTAGACCACTGTGCTCATGCTCCACCCCTCCGTCGTTCCAGTGCGCCGCGTAAATTATCAGGGAGCCTGCCTGATAGATAGTGGATTACCGGCGTGGGCCCCCGCGCCGCCGATCTGGAAGGATCCCGGCATGCCCGCATCCCCGAGCACCGCCCGGGCCATCAACGACCGACTCGCCCTCGATCTCCTCCAGCGCGACGGCCCGTTGACGGCAGGACAGTTGAAGCAGCTGACCGGCCTCTCCCGGCCCACCGTCGCCGACCTCGTCGAACGCCTCACCGCCTCCGGCCTGATCGAGGTGGCGGGGGAGTCCGGCGAGCAGCGCCGGGGACCGAACGCCAAGCTGTACGGCATCGTCGCCGAACGCGCCCACCTCGCCGCCCTCGACGTCCGCACCGAGGGCGTCGCCGTACTCGTCTCCGACCTGCTCGGCCGGGTGCTCGCCGAGGCGTCCGCGCCCATCGACGGCCAGTACGGCACCGGCCCCGCGGTGGAGCAGGCGGTCGGCCTGGTCGAGCGGGCGGCCAAGGAGGCCGGCGCCGACCGGCTGCACACCATCGGCATCGGGGCGCCCGGCCTGATCGACCCGGCCAGCGGCGAACTCCGCGACTCCACCGGGCTGCCCGAGTGGCACCGCCGGCTGATGGCCGCGCTGCAGGAGAAGTTCCCCGAGGCGCGGGTCGGCGTCGAGAACGAGACCAACCTCGCCGCCCTGGCCGAGCAGCGCGACGGGGCGGCCCGGGGGCGCGACACCTTCGTCCTGCTCTGGCTCGGGCTAGGCATCGGAGCCGCCGTCGTCCTCGACGGCACCCTGCGCAAGGGTGTGTCCGGAGGCGCGGGCGAGATCGGCTTCATGCCGGTGCCGGGCACCGCGGGCCTGCCGTCGGCCACCGACTGCGACGGCGGCTTCCACTCCGTGGCGGGGGCGGCGGCGGTGACCGCCCTCGCGGCGGAGCACGGCGCGACGGAACGGCCCGCCCGGCCCGAGCCGCACGCCGCCGCCGCGCTGGTCCGCGAGGCGGTACGCCGGTCGGCGTCCGGCGGCGACCCGGCCGCCGAGCGGTTCCTCGACGCGCTCGCCGACCGCGTCGTCCTCGGGGCCGCCGCCGTCGTCTCCGTCCTCGACCCCGGCTGCGTGGTGCTCGCCGGTGAGATCGGCCGGGCCGGTGCCGACACCCTCGCCGACCGCGTCCAGGACCGCCTCACCCGCATGTCCCCGCTGGCCACCGAGGTACGGCCCAGCACCCTGGGCGGCGGCGCCGTCCTGCGCGGCGCGCTGCTGACCGCCCGCGACCGGGCCCAGGACGAGCTGTTCGCGCCGCCCGAGCGGTAGCCCGCGACGCACGGGTGTCCCGCCGGGCCGTCCGGTCGGGCCCCCGGGCCATCCGGTCGGGCCCCCGGGCCGCCCGGTCGGGACCCCGCGGCGCCCGCGGGCCGCCGCTCAGGGCGCCGTCCGCCTCCCCGTGGGGCCCGGCTCCCGGAACGCCGACCCGTCCGCCGCCAGCCACACCAGTACCGCCGGGAGCAGCACCGCCGCCCCCAGCAGCACCATGAAGCCCGCGGCGCTCGGCGCCGACAGGGGCTCCAGATGCCGGGCGTGGAAGAGGAGGTGGGCGACGGAGGAGACCAGGTAGGCCACCAGGGCCGTCAGCACCAGGCGGCGTTCCATCACCGCCACCGCCGCGCACAGCACCACGGCGAGTCCGAGGCTCGCCCCGCCGAAGTCCTGGAGCAGATGCTCGTTGTAGGGCGGCAGGTGCGACACCCAGGGCCACTTCCAGAACAGCTCGGGCAGCAGCAGGATCCACAGCCCCAGCACCACCTGGCCGCCCGCGAGCAGTCCCAGTCCCGCCCGCAGCCACGCCCGCGCGCTCATCCGCCGCCCACCCGTCCGCTCGTTCGCGGCCCCACCTGTCCGCTCATCCGCGCCGCCCGTCCTCCCCGCCGCCGAACCGTGCCGCCAGATACTCCTCGAACGTGACCTTGCCGACCGCGTGCCCGGGCGCGAGGTGCCCGCCCTCGCGGAACGCGCGGTAAGCCTTCCCCGCGAGAGGCACGTTCACCACGGCCCGGTGGCGTCCCGTCGCGTCCAGGTACGCGCGGGCCAGTGACCCGAAGGTGCGCACCTCGGGACCGCCCATGTCCGGCACCCGCCCGGCGGGGGCGCCCACGGCCAGTGCGGCGAGCCGGTCCGCGACCTCCGCCACCTCCACCGGCTGGTCGCGGACGCCGAGGGACGGCACCACGAACGGCACCCTGGTCAGCACCCGGAGCACCCCCACCACCAGGTCGTGGAACTGGGTCGTCCGCAGCACCGTCCACCCGAGGCCCGACTCCTCCACCGCCTTCTCGACGGCGAGCTTGGACCGGTAGTAGCCGTACGGCACCCGGTCGACGCCGACGATCGAGATGTAGACCAGGTGGGCCACCCCGGCCCGCCGGGCCGCCGCGACCAGGTTCGCGGCCGACCGCTCGTCACCGCCGCGCAGGGTCGTCGCGCAGTGCACGACCGTGTCGACTCCGGCGAGCGCCGTGTCGAGAGCGCGGCCGCCCTCGCGCAGGTCGACGGCGTACGGCTCGCTGTGCCGGCTGAGCACCCGCACCTCGTGCCCGTCGGCCCGCAACCGGTCCGTGACGAGCCGGCCGAGCGTGCCGGTGCCGCCGGTCACCAGGATCGTCGTCATGCTGTTCAGCCCCTGTCGGACGCGGGGCCCCCGGGTGGGGCGCCCTGTCGTCAGCTGGGACCGCGCGACCCCCGCGGAATGTGACAACGTCGGGGCGGACATCTCACGGCCGGGCCAGCTGACGGCCTGCGAATCCCAGTTTGTCCGGGTTCATCACGGCGTGCAGTTCGCCGATCGCACCGTCGCGCAGCTCGAACGACAGCACGCCGACGAGCACCGCACCCGAACGCGCGACCAGCGCCGGCGCTCCGTTGATCTCGGCGAGGGTGAGTTCCCAGCCCGTCGCGTAGCGCCGCAGCACGCCCGCCATCAGGCGCAGGACCTTGTCCCGGCCCTCGACGGGGCGGCGGGCCGCGGAGACCTTGCCACCGCCGTCGCTCCACCAGGTCACGTCCTCGGCGAGCAGCCTCTCCAGACCCGTCAGGTCGCCCTCGCGCGCCGCGGTGAGGAACGACGCGACCAGCCGCTCCCGCCGCCCGGGCGCGGGTTCGAACCGGGATCCCGGCTCCCCCACCCGCCGCGCCGCCCGGCGGTACAGCTGACGGCAGTTGGCCTCGCCCAGGTCCAGGACCCCGGCGATCTCCCGGTACCCGTACGCGAACGCCTCCCGCAGCACGTACACCGCCCGCTCGGTCGGGGTGAGGCGCTCCAGCAGCAGGAGCAGCGCGGTGGACACGGCGTCGCGCTGCTCGGCCGACTCCAGCGGACCCAGCGTGCCGTCCGCGGTGGCGACGGGCTCCGGCAGCCAGGTGCCGACGTAGCTCTCGCGGCGGGCGCGCGCGGAGGTGAGGCGGGTCAGGCAGAGGTTGGTGACGACCTTGGCCAGCCACGCCCCCGGATGCTCGATCCCCGTCCGGTCGGCCGCCGTGAAGCGCAGCCAGGCGTCCTGGACCGTGTCCTCGGCCTCGTCGGCGGAGCCCAGCATGCGGTAGGCGAGTCCGAAGAGGCGGGGGCGGTGCCGTTCGAACTCGTCGGAGGCGCTCGGGGTAGTCGCGGTGGTCATGACCGCACCCTGCCAGAGCCCGGCAGGGTGCGGTGGGGTGACCCGGCGGCGGGCAAGGGCCTTCGTCACCGCCGCCGGGCCCGTTCGGCCGGGGGTCAGCAGGCTCCGAGGTCCTGCCAGACACCCCATTCACCGGTGGTTCCGGGCTCCTCGCCCTTCGTCCACCACTTGGACTTCCACGTGTGCCCCCGGTGGGACACGGAGGTGCCGCCGCCGTAGGACGAGGCCGTGTCCCAGGCCGGGGCGGCGCACTGCCCGGTCCCGCCCGTCGGGCTGGGGCTCGGCCCCGGGGACGCGGTACCCGTGGGCGTGGGCGTGGGCGTGGGGGTGGGGGTCTGCGTCCCCGGGTCCACCACGGTCGTGCCCCGGGCGAGGTCACCGGCCAGGGCGTACGCCGTGCCGCCGATCGTCACCGTCCAGTTCGACGGGGTCGACACGGGCAGGTAGTAGTTGAACGCCAGGTCGACGGTCGCGCCCGGCGCCAGCGACTGCCACGCCGGCAGCTTCAGCGACACCCGGTGGAAGTCGCCCTTCAGGCCGCCCACGTTGCCGCCCGTGTGGTCGCTGTGGATGACCTTGGTGCCGAAACCGGACTGGTCGGAGGCGTTCCCCGGGGCCGAGGTCCCGTAGTCGAACTGGAACTCCGTGCCGCCCGGCAGCGCGGTCCCCGTGTTGTTCGTGATCCGCAGCTTGGGCGTGATCGGGTAGTTGGAGTCGCCCAGCTTGAAGTCGGTGAACTCCACGTCCACGTCCACGGCCTGCGCCGGCAGGTCCGCGTTGGACTTCTTCGCGCCGTACGGCGCGGCCGACTTGAACGTGTCGTACATCAGCGAGGTGAGGGTGTCGCCCATCTCGTACTGGCCCTTGGCGGCGTTCCAGCCGTAGTCGCCGGCCAGCTCCCAGATCATCGCGCCGCCGATGCCGCGGTCCACCACGTAGTCGGCCTTGGCCCCGACCGACTGCTCGTCCTCGGTGGACAGGAACACCTTCTTCTCGGCGTTCCACAGCCAGGGGGCGACCAGCGTCGCGTCGTACTTGCGGGCGTAGGTACCGGTCAGCTTCGTGTCCGCAGGGAAGCCGTAGTCGGTGACGTAGTCGCCGACGATGCCCTTCTCCAGGTTCTTGGCGTGCCACATGGGGTTGGAGCCCGCCGGGGACTCCTTGCCGTTGGTGTCGAGGTCGTGCCAGAGGTTGTCGATGCCGACGGCGCCGTCACCGCACTTGGTCAGGCCGGAGCCCGCCGGGCAGGTGGACGCGGACGCCTTGCCCCACAGGCCGTCGGTGCCGCCCTGAACGTTCTTGTGGCCGCGGGTGTAGTACGGCAGGCCGATGTTGATGCGGCCGGCCGGCATGGAGCCGCGGAAGTAGTGGTAGGCCCAGTCGGTGTTGAGGTAGCCGACACCGCCGTACTGGGCGCTGCCGTAGACGTTCGCGGCGGCCAGTTCGGCGTCCCTGCCGTCGTCGAAGAGCGAGGCGTTCGGGCCGACGTACTCGTTCCAGGCGCCGTGCAGGTCGTACGACATGATGTTGACGTAGTCCAGGTACTTCTGGACCTGGAAGGTCTCCATGCCGCGCAGCAGATAGCCGGAGGAGGGCGCGGCGACGGAGAGCAGGTAGTGCCTGCCGTCCGCGGCGCCCGCGCGGTCCAGCTTCTCGCGCAGCGTCTTCATCAGCGCCGCGTAGCCCTTGACCAGCCCGGCCCGGCGGCCGTTGGCAAGGGACCAGTCGAGCGGGTTGCCCGCGTCCTTCATCGTGGTCGGGTACTCGTAGTCGATGTCGACGCCGTTGAAGCCGTACTTCCGGACGAAGTCGACCGCCGAGTCGGCGAAGGTGTCGATGCCGGCCTGGTTGACCGAGCCGTCGGCCTTGGTGGCCATGGAGTAGAAGCCGCCGGAGTCCACGCGCGAGCCGTCGTCCGCGAGGTAGCCGCCCGTCTCGGCCCAGCCGCCCACCGAGATCATCGTCTTGACGTCCGGGTGCTGCTTCTTGAACTTGCCCAGCAGGTTGAAGTGGCCCTTGTAGGGGAGCCCCGGGTCCATCTCGGCGCCCGCGACCCCGGGCCAGGTCATGCCGGTCGCCGCGTTCTTCTCGCCGTCCGGGCCGACGGAGAGCCGGTTGCCGCCGTCGACGTGCGCGAAGGCGTAGTTGATGTGGGTGACCTTGTCCCACGGGATGTCCGAGGCGAGGTAGGCCGGCTTGCCGTCCTTGCCCGTGCGCCAGCCCGTGAAGTAGCCGATCACCCGGCGCGGGTGGTCGGCGCCCATCTTCTCCCTGCCGTCCGCGTCGTAGACCGAGCAGTAGGGGACGTCGACGCCGGGCGTCCGGTAGAGCCCGTCGGGTCGACAGGAGTCCTGGGCGGCGGCCTGCGACGCGGTCGCCGGGAGACCGGCGAGCAGCAGGCCGGCTACGGCGGCGGCCGCCGCGAACAGGGCCGGCGCCGCTCTGCGGCGGGATCTGGAGCGTGACGGGGAAGGCACAGTCGGTTCCTCTCCACGGAAGTTGCGCAGACCCTAGAGAGGACTAGACCAGTGAGTCAATAGGTATGGACCAATCTCAACGCGCCTGGATCGCGGCCCGGTTGGAGCAGCACGGCGCGGTGGAGTCCAGCCGGAGGAGCGCTCTGTGATCCACTCCACACACTCCGTCCGTATGGACGGCCGCCGGGCGTGGCACACTGGCCCTGTACCAGAAGCAGCGCACTCCGGGGTCGGTGAAAGTCCGAACCGGCGGTTACAGTCCGCGACCCGGTCGCTTCCAGCGGCCGGTTGACCAGGTGAAATTCCTGGACCGACGGTTAAAGTCCGGATGGGAGGCAGTGCGCGGCGGGCGAGCACACGTGCGCGCCGCCGATCTCTGGGGCACGTCCGTCACGGGCGGGCCCCGTCCGGCGTCGTCGTTCCGAGTACCCGTCCGTCCCTTCTGTCGTTCGTCGACAGCCCCGGAGTCCGTGCCCGAAGAGGCAGGAGGACCCGGGAAGTGTTCACCGGAATCGTCGAAGAGTTGGGCGAGATCACCGCCGTCGAGACCCTCGACGACGCCTGTCGCTTCCGCCTGCGCGGCCCCGCGGTCACCGAGGGAGCCCGCCACGGCGACTCCATCGCCGTCAACGGCGTCTGCCTCACGGTCGTCGACCACGAGGGCGACGAGTTCACCGCCGACGTCATGGCCGAGACCCTGAAGCGCTCCAGCCTCGGCGTCCTCGCCGTCGGCTCCCGCGTCAACCTGGAACGCCCCACCGCCGTCGGCGCCCGGCTCGGCGGCCACATCGTGCAGGGCCACGTCGACGGCACCGGCGAGATCCTGGAGCGCAAGCCCTCCGAGCACTGGGAGCTCGTGAAGATCTCCCTGCCCGCCGACCTCGCCCGCTACGTCGTGGAGAAGGGCTCCATCACCGTCGACGGCATCAGTCTCACCGTCGTCGACGCCGGTCCCGACTTCTTCACCGTCAGCCTCATCCCCACCACCCTCGCCCTGACCACGCTCGGCATCAAGCAGCCCGGCGACCCGGTCAACCTCGAGGTGGACGTCATCGCCAAGTACGTGGAGCGGCTGCTCGGCACGCAGGGGGGCACCCGGTGAACTGGCTCAACTCCGAGGCGTTCACCCTCTTCGACCAGCACATCAAGTGGTCGGACATGATCGGCAACGTGATCGGTCTGCTCGGCCTCGCCCTCGGCTGGCGACGCTCGATCTGGACCTGGCCCGTGCAGTTCGCCTCCGGACTCGTCCTCCTCGCCGCCTTCGCCACCGCCCACCTCTCCGGCAGCGCCGGCAAGCAGCTCGTCGTCATGGTCGTCGCCGCCTGGGGCTTCTGGCAGTGGAACCGGGGCCGGCAGCAGAGCCAGGACGGCTCCATCGCCGTACGGTTCGCCACCTGGCGCGAACGCGGCGCGCTGGTCGCCGCGGCCGCCGTCGGCACCCTCGCGGTGGGCGGTCTGTTCACCGCCTTCCCGACCCTTTCCTGGGACCCCTGGCCGGACGCGTACATCTTCGTCGGCACCGTCGTCGCCATGTACGCCCAGGCGCGCGGCATGGTCGAGTTCTGGTTCGCCTGGCTGCTCGTCGACCTCGTCGGCGTCCCGCTCAACTTCGCCAACGGCTTCGCCTTCTCCGGCTTCGTCTACGTCCTCTACGGCGCGCTCGTCCTGTGGGGCCTGCGCGACTGGTGGCTGCGCTCGCGCGACGCGGCCCGCCCCCTCCCGGAAGGAGCGCCCGCATGAGCACGGCACCCATCCTCTACAGCCCCGACGGCATCGACGACCTCTCCCTCGACCCCGTCGAGCGGGCCGTCGCCGACATCGCCGCGGGCCGCCCCGTCGTGGTCGTCGACGACGAGAACCGCGAGAACGAGGGCGACCTCGTCGTCGCCGCCGAGAAGGCGACCGAGGAGATCGTCGCCTTCATGATGACCGAGTGCCGCGGCCTGATCTGCGCCCCCATGGAGGGCGAGGAACTGGACCGGCTCCGCCTCCCGCAGATGGTCGACGACAACACCGAGTCCATGAAGACGGCCTTCACCGTCTCCGTGGACGCCACCGCCACGCACGGCGTGAGCACCGGCATCTCCGCCGCCGACCGCGCCACCACCCTGCGACTCCTGGCGGGCGGCACCGCCGAACCCGCCGACCTGGTCCGCCCCGGGCACGTCTTCCCGCTGCGCGCCCGGTCCGGCGGCGTGCTCGTCCGCGACGGCCACACCGAGGCCGCCGTCGACCTCGCCCGCCTCGCGGGGCTGCGCCCGGCCGGCGCCATCGTGGAGATCGCGGGGGAGGACGGGCGCATGCTGCGGCTGCCCGAGCTGATCCCGTTCGCCCGCAAGCACGGCCTGACGATCATCTCCATCGAGGACCTCGTCGCCTACCGGCGCAGCGAGGAGCCCACCGTCCGCCGCGAGGCCGAGGTCCGACTGCCCACCACGCACGGCGAGTTCACCGCGTACGGCTACCGCTCCACGGTCGACGGCGTCGAGCACGTCGCCCTCGTGCACGGCGAGATCGGCGACGGCGCCGACGTCCTGGTCCGTGTCCACTCCGAGTGCCTCACCGGCGACGTCTTCGGCTCCCAGCGCTGCGACTGCGGCCCCCAGCTCGACGCCTCCCTGGACCGCATCCAGGCCGAGGGCCGCGGCGTCGTCGTCTACCTGCGCGGCCACGAGGGACGCGGCATCGGCCTGATGTCCAAGCTGCGCGCCTACGAACTCCAGGAGCGCGGCCGCGACACCCTCGACGCCAACCTCGAACTCGGCCTGCCCGCCGACGCCCGCGACTACGGCGCCGGCGCCCGGATCCTCGAGGACCTCGGCGTCCGCACGGTCCGCCTGATGACCAACAACCCCGACAAGAGCGACGCCCTCGAACGGCACGGCATCGAGGTCACCGGCCGCGAGCCCATGCCCGTCCAGGCCGGCGAGCACAACCTCCGCTACCTGCGCACCAAGCGGGACCGGATGGGACACGACCTGCCCTGGCTGGACACGACCCCCGTGTCCACCTGCGGCAACCAGTAAGCAAGCGAGACGAGGAGACACGTGAGCGGCAAGGGTGCACCGGAACTGTCCGTACGCAACGTCGGAGACCTCAGGGTCGCCGTGATCGCGTCGCAGTGGCACGACAAGGTGATGGACGGACTGGTGGACGGCGCCCTGCGCGCCCTGCGTGAACTCGGCATCGACGAGCCGACCCTGCTCCGCGTCCCCGGCAGCTTCGAGCTGCCGGTCGTCGCCAAGGTCCTCGCGGGCCGCGGCTACGACGCCATCGTCGCCCTCGGCGTCGTCATCCGCGGCGGCACCCCCCACTTCGACTACGTGTGCCAGGGCGTCACCCAGGGCCTCGTCCAGGTCTCCGTCGAGACCGGCGTCCCCGTCGGCTTCGGCGTCCTCACCTGCGACACCGAGGAGCAGGCCCTGGACCGGGCCGGCATCGAGGGCTCCCGCGAGGACAAGGGGCACGAGGCGGTGACCGCGGCCGTCGCCACGGCGGCCACGCTCCGCTCAGTATCCGAACCGTGGCGCTAGGCCGTCCGGCGCACGCGTAAAGTGGGGGCCACCATGTCCAAGAAGACGTTCGAGGAGCTGTTCACCGAGCTCCAGCACAAGGCAGCCAACGGCGATCCCGCCACCTCCCGCACCGCCGAACTGGTCGACAAGGGCGTCCATGCCATCGGCAAGAAGGTCGTCGAGGAGGCCGCGGAGGTCTGGATGGCCGCCGAGCACGAGGGCAAGGAAGCCGCCGCCGAGGAGATCTCCCAGCTGCTCTACCACGTCCAGGTGATGATGGTCGCCCGCGGCATCTCCCTGGACGACGTGTACGCCCACCTGTAAGCCCTGTTCCCCGTTCCACCCACCCCGTCACGCACCCGTCACGCGAAGGAAGCCGACCTCATGCTGCGCATCGCCGTCCCCAACAAGGGTTCCCTGTCAGGCCCCGCGGGGGAGATGCTGCATGAGGCCGGCTACCAGCAGCGCCGCGAGTCCAAGGAACTCCGGATCGTCGACCCGGTCAACGAGGTCGAGTTCTTCTACCTCCGCCCCCGCGACATCGCGATCTACGTCTCCTCCGGCAAGCTCGACATCGGCATCACCGGCCGCGACCTGCTGATCGACTCCGGCGCCCACGCCGAGGAGATCCTCCCGCTCGGCTTCGCCCGCTCCACCTTCCGCTTCGCCGGCAAGCCCGGCACCGCGCACGGCATCGACGACCTCAAGGGCCGCACCGTCGCCACCTCCTACGAGGGCATCGTCGCCGCCCACCTGGCCGACCGGGGCGTCGACGCCTCCGTCGTCCACCTCGACGGCGCCGTCGAGACCGCCATCGAACTGGGCGTCGCCGAGGTCATCGCGGACGTCGTCGAGACCGGCACCTCCCTGCGCAACGCGGGCCTCGAGGTGTTCGGCGAGCCCATCATGAAGTCCGAGGCCGTCGTCATCCGCCGCTCGGACGCCGAGCCCGACGCCACCACCGAGCCCAAGGTCCAGCAGTTCCTGCGCCGTCTCCAGGGCGTCCTGGTCGCCCGGACCTACGTGATGATGGACTACGACTGCCGGGTCGAGCAGCTGGAGAAGGCCGTCGCCCTCACCCCCGGTCTGGAGTCCCCGACCGTGTCCCCGCTGCACAACGAGGGCTGGGTCGCCGTCCGCGCGATGGTCCCCGCCAAGGAGGCCCAGCGGATCATGGACGACCTCTACGAGATCGGCGCCCGGGCCATCCTCACCACGGCCATCCACGCCTGCCGGCTCTGACCCGCCCGCCGCACAGGAGCACGACCCGGAGCGACGCCATGCCCGACACCACGCCGGACGACCTGCCGGCCCTGCCCGTCACCTTCCGCCCCGGCCGCACCCGCGCCGTCCTGATCGTCCTCGCGGCCGTCACCTTCGTGACCGTCACGGTGCTCGGGATGGTGCTGGCCGGCCTCGGCCCGGGGGAGCGCCTCAGCTTCGTGCTGACGGCACTCCTCCTGGCGGGCGTGCTGCTCCTGCTGGCCCGGCCCCGGGTCGCCGCCGACGAGACGGGCGTCACCGTGGTCAACCTGACCACCACACGCCGCCTCGCCTGGCCGGAGATCCTCCGGGTCAACCTCCGCCAGGGCGACCCCTGGGTCTTCCTCGACCTCAGCGACGGCACCAGCCTGCCCGCGCTCGGCATCCAGCCCGGCATCGCCAAGCAGCGCGCCCTCGCCGACGCACGCGCCCTGCGCGACCTGGTGGAGGCCCGTTCCGACGCCCTCCCCGAGGCTCCGTGCGACTGACGCGGAGCCGCCGCCCCTGCCGCGGGCACCCTTTTCGTGATTAATCTGGGAAGGAGGACGCGGCCGTCGCGTCCCCACCCCTGTCGCTCCGCCCGGTGCGCGGGGGTTCCTGCTACCCGAGGAGTGACTCCCTCCGGCGATGGACGGACCGTCCTGCAGTACCTGCGCCGCCCCCTGCTGTGACACCCCACAGGCGGCGGCATCATGACCACCCCCCTGCTGCTCCTCGCAGCCGCGTTCCTGCTGATCCTCGCCAACGGCTTCTTCGTCGCGGCCGAGTTCGGCCTCGTGACCGTCGAACGCCCGGACGCCGAGCAGGCCGCCGCGGCCGGCGACCGGCGTGCCCGCCGGGTCGTCGAGTCCCTCAAGGAGCTGTCCTTCCAGCTCTCCGGCACCCAGCTCGGCATCACCATCACCTCCCTCGTCGTCGGCATGCTCGCCGAACCGGCGCTGGCCCGGCTGCTCGACGGCCCGTTCACCGCGGTCGGCGTCCCCGACGGCGCCGTGTCCGGCGTGTCGGTCGTCGTCGGCATGCTGCTGGCGTCCGCCGTGCAGATGGTGATCGGTGAACTGGTGCCCAAGAACTGGGCGGTCTCCAAGCCGCTCCAGGTCGCGCGCTTCGTGGCCGGCCCGCAGCACGCCTTCGCCCGGCTCTTCCACCCGGTGATCGCCACGCTCAACACCGTGGCCAACCGGCTGGTCCGCGCGCTCGGCATCGAGCCCGCCGAGGAGCTTGCCTCCGCCCGCACCCCCGGCGAACTGGTCTCCCTGGCCCGGCACTCCGCCCGGGCCGGCGCCCTGGAACAGGACACCGCCGACCTCTTCGTACGGACCCTGTCCCTCGGCGAACTGACCGCCCAGCACGTCATGACCCCCCGCGTGAAGGTCAGCGCCCTGCACTCCTCGGCCACCGCCGAGGACGTCGTCAACCTGACCCGCGCCACCGGCCTGTCCCGCTTCCCCGTCTACCGGGAGAAGATCGACGAGATCGTCGGTATGGTCCACCTCAAGGACGCCCTCGCGGTCCCCGTGCACGACCGGCTGCGCACCCCCGCCGGCCGGATCGCCCGCCCGGCGCTGCTCGTCCCCGAGACCCTGCCCGTACGGCCGCTGCTCACCCGCCTGCGCAGCGAGCAGCCCATCGCGGTCGTGGTCGACGAGTACGGCGGCACGGCCGGCGTCGTCACCCTGGAGGACATCGTCGAGGAACTCGTCGGCGAGGTCCGCGACGAGCACGACGGCCTCGACGTGCCCGAACTCGCCCCGGCCCCGCCCGAGGACGGCCGCCCCGCCTGGGACGTCGACGGCAGCTGCCGCGTCGACGCCCTGCGACGCGTCGGCCTGGAGGCGCCCGAGGGCCCCTACGAGACCGTGGCCGGACTCGTCGCCGACCTGCTCGGCCGCATCCCCGCCGTCGGAGACCGGGCGGAACTGCCCGGCTGGCGGCTCTCGGTCCGCCAGGTCGGCCACTACCGCGCCGAGCGGATACGACTGGTGCGCACCGCGCCGGTCTCCGTGCTGGAGGCCGCCCGATGAGCGTCCTGCAACTCCTCTTCGCCGCCCTGCTCGTGCTCGCCAACGGCTTCTTCGTCGGCGCCGAGTTCGCACTCGTCTCCGTGCGCCGCAGCCAGATCGAACCGCTCGGCACCGCCCGCGCCCGCCAGGTGCTGTACGGCCTGGAGCGGCTGCCGCAGATGATGGCCGCCGCCCAGTTCGGCATCACCGTCTGCTCGCTGACGCTCGGCGCGGTCGCCGAACCGACCGTCGCGCACCTGCTGGAACCGGTCTTCGAGTGGATCCGCCTGCCGCACGGCATGATCCACCCGCTCGGCTACGTCATCGCACTGGCCGCCGTAATCTTCTGCCACCTCGTCATCGGCGAGATGGTCCCGAAGAACCTCGCCATGGCCGCACCCGAGAAGGCCGCGCTGTGGCTCAGCCCCGGCCTGGTCGCCTTCGCCCGCCTGTGCCGGCCGATCACCGTCGCGCTGGGCGCCTGCGCGCAGGGCATCCTGCGGCTCTTCCACGTCGAGCCCAAGGACGAGGTCGAGGCCGTCTTCACCAGCGAGCAGCTCAACCGCCTCGTGGAGGACGCCGGCCAGGCCGGACTGCTCGACCCCGAGGAGCAGGAGCGCCTGGAGGACGCCCTGGAACTGGGCTCCCGCCCGGTCACCGACGTACTCCTCGGACGTGAGTCCCTGGTGACGGTCAGCCCCTCGGTCACCCCCGGGGAGATCGTCGAACTCACCGCGCGCACCGGGTACTCGCGCTTCCCGATAGCGGCGCAGCAGGGCGCCTTCATGGGATACCTGCACGTCAAGGACGTCCTCGACCTGGAGGAGTCCGACCGTGCCGTCCCCCAGCACCTGTGGCGCCACATGACGACCCTGCGCCCCGAACTCCCCCTGGACGACGCCCTCACGGTGATGCGCCGGGCGGCGACCCACCTGGCCCAGGTCACGGACGCCTCGGGCAAGGTGCTCGGCCTGGTCGCGCTGGAGGACGTACTGGAACTCCTGGTGGGCGAGGTGAACGACCCGGCCCACAGAGAGGTGACCCTGGCGACGTAGTGCCGCCGCCGCGGGCAGTCGTGCCTCCCCGGTGCCCGAACGGCCCGGGAGGCACCCCGCCGACTCCTCAGACCGCCGAAGGGTCCCCCGGCCCCCGGCCCGACAGAACCTCCCCGTACGCCTGCATCAGGTCCGGCAACCGCAAGGTCGCCAGATCGTCCCGGGTCAGCATCCCCGGGTACACGGACAACCGCAGATCCCGGTACGCACAGCTCTTCTCGTACAGCGTCCGCAGGAACCGCCCGTTCCCCAACTCGTCGATCCACCCCTGGTCCACCACGTGCCCCGCGATCGACCGCAGCTCGTCCAGCGCCTCCTCGTCCCACACGTCCCCGTTCTCCGCCGCGAGCACCTCACCGATCGAGGTCAGCTCCAGCGGCCGGTACGAGGGGAAGTCCACCCGTGAGGTGAAGCGGGAGGACAGCCCCGGGTTGGCGCCCAGCAGCCGGTCCATGCCCTCCGGATAGCCGGCCAGGATCACCACCAGGTGGTCCCGGTTGTCCTCGGCCCGCTTCAGCAGCACCTGGAGCGCCTCGTCGCCGTACGCGTCGCCCTTGCCGTAACCGGAGTTGGACAGCGAGTACGCCTCGTCGACGAAGAGGACGCCGCCGAGCGCGGAGTCGATCAGCTCGTTCGCCTTCACGGCGGTCTGGCCCAGGTACTCGCCGACCAGGTCGGCCCGCTGTGCCTCCACCAGGTGGTCGCCGCCGAGCAGTCCGAGGGCGTAGAACACGCGGCCCAGGATGCGGGCCACGGTGGTCTTGCCGGTGCCGGAGGGGCCGGAGAAGACGAAGTGACGTTTGGGCGGTTGCACGGGCAGGCCCTGCCCGGCCCGCAGCCGCGCCATGTTCAGCTGCGCGGACAACGCCTTGACCTGCCGCTTCACCGGTTCGAGGCCCACCATCCGCTCCAGCTCGGCGAGCGCCTCCTCCAGGAGCGCCGGGTCCGTCGGCCCGGACGGCAGGGACGGGTCGGGGCCGCCCGCCTTCTCCCGCACCGACGGGCCGCCGAGCGGGGGCAGCGGGACGGACAGCGGGGACTCGGGCGTGGAGAGTTTGAGGTCCCGCTCCTCGGTGCCGAAGAGGGGGTCGAGCCCGTCCAGCGCCTCCGCTCCCGCGCCGGGCGGCACGAGCCCAGCGAGGTCGGTGGAGTCGTCGTAGCCGTCGCTCTCGGCGATCGCCGCCAGCCGGGCCGAGGTGTCCATGAAGGCGGGGTCGACGCGGTGCACCGCCCGGTACAGCGGGAGTGCGGCGGCGCTGCGCCCCGTGCCCTCGTGGGCCCGCGCCAGCCAGTAGCGCAGTTCCTTGCGCTGCGGCTGCTCGCTGCGGCAGCGCATCAGGGCCGCCGACAGCAGCGGCTCGGCCTGCCCGTACATCTCCAGGCGGACCCGGGCCATGCCGCTGAACAGTCCCGCCTCGATGCCCAGCAGGGGGTCGCCGAGCAGCGGGTCGGTGTGCCGGACGAGCTGCTCCCAGTCCTTGACGAGGTAGGCGCGGCAGGCGTGCAGGAAGCGGACCTGGGAGTCGGAGTCCACGGGCGGCAGCCCGGCCAGGGCCCGGTCCAGCTCCGGGACGTGCCGGCCGTCCAGCCAGTGCGAGGCGTGCGCCAGCAGCAGGTCCCGGGGGTTCTCGAGCACCGGCTGCACCCACCAGCCGAGCCAGTACCAGGAGTTGAGCGTCCGGCGGTGGCGGGCGCGCTGCTCGCCGAAGCGGTCGCGGTTGCGGAACATTCGCAGCAACGCGTTCGTGGTGTCGACGCGCAGCGCGTGCAGTCCCAGCCAGCCGTCGGCCATCGTGGGATCGATGCGTACGGCGGCCCGGAACTCCTCCTCCGCCTGCGGGTAGGCCCCCATGGTGTAGGCGTCCACGCCGCGCAGCCAGGCGAGTTCGGCCGGAGCCCGCGGGCCCTGCGTGCCGAAGTCCATCACGTCCCCCACCTACCGTGCCCCCGTCGGTATGGCGACGAGCCGTCACCCGTCGACCGCCTCGGCCAACGGCGCCACCGCCGACCGGAGTTGCAGGTGCGTGCGGCAATCTCCCGTAGGTCGCACCGAGGGCATCGTACCCGCGGCGGTCATTCCTCCGAAGGGTGCGGGGAGGGGCCGTTCCAGGAGGTGGAAGCATCCGGGGCGCACGGTCCGGCGGTGACCGAGGGTGAGCATTCGGCGTCACCGAGCAGCCGCGAAGTGGGGTCGGGGCAGAACGAAGCCCCCGATCACGGGGGAACAATCGGGGGCTTCGCGTCTGCCGGCGGCTTCGAACTGCCGCACATTCAGAACGTAAGACCTGTACGGCCCCTGGGTCAAGCGGAGTTGGGGCACGTCGGCGGGTTACCGAGCGGCGATCTTCACCAGTTCAACACATTGCGGAGGGTCCGTCACCCAGCGTGAGGAAGTGGGCTCCGGAGGCGGTTCCCGCGGGCCCCGGTAGCACCTCGTACCCCTGTTCGCGCTGTCGTACCAGAAGGTGCGCGTAGGGGCGTGAGGGATCCTCGGCGAAGTGCCGGCGCTCGGCCGGGATCCACCCGTCCCAGAACGTCCGCTGCTCCGCTCCGTCGCGCGCCCGTCCGCGCGCCCACGCCTTCTTTTGGGGCAGCTCCATCCAGAACAGCCGGGCCAGGTGCGGCCGCAGCGCCTCACGGCCCGCACCGACGCCCTCGACCAGGACCACGGGAGCGGCCGGCAGCGGGCGGGGCGCTCCGAAACGCCGGGCCCGCCAGTCGTAGGGGGCGTAGTGCGCGGTGGCGCCGCGCCGCAGGGGCTCGATCACCTGGTCGAGCAGCCGCCCGGTCCAGTCGAACAGCTCGTCGTGACTGGCGATGTCGTCGAGGTGCAGCACCGGCGCCCCGCCCAACTCGGCCGCCAGCCGCCCGGCGAACGTGGACTTCCCGGACCCGGCGTACCCGTCGACGCCGACCAGGCGCACGGGCCCGCAGGAGGGGGGAAGGCGGCGGAGCAGGGCTGCGAGGTCGAGGATGGCGGATCCTGTGGGGAGGGAGGGGCGGGCACGGTTCGCTGCGCACTCTAATCGCCCGCGTCCGCGACGGTGCCGTTCCGGGGACGGGGCGGGGGGCCCGCCCACGGTCCGTACCGGACGGGGCCGGTCCGCCACTGGTCGACACCAATATTGGTGGCGTGGCGTGCGTGGAAGTGCTGGCAGGAGCGGGCACCTGCGGCCATAGTTGGCCCACGACCGTGCAACGGAACCGCCCGCCCCGCCCGACCCGGACACCTGGGGGTCTCCCGCCCATGAGCAGAGTCGAACAGCCGTCCCGCAGAGCCGTCCTGGCCGCGGCCGTCGCCGCGGCCGCCATGGCGGGCGCGCTCCCGGCCGCCGCCGAAGCCGCACCCGCGGCGGGCACCGGCGGCGGCGCCCCGGACCCCGACCGCGCCTCCGCCCGGCGACCCGTCGACTACCGCGCCTGGACCACCTTCAACGACTGGCGGCGAGGGACGGCCGAAGGCGCCCGTCCCGTCGCGGGCGCCCGCCCCGGCGTCGTGATCGGCACCCCGGCCGGCACCACCGAGTACACCGACCCGCACACCGGCACCACCGCCGCCTGGGAGTACGCGACCTGGACCTCGCCCGTCCACCGGCTCGCGGTGCCCGCGACGGAGGCCATCGCCTCCTGGAACGCGCACACCCCGGCCGGCACCTGGATCCAGGTCGACCTCAAGGGCACCTACTCCGACGGCACGGACACGCCCTGGTACGTCATGGGCCGCTGGGCGGCCGGTGACGGCGACCGGGACATCCGGCGGACCTCGGTCGACGACCAGGGCGACGGCAGGAGCAGCGTCTGGACCGACACCTTCTCGGTCGACGACGCCTCCACCGGCCTGCGCCTGGCCTCCTACCGGCTCCGCCTCACCCTCCACCGCCGCCCCGGCACGCGCACCACGCCCACCGTGTGGCGGCTCGGCGCGATGGGCTCCGACGTCCCCGACCGCTTCACCGTCCCGGCCTCCGCCCCCGGACTCGCCCGGGAACTGCGCGTCCCGCGCTACTCGCAGGAGATCCACAAGGGCCAGTACCCCGAGTACGACAACGGCGGCGAGGCCTGGTGCAGCCCCACCTCCTCGCAGATGATCGTCGAGTACTGGGGCGGCCGCCTCACCGAGGCGCAACTCGCCTGGGTCGACCCCTCCTACGCCGACCCGCAGGTCTGCCACGCCGCCCGGTACACGTACGACAACCAGTACGAGGGCTGCGGCAACTGGCCCTTCAACGCCGCCTACGCCGCCACCTTCGCGGGCCTCCAGGGCGTGGTCACCCGCCTCGGCTCGCTCACCGACCTGGAGACGCTGGTCGCGGCCGGCATCCCGGCCATCACGTCCCAGTCGTTCCTGGAGGAGGAGCTGACCGGGTCGGGATACGGCACCTCGGGCCATCTGATGACCGTCATCGGCTTCACCGCCGACGGCGACGTGATCGCCAACGACCCGGCCTCGGACGACAACGACGCCGTGCGCCGCGTCTACAAGCGGCGCGAGTGGGAGAACATCTGGCTCAGGACCAAGCGGTACAACGCCAGTGGCAAGGTCGTCTCCGGCACCGGCGGCGTCTGCTACCTGTACTTCCCCGCCCGTCCCAGCGCGCACCAGCGCAGGGCGCTCGCGGCGGTGGGCGTGCGCTGACGCACCCCGCTGCGGCGTCTCGTCGTGGTTCCCCCTCCGACATCCGCTGTGACCAAGCTCTCGGCCGCAAAAGCCGCTCACGGTGGCAAGGTGGACAGCGTTGCCCGGGGGGTCCACCGAAGCCGAAGCCCGAGATCAGCGAGACGCCATGACCGCACACACCGCCACCGCCGCCCGCGCCGCACGCACCCGTACCGGCGGCCCCGAGGACGACGGCCCGAAGATCTTCGAGCACGTCATGGGCTGGACCCTCGTCGTGGTCGTCGCGATGCTCGTCGTCCAGCTGGGCCTCCTGTGACGTGATCCGCGTGTGACCTGCCCCACGCCCCGACCTGCCATACTGCGGATGTCCCGACGCCCGTAGGAGACCAGGGTCCAAATTGAATATCAGTCAACAACGTGCCGATGCCCGTCCCCGGGCGCGCGGCACCGAGCGCTCGCTGGCACGCCGCGCCGAACTCATCGCCATCGGGCGGAGGTTGTTCGCGGACACGTCGTACGACGCGCTCTCGATGGACGACATCGCCCGCCAGGCGCATGTCGCCAAGGGGCTGATCTACTACTACTTCCAGTCCAAGCGGGGCTACTACCTGGCGATCATCCAGGACTCCGTCGCCGGTCTCGTCACCACCGCCGCGCGCGGCACCGAACTGCCCCAGGTGGACCGCGTCCACCGCACCATCGACGGCTACCTGCGCTACGCCGAGCAGAACCAGGCCGCGTACCGCACGATCGTCAGCGGCGGAGTCGGCTTCGACGCCGAGGTGCACGCCATCCGGGACGGCGTGCGCGAGGCCATCGTCGCCACCATCGCCGAGGGGGCGTACGGCCGTTGCGACATCGGTTCGCTCGCCCGCATGGGCCTGCTCGCCTGGGTGTGCAGTGTCGAGGGCGCCACCCTGGACTGGATCGGCGGCTCCGAGATGCCTCGCGAGACCATGCGCGAACTGCTGGTGAGGACGCTGGGCGGCACCCTGCGCGCCATCGAGGAACTGGACCCCGCCTGCCCGGCCCCGGCCGCTGCCCGCCGTGACGGCGCCTGACGGCCGGGGCGACGTCTGACGAAGGGGCGGAGGCCCGAGCCGGCCTCCGCCCCTTCGCCCCCCGTCCACACGGTCAGTCGATCGCCTTGATCAACTCACCGTCCGCGGTGTCACCACTGAGCTCCCAGAAGAACGTGCCGCCCAGACCCTGCTCGTTCTTGTAGGCCATCTTGGTCGCGATGGTCTCCGGGGTGTCGTAGCTCCACCAGTCGCTGCCGCACTTGGCGTACGCGGTGCCGGCCACCGTGCCGGTCGCCGGGCAGCTGTTCTTCAGCACCTTGTAGTCCTCGATGCCGTTCTCGTAGGTGCCCTTCGCCGGTCCGGTCGCGGTGCCGCCCGGTTCCGACTGGGTGACGCCGGTCCAGCCGCGGCCGTAGAAGCCGAGTCCGAGCAGGAGCTTCGAGGACGGAATGCCGAGCCCCTTGAGCTTCGCGATCGTCGCCGAGGTGTGGAAGCCCTCCTTCGGGATGCCCGAGTACGAGGTCAGCGGCGAGTGCGGAGCGGTCGGGCCGGTGGCGTCCCAGGCGCCGAAGAAGTCGTACGTCATCGGGTTGTACCAGTCGACGTACTGGGCGGCGCCCGCGTAGTCCGCCGCGTCGATCTTGCCGCCGGACGTGGCGTCGGCCGTGATCGCCGCGGTGACCAGGTAGTCCTGGCCGAACTTGGCGCGCAGGGCGCCCATCAGCTTCGAGAACGCCTCACGGCCGCTGGTGTCGCAGCTCAGACCGCAGGCGTTCGGGTACTCCCAGTCGATGTCGATGCCGTCGAAGACGTCGGCCCACTTCGAGTTCTCGACCAGGTCGTAGCAGGACTGGGCGAACGCCTCCGGGTTCTGCGCGGCCTGCGCGAAGCCGCCGGACCAGGTCCAGCCGCCGAAGGACCACAGGATCTTCAGGTCGGGGTGCTTCTTCTTCAGCTTGAGCAGCTGGTTGAAGTTGCCGCGTAGCGGCTGGTCCCAGGTGTCGGCGACGCCGTCGACGGAGTCGGCCGCGGTGTAGGCCCGGTCGGTCGCCGCGTAGGCGTCGCCCATGGCGCACTTGCCGCCGGTGACGTTGCCGAACGAGTAGTTGATGTGGGTGAGTTCGCCGGCGGAGCCCGACGACTCGATGTTCTTGACGTGGTAGTCGCGGTCGTAGACGCCCCATTCGGTGAAGTAGCCGACGACCTTGGACCCGGCCGCGGCCGACGCGGCGGGGGCCTCGGCCGGGGCGGCGACCGAGGCCGAGGCCGGGCCGCCGCCGGCCAGCAGCCCGGCGCCGAGGGCGGCGGCACACAGGGCGGAGAAGAGCGCCCGGGTGGGGCGGACGCGGGGGAGGTGCGGGACGTGCATCGGGTGTCTCCTCGTGGGGGGAAGAGGGAACGCGCGCCGATTGGCATGAACGCGGTAATGCGTTCGGTCCGTCACCGTAGGAGGACTAGACCAGTACGGTCAATGGTGCGGACCAACTTCGGCTTCCGGGGCCTCGATCCGGGCCCGCCGGTGCCCGCCGCGGATTTCTTGGAGTAAGCGGTCGTTAACTGGTGACTCCGTGCCGCCGATCGGGCATACTCACAGCGCACAGCCGCTGGTCAGCAGCTTCCGAGACCCGGGAGTGCGAGCATCGACCAGGCCCGAACGACCCGGCGGAGCCGCCTCCACCCAAGGCGCACGTCCGCCGATGTGCCCGACAGGGAGGAGAGCGTCGCCATGCCCGACCGCGCCCCGCAGCCGGTGGACCGGCAACTGCCCACGGACGAGGCACGGGATCTGATCTCGCTCGTCCGCGACATCGCGCAGCGTGAGATCGCCCCGAGCGCGGCCGAGGAGGAGGACGCCGGACGCTTCCCGCGCGAGGTCTTCGCCCTCCTCTCCGACTCCGGCCTGCTCGGCCTCCCTTACGACGCCCAGTTCGGCGGCGGCGAGCAGCCGTACGAGGTCTACCTCCAGGTTCTCGAGGAGCTGGCCGCGGCCCGGCTCACCGTCGGCCTCGGCGTCAGCGTGCACACGCTCGCCTCCTATGCGCTGGCCGCCCACGGCACCAAGGAGCAGCAGGCCGAGCACCTGCCCGCGATGCTCGCAGGTGGCCTGCTCGGCGCCTACTGCCTCTCCGAACCCACCTCCGGCTCCGACGCCGCCTCGCTGCGCACCAAGGCCGTGCGCCAGAGCGGGGGAGACTGGGTGATCACCGGCACCAAGGCATGGATCACCCACGGCGGCATCGCCGACTTCTACACCGTCATGGCGCGCACCGGCGAGGAGGGGCCGCGGGGCATCACCGCCTTCCTGGTGCCCGCCGACGCCGAGGGGCTGAGCGCCGCGGTGCCGGAGAGGAAGATGGGGCTCAAGGGCTCGCCCACCGCACAGGTCCACCTCGACGGCGTGCGGGTCCCCGACGCCCGCCGCCTCGGCGACGAGGGGCAGGGCTTCGCGATCGCCCTGTCCGCCCTGGAGTCCGGGCGGCTCGGCATCGCCGCCTGCGCGATCGGCGTGGCCCAGGCGGCGCTGGACGAGGCGGTCTCCTACGCGGCCGAGCGGCGCCAGTTCGGCAAGCCGATCGCCGACTTCCAGGGGCTGCGGTTCATGCTGGCCGACATGGCGACGCAGATCGAGGCGGGCCGCGCCCTGTACCTGGCGGCTGCGCGACTGCGCGACGCCGGGCTGCCGTTCGCCAAGCAGGCCGCCATGGCCAAGCTGCACTGCACCGACACCGCGATGCGGGTCACCACCGACGCCGTGCAGATCCTCGGCGGATACGGCTACACCGCCGACTTCCCGGCCGAGCGGTACATGCGCGAGGCCAAGGTGCTGCAGATCGTCGAGGGCACCAACCAGATCCAGCGGATGGTCATCGCCCGTCACCTCGCGGGTCCCGAGAGCCGGTGAAGTCGGGGCTGACCCGGAAGTCACCGGTGACCCGGAAGTCACCGGTGGCGCGACATCCGTCCGTGGCGAAGAAGTCACCCGTGGCGAAGAAGTCGCCGAGTTGGCGCGGGGGTTCCGCGAGCCTGGCCCACTCCGGGTCGTGCCGCCCCGGCAGGGTGCGGCCGCCGTCGGCCCAGGTCCGCATCAGTTCACGGTAGATCGGCGGGTCCGGGACGCGCGGGGCCGGGGGGACCGGTCCCGCGGACACCGGGACGAACACACGGCGCCGGAGCCCGGTCGCCGAGGACGTGTGGGTCATACCCGGGCAACGCGGCGAAGCGCGCACAGGTCACCGGCGGGGGCATTCGAGCGTGAGTTCGCGGGCGTCCGTCGCCATGCCCTCGTTGCCGTGGGCGGCCTGACATGCCGTCGGCCATCGGCGGCCGACTGCCGGCGAACGCCTCCGGCAGGGCACACCGGCTCGCGCCACGGCGGTCTGCGAGCCGTGGCGCGGTCGGGGACGGAGGAAGGCGGCGGCGTCTCCCGGAGGGAGGTGCCGGGAAGCCTCAGGCCGCTTCGCGCCGCATCGTCGGCACCCGCATCGGGCGCGAGCCCGGGCCGCCCACGTGGGAGAAGGGCTGGG
Source organism: Streptomyces lienomycini (assembly GCF_027947595.1). Classification (NCBI taxonomy): domain Bacteria; kingdom Bacillati; phylum Actinomycetota; class Actinomycetes; order Kitasatosporales; family Streptomycetaceae; genus Streptomyces; species Streptomyces lienomycini. Next base: position 5,256,148 of record NZ_CP116257.1, on the reverse strand, counting down.
TCCGCCAGTCGAGGCCCCGGGGGAGCGTCAACAGCAGGGCGGTGTCCTGCTCGTGGGGCTGGAAGGACTCGTCCGCGGGGCGCGCGTCGGTGGCCCTGCGGCCGGTGCCCGCGCAGACCGTGAGCCCGAACGGATTCCACGGCGAGGCGCACAACGCGTGCTCCGGCAGCGCCTCCTCGTCCGCCAGCAGGGCGATGGGCTGCGCGCAGTCCGGGCAGATCACCCGGTACATCTCGAAGGTGTCGTAGGCGTCGGGCTCCGGGTCGTCGAACGCGTCGGGTTCGACCCCCTCCGATACGGGCTCGACGACCGGCTGCTGCCGCTTGGACGCGGTACGACCAGGGCGCTTAAGACTCTGCATGGGATTCTCCCCCTCGGGCTGGGCCGTGACGGCACTGCGGCCTCGACCACAGCAAGCACTTCCCGTCCCCCCTTCGGGGTAATCACGAGAACATCACGGAGACCGCCCAAGAGGTGTGGTCTTCGTCACATGACGCTCACAGGTGTCCCCTGCGGCGGTTTTGTCCCCGCCCGGCCGCGGTCCGACGTCCCGTCACATCACGAACGGGGCATGACCCGGACCGCTCAGGTATCCGAGGAGATCAACCGCACTGTAGGTTCTTGCGCCATGGAGGAGCTGGACCGACAGATCGTGCAGCTGCTCGTCAAGGACGGGCGGATGAGCTACACCGACCTGGGCAAGGCCACGGGCCTGTCCACGTCGGCCGTGCACCAGCGGGTGCGGCGGCTCGAACAGCGTGGCGTCATCCGCGGTTACGCCGCGGTCGTCGACCCGGAGGCCGTCGGGCTGCCGATGACCGCCTTCATCTCGGTGAAACCCTTCGATCCCAGCGCCCCCGACGACATCGCGGACCGCCTCGCCGGCGTCCCCGAGATCGAGGCCTGCCACAGCGTCGCGGGCGACGAGAACTACATCCTCAAGGTCCGAGTGTCCACCCCGCACGAGCTGGAGGAACTGCTCGCGCGCGTGCGTTCCCTCGCCGGTGTGTCGACCCGCACCACCGTGGTCCTGTCGACCCCGTACGAGGCCCGTCCGCCGCGGATCTGAACCCGCGCCCGCGGGCGAGGGCCGGACACGGGACGCCGCCCGACCCGCCCCGGCTGCCGGGCGGCCCCCGTGAGGGGCGAGACTGGTGTCCATGAGTGAGTCCACCACCCCCTCCACGACCGTCCTGCTGCGCCGCGGCGAGGTCCACAGTCCCGCCGACCCCTTCGCGACGGCCATGGTCGTCGAACGCGGCCAGGTCGCCTGGGTCGGTTCGGAGGGCGCCGCGGACGCCTTCGCGGACGGCGTGGACGAGGTGGTCGACCTGGACGGCGCGCTCGTCACCCCGGCGTTCACCGACGCACACGTGCACACCACGGCGACGGGCCTCGCCCTCACCGGCCTCGACCTCTCCGGTGCCCCCGACCGGGCCGCCGCCCTCGCGCTCGTACGGGAGTTCGCCGCCGCCCGTCCGGACGACCGGGTGCTCCTCGGCCACGGCTGGGACGCGGCCCGCTGGCCCGACGGACAGCCCCCCACGCGCACCGAACTGGACGCGGCGACCGGTGGCCGGCCCCTCTACCTCAGCCGTATCGACGTCCACTCGGCCGTCGTCACCACCGCCCTGCTCGACCTGGCACCCGGCGACCTCCCCCGCGAGGACGGCCCGCTCACCGGCGACGCCCACCACGCCGTACGCGCCGCCGCCCTCGGGGCCGTCACCCCCGCCCAGCGCGCCGGGGCCCAGCGCGCCGCCCTCGCGCACGCCGCCTCCCTCGGCATCGGAACCGTTCACGAATGCGCAGGCCCGGACATCTCCTCCGAGGACGACCTCACCGGCCTGCTGCGCCTGTCCGCCGAGGAGCACGGGCCGCGGGTGATCGGCTACTGGGCCGAACAGGACGTCGACAAGGCGCGGGAGCTGGGCGCCGTCGGGGCCGCCGGCGACCTCTTCGTCGACGGCTCCCTCGGCTCGCACACCGCCTCCCTGCACCAGCCCTACGCCGACGCCGGACACACCGGCACCGCGCACCTGGACGCCGCCGCCGTCGCCGCCCATGTCGTCGCCTGCACCGAGGCCGGACTCCAGGCGGGCTTCCACGCCATCGGCGACGCCGCCGTGACCGCCGTCGTGGAGGGGGTGCGCGCCGCCGCCGACAAGGTCGGCCTCGCCCGCGTCCGCGCCGCCCGGCACCGGATCGAGCACGCCGAGATGCTCACTCCGGAGTCCGTCGCGGCCTTCGCCGAACTGGGCCTGACGGCCTCCGTGCAGCCCGCCTTCGACGCGCTCTGGGGCGGCGAGGACGGCATGTACGCCCGGCGCCTGGGCAGCGAGCGGGCCCGCACGCTCAACCCCTTCGCGTCCCTGCTGCGCGCCGGGGTGCCGCTCGCCTTCGGCTCCGACAGCCCGGTCACGCCCCTCGATCCCTGGGGCACCGTCCGGGCCGCCGCCTTCCACCGCACGCCGGAGCACCGCGTCTCCGTCCGCGCCGCGTTCACCGCGCACACGCGCGGCGGCTGGCGGGCGATCGGCCGCGACGACGCGGGCGTCCTGGTCCCGGGCGTGCCCGCGGACTACGCCGTGTGGCGCACCGGCGAACTCGTCGTCCAGGCCCCCGACGACCGGGTGGCGCGCTGGTCCACCGACCCGCGCTCCGGCACCCCCGGCCTGCCCGACCTCACCCCGGGCCGGGACCTGCCCGTCTGCCTGCGTACCGTGGTGGGCGGCCGGACGGTCTTCGTACGGCCGGGCGAGTGATCTCCACGGCCGACGGGGCGATGATCTTCGCCCGGCCACGACCTGCGTCTCCTCCGCGCTGACCTGCGCATTGACAGTAAAGGCGCAGGTCGAACGACTGTTGACAGGCGACGGCGGGGGGCCGGTAGGTTCGGCCGAGTCCACCACCGGACGCCCGACCGGGGAACCTTCCGCGTCGCGGCGCCGCTGAGTCAGGGACGGTGTGCCGCACCGGGGCACCGCCACTGGGAGCCAGGCTCAGCGCTCGCGCCGGGACGAGGGAACGTTACGGCCGGTCGGGAGGTGTGACCCGGGTGGGGCCCGGGCGCTCAGTAGACAACGGCTCAGGTCGACCCGCAGCCGGCGGGTCCCTGGCCGGCCCGAAGGGTGCCGGGCCCCCATCCGTCGCACAACGGCCCGAATCGGCCATCCCTACCCCGGTCCCGGGAAAACGACACCACGGTACGGCCGTCCTGTCGCGTCGGCGCAGGCCGCGGCGATTATGGTGGTCCTCTGTGTACGGACACGAAGGGGCAGTGGTGAACGACGGCGACGGGACGCCCGCGGCTGCGGGGCGGGGGAGGAAGTTCGGCCCCCTGGGCACGGCCCTGGTGATCATTCCGACCTACAACGAGGCGGAGAACATCAAGGCGATCGTCGCGCGCGTGCGCGAGGCGGTCCCCGAGGCGCACGTTCTCGTGGCGGACGACAACAGCCCCGACGGCACCGGCAGACTCGCCGACGAACTCGCGGCCGGGGACGACCACGTCCGGGTCATGCACCGCAAGGGCAAGGAAGGGCTGGGCGCCGCCTACCTCGCGGGCTTCCGCTGGGGCCTGGAACACGACTACGGCGTGCTGATCGAGATGGACGCCGACGGCTCCCACCAGCCCGAGGAACTGCCCCGGCTGCTGACCGCCCTCAAGGGCGCCGACCTGGTGCTCGGCTCCCGCTGGGTGCCCGGCGGCCGGGTGGTGAACTGGCCCAAGTCCCGCGAGTTCATCTCGCGCGGCGGCAGCATGTACTCGCGGATCGCGCTCGATCTGCCGCTGCGCGACATCACCGGCGGCTACCGCGCCTTCCGCCGCGAGACCCTGGAGGGGCTCGGCCTCGAAGAGGTCTCCTCGCAGGGCTACTGCTTCCAGGTCGACCTCGCCCGCCGGGCGATGAAGGCCGGCTACCACGTCGTGGAGGTGCCGATCACGTTCGTCGAGCGCGAACTCGGCGACTCCAAGATGAGCCGCGACATCCTCGTGGAGGCCCTCTGGCGGGTCACCACCTGGGGCGTGGGGGAGCGGGTCGGCAAGGTCCTGGGCCGCGACAGGCGGCCCGACGCGACCCCCGACGGTCAGCAGGTTCCGAGCGAGAAGTCGACAAAGGCGTCCGACGCGAACGCCTGACCGCCTCCTGCGTCTGACCACTGCCTTCGCCCGACCGCCCCCTTATGCCGCACTGAGCCGGGGCCAGGCACACTGGGAGTATGACGACTGGCGCTCAGACCCCCAGGTCCCCCGCCCGGCCTCCGCGTTCCCGGCTGCGCACGCTTTTGCCGCTGGGCGTCGCCGTCTGGCTCGTGCTGGAGATCTGGCTGCTGACGGTGGTCGCGGGGGCGTCCAGCGGCTTCGTGGTCTTCCTGCTCCTGGTCGCCGGCGTGGTCCTGGGCTCCGTGGTCATCAAGGCGGCCGGCCGCCGGGCCTTCCGCAATCTCACCGAGACGCTCAACCAGCAGCAGTCGGGCACACCGCCCGAAGCCGCCCGCCCCAACAGCGAGGGCAACGGCCTGATGATGCTGGGCGGGCTGCTCCTGATCCTGCCCGGCCTGATCTCGGACGCGCTCGGCCTGATCATGCTGCTGCCGCCGGTGCAGAAGGCCGTCAGCCGCTACGCCCAGCGGACGGTGGAGCGCAGGCTCCGCGACGCCGGTCCGGGCAGCCTGGGCGACGCCTTCCGCCAGGCCCGCATGCACCGCCCGGACGGCAAGGTCGTCCAGGGCGAGGTCATACGGGACGACCCGGACGACTCCCCGCAGGACCCCCGCCCTCCGCTGACGCGCTGAGCCCCGGCTCCGCCCGGACACAACGAAGAACCGCGGGTGCCGCACACGGACTTCGTGTGCGGCACCCGCGGTTCTTCGTTGTGTCGCCTAGGGTTTCCCGCTACGCACTCTTGCGGCTGTCTCGCGGATGCACCGCGATGTTCATCGCGCCGGAGCGCAGAACGGCCAGCCGCTCCTCGAGGACCTCTTCGAGTTCCTCGCGGGTGCGTCGCTCCATCAGCATGTCCCAGTGCGTACGCGCGGGCTTGGCCTTCTTCTCCTCAGGGCCGTCGCCGTCAACCAGGAGTGCCTGGGCCCCGCAGACCTTGCACTCCCACTCCGGCGGGATCTCCGCCTCGACCGAGAAGGGCATCTCGAATCGATGCCCCTTCTCGCATGCGTACTCCACGGCCTGGCGCGGGGCCAGGTCGATGCCGCGGTCCGTCTCGTAGCTGGTCACCACGAGGCGCGTGCCGCGAAGAGCTCGCTCACTCATGAATCGTGCCTCCCGGGCTTGTCGCCCACAGGACAGGTGTCGCTGTCGTCGTCATCCGGTCAACGTCCGGGCGGCGGTAAAGATTCCCGTCCGGACTCCCGATCCGGGCCCTGCGTCGCCGTCGCAGCCGCAGCCTTGCAACCAGTGCAGTACCCGCCGACGTCCGGTTTGTCACCTCTGTCGACAGAGGTGACATAGCGATTCGGCACCTTTGACGCGCAGTAACGGTACGCCTGGCAGGCCAAACGCGTACACTACAGCCCTTTCGCGCCGAGTGCTAAATCCTTTCGGGTACCGGATTGCCCGCGTCCCGGATCGCCCGCCGCACCGGTACCCGCGCCAGCAGCACGAAACCGATCACGAAGAAGGCGACCAGCGAGATGATCGCGTCGCGGTAGCTCCCGGTGAGCTGGTAGGTGAGACCGAAGAGCAGCGGCCCCAGCCAGCTCATCCCGCGGTCGCTCAGTTCGTACGCCGAGAAGTACTCGGCCTCCTTGCCGGGCGGGACCAGGTGGGAGAACAGGGACCGGGACAGCGCCTGGCTGCCGCCCAGGACGAGGCCGATCCCGGCGGCCAGTACGAAGAACCACGCCGGTGCCCCGGCCGGCAGGAAGTACCCCGCCGCGAGGGTCACCGTCCAGGCGACCAGCGAACCGAGGATCGTGCGCCTGGCCCCGTACGTCCGGGCCAGCCGGCCGAGCGCCAGCGCGCCCACCACCGCCAGGACCTGCACCAGCAGCACCGCCACGATGAGCGTGGACTGCCCCAGGCCGAGTTCCTCGGAGCCGTACACCGACGCCTGGGAGATCACCGTCTGGATGCCGTCGTTGTAGACCAGGTACGCCAGCAGGAAGGCCAGCGTCAGCGGGCGGCGGCGCATGTCGCGGACGGTCGCCGCGAGCTGCCGGAACCCGGGCAGCGCCGCCTCCCGGGCCACCGCGCGACGATCGCGCAGCCGCCGCAGCGGAATGAGCGCGAAGGCGCCCCACCACAGCCCCGCCGAGGCCAGGCAGACGCGGACCGCCGCGCTCTCGCTCAGCCCGAAGGAGTCGTGGCCGGTGTAGAGGACCAGATTGACGACCAGCACCAGGCCACCGGCCGCGTATCCGAAGGCCCAGCCGCGCGAGGAGACGGCGTCGCGCTCCTCGGGCGGGGCGATCTGGGGCAGATAGGAGTTGTAGAGCATCATCGCGACCGACTGCGCGGCGTTCGCGACGACCAGGAGCAGCCCGCCCAGCAGATAGCGGTCGCCGTCGAGGAAGAACATGGCGGTCGTGGCCGCCGCGCCGGTGTACGCGGCGGCGGCCAGCAGCGGCTTCTTGCGCCCCGAGCGGTCGGCGGCGGCCCCCACCAGGGGCATCACCAGCACCGCCACGATCACCGACAGGGACACCGAGTACGCGAAGAACGACCCGGCCCGCACGGGTATGCCCAGCGGGTGGACGTACCCGTCCGCGTCCGCCGCCGACTCGGCGACCGACGTCAGATAGGGACCCAGGAACACGGTGAGCACGCTCGTGGAGTAGACCGAGCACGCCCAGTCGTAGAAGTACCAGCCCCGCTGTTCGCGCCGCCGGTCGGCGGCCCCGTCGGCCGCCTCGCTGTGCAGGGTGTCGGTACCCACCCGTGCCCTCGCTTCCCCGTGAGTGCGCACCGTCCCCCGGGGCCCCGCCAAGGCTCATGCCCAGACGCCGCGGTCCTCCATGACCTTGCGCAGTGTGTCGATGTGATCGGTCATGATGCCATCCACTCCCAGGTCCAGGAGCCGGTGCATCCGGTCCGGATCGTTCACCGTCCACACGTGCACCTGCTGCCCGCGCGCGTGGGCGGCCCGCACGAAGCGGCGGTCCACCACCGGGATGCCCGACTGTGCCTCGGGAACCTGCGCGGCCACCGCCGAGCGGCGCGGCCCGGCGGGCACGCCCCAGGAGCGCAGCCGCAGACCGAGGACGCCCCGGGTGCCGTACGAGGTGGCCAGGCGAGGACCGGCCAGCCGCTGGGCGCGGACCACGCGTGCCTCGGAGAACGAGCCCACGCAGATCCGGTCCCAGGCGTCCGTCCGCGCGATCAGCTCCAGGAGGGGCCGCAGCGCCGGCTCCGCCTTCACGTCGATGTTCCAGCGCACCTCGGGGAGGGCCTCCAGGAGCTCCTCGAAGAGCGGCACCGGTTCCTCGCCCGCCACGCGCGCGTGGCGCACCCGTTCCCACGGCAGGTCGGCGATCCGGCCGGCCCCGTCCGTCACCCGGTCCAGGGTCGCGTCGTGGAAGGCGACCAGCCTCCCGTCCCGCGTGGCGTGCACGTCGGTCTCGATGTACCGGTAGCCCGTCCCGACCGCCCGGCGGAACTGCCGCAGCGTGTTCTCCAGGCCGTCCGCCGCCCCGCCCCGGTGGGCGAAGGGGATCGGGCCCGGATGGTCGAGGTACGGGTGGCGTATCGGCGTGGTCACCGACGCAGTATCGCGCGCCGGGGCCGAGCGGCGGCAACCACCGTGCTGCCGTCCGGTGCCGTCGGCACGGCGAACACGCGCAGGAACACCTGGGCGAGCGGGCCGATCGACACGGCGTACAGCAGGGTGCCGAGGCCGACCGTGCCGCCGAGGGCGAAGCCCGTCACCACGACGGTGATCTCGACGGCGGTCCGCACCAGGCGCACCGAGAGCCCCGTGCGCTGGTTCAGCCCGGTCATCAGGCCGTCGCGCGGGCCGGGACCGAACCGGGCCGCGATGTACAGCCCGGTCGCCGCGCCGTTCAGCACGATGCCCGCCACCATCATCGCGATCCGCAGGCTCCAACCATGGGCGTCGGGCACGACACCCAGCGTGGCGTCCATGGCGGCGCCGATCACGAGCACGTTGGAGACGGTGCCGAGGCCCGGCCGCTGGCGCAGCGGTATCCACAGCAGCAGGACGGCCGCGCCCACGATCGTGAGCACCACGCCCATCGACAGGCCGGTGTGCTCCGCGAGGCCCTGATGCAGCACGTTCCACGGCTCCAGACCGAGCCCGGACCTGACCAGCAGGGCCGAACTGGCCCCGTACAGCACGAGGCCGCCGTAGAGCTGGGTCAGCCGCCGTGCGAGGTGCGTGGACTTCCCGGACCGCCTGGACATGAGGTGCCCCCTGTGTGGTGGTAGTGGCCTGCCGCATGACACCCTGTGGCTTGAGAAGGAGAGTCAACCATGGCCAATTCCGGGAAGGTGGACTGATTTCCATGGCGCAGTGGACCTCGGCCGTGGGGGCGGGCCAGCTCGCCCGACTGCTCGGCTCCCAGCAGGACCGTCCGGCCGGGCCCGGCACCCGCCGCCCGCCGGCCTACCGGGCGCTCGCCGACGGTGTCCGGCTGCTGGTGCTGGAGGGCCGTGTCCCGGTCGCCGCCCGGCTGCCCGCAGAACGCGAGCTGGCCCTCGCGCTGACCGTCAGCCGCACCACCGTCGCCGCCGCCTACGAGGCGCTGCGCGCCGAGGGCTTCCTGGAGTCCCGGCGCGGCGCGGGCAGCTGGACCGCGGTCCCGGCCGGGAACCCGCTGCCGGCCCGCGGTCTCGAACCGCTGCCGCCCGAGGCCCTCGGCTCGGTGATCGACCTGGGCTGCGCGGCCCTGCCCGCACCGGAGCCCTGGCTCACCCGCGCGGTGCAGGGCGCCCTGGAGGAGCTGCCGCCGTACGCGCACACCCACGGCGACTACCCGGCCGGACTGCCCGCGCTACGCGCGATGATCGCCGAGCGCTACACCGCGCGGGGCATCCCCACCATGCCCGAGCAGATCATGGTGACCACGGGCGCGATGGGCGCGATCGACGCCATCTGCCACCTCTTCGGCGGACGCGGCGAGCGCATCGCCGTGGAGTCCCCGTCCTACGCCAACATCCTTCAGCTGATGCGCGAGGCAGGGGCCCGGCTGGTGCCCGTCGCGATGGCCGAGGGACTCGCCGGCTGGGACGTGGACCGCTGGCGCCAGGTGCTGCGCGAGGCGGCGCCCCGCATCGCCTACGTCGTCGCCGACTTCCACAACCCCACCGGCGCGCTCGCCGACGACGACCAGCGACGGCGCCTGGTGGACGCGGCCCGCTCGGCGGGGACGGTGCTCGTGGCCGACGAGACGATGAGCGAGCTGCGGCTGGACGACGACGTGGAGAAACCGCGACCCGTGTGCGCCTTCGACCCGGCCGGGTCCACCGTCGTCACCGTCGGCTCCGCGAGCAAGGCCTTCTGGGCCGGGATGCGCATCGGCTGGGTCCGTGCCGCGCCCGACGTGATCCGCAGCCTGGTCGCCGCGCGGGCGTACGCCGACATGGGCACGCCGGTGCTGGAGCAGCTCGCCGTGAACTGGCTGTTCAGCACCGGCGGCTGGGAGCAGGCCGTGACGGTGCGCCGGGAACAGGCCAGGCGGAACCGGGACGAGCTGGTGGCGGCGGTGCGGCGGGAGCTGCCCGACTGGGAGTTCGAGGTGCCCCGCGGCGGGCTGACCCTGTGGGTGCGGACCGGGGGCCTGTCGGGCTCCCGGCTCGCCGAGGCGGGGGAGCGGGTGGGCGTACGCGTGCCGTCCGGGCCCCGCTTCGGGGTCGACGGTGCCTTCGAGGGCTACGTCAGGCTGCCGTTCACCGTCGGCGGCGCGGTGGCCGAGGAGGCGGCGGTACGACTGGCGGCGGCGGCCCGGCTGGTGGAGAGCGGCGGGGCCGGGGGCGGCGAGGCACCGCGGACGTTCGTGGCGTGACCCGAACCGTGCGGGGCGGGTCACGCCCCGCACACGTGGTGCGGCGGGAGGCGGCGCGGTGGGTCGCGCCGCCCCGGCCACGGCGTCAGGAGGTTTCCGCCGCGACGGCCTTGCCGGGGACTGTCTCAGCGGGAACCGGCTCGGCCGTCGTCCCGGCCGCCTCCACCGCCACCACCACCGGGGCGGTGTCCGTCCCGGCCTCCACCGCCTCGCTCCCGGTATCCGCCTCGCCCCCGGGGTCCGGCTCGCCCCCGGTGTCCGGCTCGCCCCCGGTCAGGTCGTCCGGGGCGTCCATCCTGTCCGGCTTCTCCATGGACACGGCCCTCGCCGACGCCTCCGCCTCCGCCTCGGCTTCCGGGGGGAGGGGCGCCTGCTCCCCGTCCGCCGGTGTCGTGCGCGGGGGGAGCAGGTCGAGCACCGCCTGCCGGTGTGCGTCGCTCGTCGCGTCGTCGTAGGGGTCCGGGGTGGCCGGGACCTGGAGCCGGTGCACCGGGCCGCCGCCCAGACGGGCGTACCCCCGGCCGGGCGGGACCTGGTCGACGGGCGTGGTGCGCGGGGGTGCGCCCAGCGCGCTCGTCAGCTCGTCCGCCGTGGCCGGTCCGAGGACGACACGCGCGCGCGTGTGCTGCCGTACGGCGTCGGTGAGTCCGTCCAGGGCGTCCAGCTGGTCGGCGACGACCACCGTGACGTTGGCCGCCCGGCCGTGCCGCAGCGGAACCTGGAGCAGGGTCTGCGGGTCCCGGCGGCCGTTCGTGTCGGCGAGGTGGGTGAAGGCGGTCGGACGGTCCAGGAAGACCCACAGGGGCCGCCGGGTGTCGTCCGGCGCCGCCAGACCCTCCTGGCGGGCCCGGTTGACGGAGATCAGCCGGCGTTCCGTCTCCGCCGCGGCCCACTCCAGGCTGGTCAGCGCGCCGGTGAGGCCGCACTCGACCGCCAGGACGCCGTCCCGCCCCACCAGGCAGGCGTACTCGCCGGTGCCGCCGCCGTCGACGATCAGCAGGTCGCCGTGGTGCAGCGCCTGCAGGGCGACCGAGCGCAGCAGGGTGGACGTGCCGGTGCCCGGCTGCCCCAGGACCAGCAGGTGGGGTTCGGTCGAGCGGATGCCGGTGCGCCAGACGACCGGCGGTACGTCCCGCTGCTCCGCGCCGTGGGTGAGCGGGAGCGTGCGCTGGACCCCGGTCGGGTCGGTGAAGCCGAGGACGGTCTCGCCGGGCGTCGTCACGAAGCGCTGGGCGGTGATGTCGGTGGGGAGCGCGGGGAGCACGTCGACGGAGAGGTGGTTGGCCTCCTCGTCCCATGTGAAGCGGTACTCCCTGCCCCGGCCGGACTTCGCGGCGAGCAGGTGCTCGATCCGGACCCGGGACGCGGCCTCGCCGTCGGTGAAGTAGGCGGGGTAGCGGATCACCAGGTGGGCGAAGCGGCCGCCGCCGTCGAACTCGTACGCCGGGAACGCCTTCTCCCAGTCGCCGCCGTGGGCGTACAGGGGCTCGGGGTCCTCGGCGACCGAGAAGTACGGGACGAGCGCCTCGTAGAGCGACTGCAGGCGCTTGCTCTGGGTGTCGTCGGGCCCCTGGGGCGCCGGTGGGGTGCGGTCCCTGCCCTGCCAGGCTGCCGCCGCCATCAAGGCGATGACGGCGAGCAGCGGGCCGTACGGCACGAGTGCCACGACCAGGACCACCGAGGCCACCAGGAACAGCAGCGCGCCGCGCCGGTCCTTGGGGGTCTCGGTCCATCTGCGCCCCGCGGCCGCGGCCAGTCGGCGCAGACCGCGGGCGATCGTGATCAGCGGCTGGAGGACGTCGGTGGCGCCGTCGGCCGCCGTCCGGGCCAGCTCCCGGCTCCGGGCGAGCTGCGCGCCGCCGTTGCTCAGAATGCGGGGGAGGGGCCGCCGGGCCACTGCTGCCTCCTGGGAGTGCGTACGTGCGGATGTCGGGCGTGGGGGGAGCGGGCGGTCAGAACTTGATGCCGCCGAGGAGGCCCGCCAGGCTCTCACCGCCTGCCTTGATGCTCGGGGCGATGGCCGTACTCGCGAGGTAGAAGCCGAACAGCACGGCGACCAGCAGGTGCGAGGCCTTGAGGCCGTCCTTGCGGAAGAAGATGAAGACGACGATGCCGAGCAGGACCACGCCTGAGATCGAGAGGATCATGTGAGTTCTCCTGGTTCACGGGGACAGTCACCATGAGTACTTCCAGGCTCACAGCATGTATCCATACGATAAAAGGTGCAAATGGGGGAAATTCGACTGAATTGCCCCAAGTGGTGGAGTGTCGGCTGGGCCGGTTGCACGGCCCTGTTGCGCCCGCCCGGATCCGAGTCGATCTTTACCCCCGGGCATGGCGACCCCGGTGACCTCCGAGCCAGTACCCTGGCGTATTCACTCGCACGGCCGCACCGCTCGCGGTCGTGCGCACACGTGGTCCCCAGCGTTCGTCCCGTCCGAGGCGCCCGGATCGTCCCGAGATGCCGGAGGCGCGCGACGTGTTCGCAACGTTCCCAAGTGATTCGCAAGTGAGAGGTGGTCCGGCCGATGAGTGAAGCCCCCGACCCCGAGGTCGTGGAGCTGGCGACCAAGATCTTCGATCTGGCCCGGCAGGGGCGGACCGAGGACCTGGTGGCCTACGTGGACGCCGGCGTTCCGGCCGACCTCACCAACGACCGCGGCGACTCCCTCGTGATGCTCGCCGCCTACCACGGCCACGCCGACGCGGTGCGCGCGCTGCTGGCCCGGGGCGCCGACGCCGACCGTGTCAACGACCGGGGTCAGACGCCACTCGCCGGAGCCGCCTTCAAGGGGGAGACGGAAGTGACCAAGGCGCTTCTGGAGGCGGGCGCGGATCCCGCGGCGGGCACACCGTCGGCCGTCGACACGGCGCGGATGTTCGCCCGGACGGACCTGCTGGAGCTGTTCGGCACCCGGTGACGGGATGCCGGAGTGATCCCTTCCGGGGAGCTCCACATTTTCTGACCAGGTAAAACACTGAAAACGGGGGAGGCGGTACAGGGCCGCCGAAATTTCGGTCGCGGCAGATGTGACCGCCGGGCCATCATGACGACGTGGTTCACGGACGTGATGGCTGGGCAGATGTTGCCGCACCGCGCGGGCCGTGACACGGCCCGCAAGGGCCACCGACGAGAGGCAGAGGAACATGGTCTTCAGCAAGCAAGAGACGGCGGGCGCTCCGACGTGTTGGCGCACGGCCAGGTAACGCGTGCTCCCCGGTTGCGTCGACGCTTGATGTGAGGCTGTTTCCCATGTTCGATCCGGTCATAGCGCCCAGCGGTACGCTGCTCGGCCTGCTTCAGCGGGGTCGCGGCGACGGCACGCTGCACGCGCTCACCGCTCCGCGCGCCGAAGCGCTCGCGGCTCTGAACCACTGTGTGCTCCACGATCCGCGCCACGACTGGCAGGTCGAGAACCGCTCCCTCTACTACGCCCGCCTCTACCTCGACCTGAACGGCGAGCTGGACGCGATCGAGGCCCACCTCTTCGCCCCCGAGGACGTCCTGGACGCCGACGAGTCGCGCACCGGGCTGGCCCTCGCCGTCCTCGGTCACCTCGCCTCCTACGGCAGGCTGGACGCGCTCCGGCTGCTGCGCCGGTACGCCGCCCACGGCGTCAACTGGGCGTGGGCCCTGGACGAGCTGGCGCTGCGCGACGACGACGCCGGCCTGCGGGCCCTCGCCGCGCCCGTGCTGGCCCGCTTCCCGCGCGACGCCGAGGGCGAGGCCGAGCTGGCCGTCGCCGTGCGCGACGCCTTCGAACCCCGGCCCTGGCGTCTGTGGGCCGACGACCCCCGCGCATCGATCGCCACCCGCGTGCGTGCCGCCCAGGAAACGGGCTGCTTCGACCGCTGGCAGCGCCAGATGAACTCCACCGGACCGCGTCCGGGCTGGAGCGTGCGGGCCGTGTTCGAGTGGGCCGAGCAGGGCGTCGAGCGCGGCACCCCGCTCCATGTGCCGGCCGCCCGCTGCCTCACCGCCGTCGCCGGTCCCGAGGACCGCCCCGAGATCGTCGAGGCCGCCCGGTCCGGCACCGAGGGCGCCCGCTGCACCGCCCTGCGCTATCTCGCGGACAGTAACGATCCGGAGGTTCTCGACCTGGTCGAGGGCGCCGTGGCCACCGGCTCGGTGCCCGTCGTCGAGGCCGCCGTGGCCGCCTACGAACGCATGCGCAGCGTCGCCGCCGTCGACCGCGCGCGCGGCTGGACGCACCGTCCCGACGCCCTGGGCGCCGCCGCCGGACGGGTGCTCGCCTGCCGGGGCGCCGCGCAGGACCGGGACCTCGTCCTCGCCGCACTCCGGGAGGCGGTGCGCGGCGAAGGCCCCGACGCGCCGACCCTGTGGACCCTCGTGGACGGCACCGGACGGCTCGGTATCGCCTGCGCCGCCCCCGTACTGCGCCACATCTACCGCGAAACCGCCTCCTCCCACCTGCGCGGGCGGGCCGCCCGCGCACTGGCCGCCACCGATCCGTCCTTCGCGGCCGGCTTCGCCATCGAGTGCCTGTGGGACTGCGAGGAGACCACCCGCGAGGTCGCCGCGCGCCATGCCGAGACCGGCGACAACCGCGTCGTCGAACGGCTGCGCAGGCTCGCCGCCGACCCGGCCGAGGAGGACGAGGTCCAGACGGCGGTACGCAGCCGCTTCGGCCCGGACGCCCCCGCGGTGTGAGGGCCGCGGGCGGGCCGCCCGTGCCCGCGGCCCGCGGAGTGCCGGTCGGGGGCCTCCGTTTTGTGTCGGCCCGCCGCAACGTCCCGGCCCGGCCGACAGCGCCCCGCCCGCCGCGGGGTGTGCGCCGCCCGCGCGGCGGACCTGCGGCGCCGGAGACGGCGCCCACCGGCGACGGCGGGCCGAACGCGGTACGGAACCCGCGCGCCGATCGGCACGTTCCGCTCGGTCACCGGTTCGCACACCCGGCAGCCCCTCGTCGTCGGTGAGCCGCCGGCGCCGGCACCCGGGATCACCCCACGCGGTACTGCTCGTCACGGGCGTCGGTGAGGAACATCTGGCCCGGCGCGTGGGTGAGGGCGAAAGGCGGCCGCGAGGCCATGACCGCCGCCTGCGGGGTCACACCGCAGGCCCAGAAGACGGGGATGTCGTCCGGCTCGCGCTCCACCGCGTCGCCGAAGTCCGGCCGGTCGAGGTCGTCGATGCCCAGTGCCGACGGATCGCCGCAGTGCACCGGACTGCCGTGCACCGCCGGGAGCAGCCCGCTCTCGCGGATCGCCGCCGACAGGTGCGCGGGCGGCACGGGACGCATCGACACCACCATCGGCCCGTGCAACCGCCCGGCCGGACGGCACTCGCGCGAGGTGACGTACATCGGGACGTTGCGGCCCTGCTCGACATGGCGGATCGGGACGCCCGCCGCAGCGAGCGCCCACTCGAAGGTGAAGCTGCAGCCGAGCAGGAACGTCACCAGGTCGTCCCGCCAGCGCGCCCGCACGTCCGTCGGCTCGTCCACCAGCTCGCCGTCCCGCCACACCCGGTAGCGCGGCAGATCGGTGCGCAGGTCCGCGCCGTCGGCGAGCACCGTGGTCCAGGACCCGGCGTCCGTGACGTCGAGCACCGGGCAGGGCTGCGGGTTGCGGGTGCAGAACAGCAGCATGTCGTACGCCCAGTCGGCGGGCACCGAGATCAGGTTGGCCTGGGTGTGGTCGGCCGCGACGCCTGCCGTGGGTCCGGTCAGGCCCTCCCGGAATCGGGAACGGGCCGCTTTCGGGCTCCACGCGTGCGCGTGCTCGTCGACGAGGGCGAGTGGCCGGTCCCCGGTCGAGTGCCGCGGGGGATTCATGTGCATCGGGTGGTTCAGGTGGTTCATGCCAGTTCCCTTCCGCGCGTCTCCGGCAGCCACAGCAGAGCCAGCGCCGCGATGCCGTAGCCGATGGCGCCGAAGACCAGCGCGCCGCCCACGCCCCAGCTGTCGGCGAGGAAGCCGACCGTGGTCGGGAAGACGGCGCCCACGGCGCGTCCGGTGTTGTACGTGAACCCCTGGCCCGCGCCCCGTACCGCCGTCGGGTACAGCTCGCTCAGATACGAACCGAATCCGCTGAAGATCGCCGACATGCAGAAGCCGAGCGGGAAACCGAGCACCAGGAGCAGGGCGTCGGCGCCGCTCGGGATGTTCGCGTACGCCAGGATGCAGACCGCCGACAGCAGCGCGAAGAGCCAGATGTTGCGCCTGCGGCCCAGCAGATCGGTGAGATGACCGCCGGTGAGGTAGCCGAGGAACGCGCCCGAGATGAGGAACGTCAGGTAACCGCCGGTGCCGACGACCGACAGGTCGCGCTCGTCCTTGAGATACGTCGGCACCCAGGTGGCCAGGGTGTAGTAGCCGCCCTGGACCCCGGTGGAGAGCAGGCTCGCGAAGAGCGTGACGCGCAACAGGCCCGGTGAGTCCGCCGTGCCCGGCTCGAAGATCGCGGCGAACGAGCCCTTGCCCGCACCCTTCTCACGGGCCTCGGCGGCCCTGGGCGCGTCGTGCACGCTGCGCCGCACCCACACCACGAGCAGCGCCGGGAGCGCGCCCGTCCAGAACATGACACGCCAGGCCAGATCGTCGCCGACCAGTGAGAACACCAGCGTGTACACGACCACCGCGAGGGCCCAGCCCACGGCCCAGGAGCTCTGGACCGCGCCGAGCGTGCGCCCCCGGTGCCTGGCGCTCGCGTACTCGGCGACCAGGACGGCGCCGACCGCCCACTCGCCGCCGAAGCCGAGACCCTGAAGGGCGCGGAAGACGAGCAGCGTCTCGTAGTTGGGCGCGAAGCCGCAGGCCACGGTGAACACGGCGTAGGTGATCACGGTGAGCAGCAGTGCCTTGACCCGGCCGATCCGGTCCGCCAGGACACCCGCGAGGGCGCCGCCGATCGCCGAGACGACCAGGGTCACCGTCGTCAGCAAGCCGGTCTGGCCGCTGTCCAGACCGAAGTAGGCGGCCAGCGCGACCATGGTCAGCGGCAGGGTGAAGTAGTCGTACGAGTCGAGGGCGTAACCGCCGAACGCGCCGCCGAAGGCGCGGCGGCCTCGCGGACCGAGAGCCCGCAGCCAGCCGAACGGACCGTCGTTCGCGGGGTGTTCACCCGCGCCCGACGGAGGGGCACCGGCGGTCGGGGCCTGAGGGGGAGGGGGAGTGCTCATGGTGCACCTCGCAGTGGGAGGACGGAGGGTGCTGGTCGAGCGGAACGCCAAGCGGTACGTCGAGCGGTACGGCGAGTGGCGCTTGGTGGCACCGTAGGGGATCGTTGAACGATCCCTCAATACCCCTGTTGTTTCGTTCTGATATCTGCGATTGAATTCCGGGCATGGCAGAGCAGTTGACGGGACTGGCCGACGACCGCGCCCTCCTCGGGCGGACCAGTACCGCGGAGCGCGTCTCGGACATCCTCAGGAGCCGGATCGCCGAGGGCTACTTCCCACCGGGGACCCGTTTGTCGGAGGACAGCATCGGTGGCGCGCTCGGCGTCTCCCGCAACACCCTGCGCGAGTCGTTCCGGCTGCTCACGCACGAACGCCTGCTCGTCCACGAACTGAACCGCGGCGTCTTCGTGCGGGTGCTCACCGTCGAGGACGTCGAGGACATCTACCGGACCCGCTCTCTCGTCGAGTGCGCCGTCGTCCGGGGCCTCGGCGACCCGCCGTACACGCTGGACGGTCTCTCCGAGGCCGTCGACGAGGGGCGGCGGGCGGCTCGCGAAGGTGACTGGAAAACCGTGGGCACGGCCAACATCCACTTCCACCGGGAACTGGTCGCCCTGGCCGGCAGTGAACGCACCGACGAACTGATGCGCAGCGTCTTCGCCGAACTGCGCCTCGCCTTCCACGTCGTGGACGATCCCCGGCGCCTGCACGAGCCCTACATCGCACGGAACGCGGAGCTCCTCGCGACTCTGGAGAACGGCGAGCGGGAAGCGGCGGCGCGACTGCTCGCGGTCTACCTCGACGACTCGCTCGAACGCGTCGTGGAGGTCTACCTGCGGCGGGTCGGGGACGAGGGGTAGGCCAGGGCCGCACGGCGGCCGGCCACCGTGTCGCCGAGGGGCCCGTCTGCGTCGTTTGGGCCGATGTCAGACCGAGGACCTAGTCTGTGCACCGTGACTTCGCCTGCATCGACGGACAGCGTTCCGCCCCAGCTCAGCGCGGGGCCGCGCCCCGCCCCGGGCCCGGCCGCCGACGAGGGACTGGCGCGGCGGCTGCGCGCGCTCGCCTGCACGGCGCCGCTGCACGACCTCGATGCCCGCAAGGCCAACCTCGCGGGTGAGTACTCGGTCTACGGCATGGCCGAAGTCGCCCTCGCCGCCATCGACCTCGTCACGCTGAACATGGACTTCGACACCGGCGCCGACCACGACCAGATAGTGGCCAGACTGATCCCCCGCGTCGCCGCCCAGGCCCCGCGCCGCCCCGCCGCCGAGCACGAGCGGGTGGCCCGCTGGGTCCTGGAGAACCTGATCAACGTCGGCAGCGTCGACCGCGGCTTCCGCGCGGTGTACGGCACCTTCGGACCGGACGGCACCTACGTGCGCCGCGACTACGACTTCAAGCTGCTCGAAGAGGTGCCCGGTCCCGGCGGCACCGTCTACCTGCGCACCACCGACGAGGCCGTCAACGTCCTCGTCGGCGCCCTGGACACCGACGTCACCAGCGCCCAGATCGCCGCCGAGGTCAAACTCGAGGTGCTGATCAACCGCGGCCGCCTCGCCGACGCCCAGCTCGCCGCCGAACAGGCCCGGTACCGGACCGTGCAGTACTCCGAGACCCTGCGCCGCGCCCTGGACGCCACCCGGCGCAACGTGCGCGCGGTGGACTGGCTCAGCGCCGTCCCCGACATGATCGCCGAAGCCCTGGACCACGTCGCCGACCGGTACCGGCACGAGAACGCGATCCTCACCAACATCCGCAAGGCCCGCGACGAGACCGAGGACGCCGAGCACAAGCGCCGCGCCGCCGAACTGGTCGACATCGTCAAGGACTGCATCCGCCGCCACACCCAGCTCCAGTCCCGCCTCCTGGAAGCCGGCCCGCTCTTCCGCGCCGAACAGGACCGGCAGGCCTTCGCCACCCCCCTGACGACCTCCGGCCTCGACCTGTACGGCCACCTCGTGGCCCCCGTGCTCCCACTGCCCCTGGAACAGGCGCTCCGCGTCACCGACGCCTTCTTCGCCCGCGGCACCGGGCTGCGCACCCCCGTCTCCGTCCGGGTCGGCGACCTCGTCGACATTCTCCTGACCCCGCCGGTCGAACGGGAGCACCTGGGCGCCGAGATGCCGGAGCCCGACCTGATCGCCACCCCGGACGACAGCCGTTTCAGCGAGGAGCAGCTCGCCGCCGCCATGGAGCTGCTAGACCTGCCGCACGATGCCCCGCGCCGGCTGTCGGGGCTGCTCGCCGACGCCCGCGCCCGTGACGCCGAACTGCCCTATCTCGTCGCCCTGCTCGCCGTCCACGCGGCCAGCCCTCCGGTCGGCACCGCCTACCGCCAGGGCGAGCCGAAGCTGCTCTTCGCCGTGGACGACGGCACCGAGCTGGACGACCCCGGGTTCGGCGGCGCCGACCTCATCGTCGGCACGGCACTGCTGGACGCGGCGGGGATGGCCGCCGACCGGACGGAGGCGGCATGACCGGCCCGCGCCCCCTCACCCGCCACCCCGGCCTCGCGCCGCAGCACGACTTCGCGCCACAGCACCTCGAGGAGAACCGACCGTGACCGACCACGTCGACCGGAGCGAACCCGGGGCGGGCGCCGCGCCGGCCACCGCGGCCGTCACGCCCGCCGACGCCGCCGACGCGGCGCGGCTCGTCGCCTTCGGCCTCCAGCCCAAGCTGCTGCCCGCCCGCGACCAGGAGTACGCCGACCTGCTCCGCCGCTACCGGGAGGACCCGCCCTTCGCACGGCTCGCCGACGCCGTGGCAGCCGGCCTCGGGCTGATCGTCCTGGAGGTGTCCCCGCGCGCGGGGATGGCCGTGACCGCCGCCGAGGACTCGGTGTTCGCCGTCCGCATGGGCGACTACGCGCGTCGCGCCGCCACCGACTCCGGCGACCGCTTCCTGCACGGCCTCGCCCACCTCGCCGTGGCCGCCATGGCCTACCCGCGCCCCGAGGACCTCGCCGACGACGGCTACATCGGCCGCGTCACGGTCAACGGCGTGGACGCCTTCGTCCGCCAGGCCTGCCGGAGACTGGAGGAACGGGCCGAGCAGCAGGGCGAGAACACCGACCCGGCCACCGATGCACCGGGCCTGGAGGCCGCCTGGCGGATCTGGGTGCGGCGCAGCGCGACCGGCGCCACCAAGGACGCGCGCAGACTCCCCGGCTCCACCACCGGCATCGTCGGCAAGGCCGCCGCGTTCCTCACCGAGTCCGGCTTCCTCCAGCGCACCGGCGACGACAACGGCGGCACCTACCGCACGACGGCCCGCTACCAGCTCCAGGTGCGCGACATGGCGGGCAGCGCCGCCCTGGCCGAGCTGCTCGACCTGGGCGTCGTCCCGGTCACCGACGGCACCGCCACCCTGCTGCCCGCCGAGGAGACGGACGACCTGGACCTGGTCGCCGACGCGGGCCTCCCCTTCCACTCCTCCTGACGCCCGCCCCGAACCCCGAACCCGAACGTCCCCGACTTCCCGAAGACTTACGAGAGTCCGCCATGTACGAGCTGTCCCGGGTCCGCCTCTACTCCATCGGACCCGCCGGTGCACGCTACGCCGACACCGTGCTTGACCTGCGCGGTGTGGGCGAGCCCGTGCCCGACCCCGCGCCCACGCAGGCGGAGTTCTTCGAGGAGGAACCGGTCGGCCCACCGCGTCGGCCCGCACCCGCCGGAGTGCTGTTCCTGGAGAACGGCGGCGGCAAGTCCGTGCTGCTCAAGCTGATCTTCTCGGTGATGCTGCCGGGCCACCGCAACACCCTGGGCGGCGCCAGCTCCGGCGTGCTGCGCAAGTTCCTGCTCGCCGACGACTGCGGGCACGTGGCGCTGGAGTGGCAGCACGTGCAGACCGGCGAGTGCGTCGTCGTCGGCAAGGTCAGCGAGTGGCGCGGGCGGCAGGTCTCCGGCGACCCGCGCAAGTTCGCCGAGGCCTGGTACTCCTTCCGACCCGGTCCCGGACTGACCCTGGACAACCTGCCGGTCGCCGAGGCCACCGCCGTACGCCCGCCCGTCGAGGGCGCCTCCGGCGCACAGGGCAGGCGGCGCACCATGAAGGGATTCCGGGACGCGCTGACGGAGGCCGGCAAGGGCTACCCGCATCTGGAGGTGCACTGGGAGGAGATCCACGACCGCTGGATCGAGCACCTCGGCGACCTCGGCCTCGACCCGGAACTCTTCCGCTACCAGCGCGAGATGAACGCCGACGAGGGCGAGGCCGCCGGACTCTTCGCGGTCAAGAAGGACTCCGACTTCACCGACCTGCTGCTGCGGGCCGTCACCGACACCCGCGACACCGACGGACTCGCCGACCTCGTCGGCGGCTTCGGCAACAAGCTGGGCCGCCGCGCCGAGCTGATCGCCGAACGCGACTTCACCGCCGGGTCCGTGGACCTCCTGGGCCAGATCGTCGAGGCCGCCGAGGCGCGCACCCGCGCGCGGGACATCCACACCGCCGCCGAACGCCGCACCAGGAACCTCGCCCGCCGGCTCTCCGCCCGCGGTGCCCGGGAGCGGGTCCGCGCGGGCGATCTCGCCCAGCGGGTCACGGCCGCCGCGTACGCCGTCACCCACGCCGAGTCCGCCCGTGACCGCAGCGGCCTCATCGCCGCCGAACTCGCCTACCGGCACGCCTCGCTGGCCCTGACCGGCGCCGAGAAGTCGGCCGCCGCGCAGAAGCGCGAACTGGCCGACGCCCGCACCCTGCACGCCGCCTGGCAGGCCGCCGAGGCCGTCCTGCGCCACCGCGCCGCGTCCGACCGCGTCACCCGCGTGTCCGCCGCCATCCAGGAGGCCGAACGGGACGCGGCCCCCGCGCTCGCCGCCCGCGCCAAGGCCGCCGTCGCCCTCGTCCGTGCTCTGCACGCGGCCGCCGGGAAGGCCGAGCACCACGCCAACGAGGAGGAGGAGAGGTCCGCCGCCCTCCAGGAGGTCAGCGAGGCCGCCCACCGGGACTCCACCGGCGCCGCCACCGAGGCGCAGCGGGCCCGCAGCGAGGCCGGTCACCTGCGCCAGCGCCTCACCGAGGTCGAGCAGGAGACCGCCGAGGCCGTCCGCGTGGGCTGGCTGGACGACAGCGCGCCCGACGCCGACCCGGCCCGCGCCGCCCTCGCGGCCAGCGACGCCGAGAAGACGACCGTCGCCGCCTGGGACACCGCTCGTGAGGCCGCCCGCCGGGCCACCGAACACGCCCGTGAGGCCGCCGCCGCCGAGAGCCGCGCCGAACTGACCGCCGCCCGCGCGGCGGACGCGGCGACCGCTGCCGAGCGCGCCCACGAGGGCGAGCGGCGCACCGCCGAGGCACTGGCCGCGGAGGAACGGCTCGCCGACCTGCTCGGCCTGGCCGCCGAGACCCGCCCCGGCATCCCCCAGCCCCGCCGGGACACGGACCGGGACGACCGGACCGCCGCCCCCAGGACCCCGGACGGCGCGCTGACCCCCGAAGAACTCGACCGCTTCGCCGACGAACTGCGCGAACTGCTCGAAGACACCGTCTCCGCCGCAGAACGCCAACTGTTCGAACTGCGCACCGCCGCGGCCGACGACTCCCGCATCCTCGGCGCGCTCGGCGACGGCGGACTGCTGCCCCCGGGACCGGACGTGCTGGCCACGGTCGAGTTCCTCGGCGAACACGGCATCCCGGCCCTGCCCGGCTGGCGATACCTGGCCCAGGCCGTCGACCCCGCCGACCACGCGCGCGTGCTGTCCGCCCGCCCCGAGCTGGTCGACGGCGTCATCATCACCGACCCGGACTCCCACATCCGCGCCCGCGAGGTCCTCGGCGACGCCGCCCTGCTGCCGCGCTCCGCCGTCGCCGTCGGCACGGCCGCCGCTCTCCTCGCACCGACCCCGGCCGCCGAGTCGGCCGACACCGGCGACGTCTTCCTCGTACCGCCGAACCCGGCGATGCACGACGAGCACGCCGCCGACGAGGAGCGGCACGCGCTGCGCGCACGGGCGGGAGAACGGGACGAGGAGATCCGCACCCTCGCCGCCCGGCTCGGCAAGGACCGGGAGCTGGCGGCGAGGCTTGCCTCCTGGCGCACCGGCTGCCCCGCCGGGCGCCTGGCGGAGTTGGCCCGGACCGCCGAGGAGGCCCGCGCCTTCGCCGAGGAGGCCGAGGCCGAGCTGACCGAGGCGCGCACCGCACGGGCCGATGCCGACGAGAGCGCCGCCGAGACCGTTCACCTGCGGGACGAGCGGCAGGAGGCCGCGCAGAAGGCCCGCCGCGCCGCCGACGCCCTCGCCGGACTCGCCTTCCGGCTGCGCGAACGCGCCGGCTGGCAGGTCAGGGTCCGTGAACTCGCGGACGAGGGCGCCGAGGCCGAGGCCCGCGCCCAGGCCTGTCTGGAGCGGGCCCGCGCCGCCGACGAGGACCGGCGTGCCGCCCAGCGCGCCGCCGACGACGCCCGCCGCACCGCCCGCGCACTGCGAGCCGAACGCTCCGAGATCGCCGGCGCCCCCGACGACGTACCCGAGGACGAGACCGGAGACGGAACAGAAGCCGGAACCGGAGACGGAACCGGGGACACCCCCCGCAGCGGCAAGGGAACCGTCAGGGTGTCCCTGCCCGACCTCCGCGAGGCCTACCGCGCCGCCTCCCAGCTGTACGAGAAGGTCGGCGTCGGCGCCGACCTGCGCGCCGAACAGGCCCGTGCGGAGAGCGACGAGAGCGCCGCCCGCGCGGAGCTGGACCGGCTCAGCAACAAGGTCCGCACCCGGGCCGGGCAGCTCCTGGAGTCGCCCGACGGTTCCGACGGGCCCTCCCGGCAGGCCGCCGCCGCCCGCGCCGAGGAGCTGGTGCAGCTCCTGGAGACCCGCATGTCGACCGCGAGCGAACAGCTCGGCCGACTGCGCGGCGAGGCCGAACGGCACGCGCCCGAGGACGGCGACACCCACACCGACCTCCCCGGCGAACTCGTTCCGCGCGACGCCGAGCACGCCCAGACGCTGCTGCGCACGGCGACCGCCGAACTCGCCTCCCGCACCGATGCGCTCACCGGGGCCCGTGAGGCCCATGCCGAACTGCTCGACGCGCACCGCGCCGCCGAGGACGCGGCCGGCGGCTTCGACGAGATCGCCGCCATGCTCCGCGACCTGCTGCGCGAACCCGCTCCGGAGGAGGAGCCGGAGGAGTCCGAGCCGTACGCCGGGGACCTGGAGGAGGCCCGCCGGGCCGCCGCCGAGGCCCGCCGTTCGCTGCGCGGCTGCGCCGCCGACCTGTCCGCCGCCGAGGCCGCCGTACGCGAGGCGAGCGACGTACTCGTCCGGCACGCCAACTCCACCCGCTACGAGCAGGTCCGCACCCCCGCCCGCCAGCAGATCCGCGAGCTTCCCGCCGCCGCGCTGCCCGACCACGCCGCCAAGTGGGCGGACGCCTTCGCCCCACGGCTGCGCGTCCTCACCGACGAGCTGGCCCAGCTGGAGCGCAACCGCGACTCGATCGTGGACCGGCTGCGTGGCCTGGTCGAGTCCGCCCTGGCCACGCTCCGCTCCGCCCAGCGGCTCTCCCGGCTGCCGGAAGGGCTCGGCGAGTGGTCCGGTCAGGAGTTCCTGCGGATCCGCTTCGAGGAGCCCGACCAGGCCACCCTCACCGAGCGGCTCGGCGAGGTCGTCGACGAGGCCACCCGCGCGGCCGTGAAGAAGAACTCCGACCTGCGCCGCGACGGCATGTCCCTCCTGCTGCGGGGTGTGGCCGCCGCCCTGCAGCCCAAGGGCGTCGCCGTCGAGATCCTCAAGCCCGACGCCGTACTGCGCGCCGAACGCGTCCCCGTCGGACAGATGGGCGACGTCTTCTCCGGCGGCCAGCTGCTCACCGCCGCCATCGCCCTGTACTGCACGATGGCGGCGCTGCGCAGCAACGACCGGGGCCGTGACCGGCACCGCCACGCCGGCACGCTGTTCCTCGACAACCCCATCGGCCGTGCCAACGCCACCTACCTGCTGGAGCTGCAGCGAGCCGTCTCGGACGCGCTCGGGGTCCAGCTCCTGTACACCACGGGCCTGTTCGACACGACCGCCCTGGCCGAGTTCCCGCTGGTCATCCGGCTGCGCAACGACGCCGACCTCAGGGCCGGACTGAAGTACATCAGCGTGGAGGAGCACCTGAGGCCGGGACTGCCCCAGCCGACGCCGGGCGCCGAGGGGGAGGGCGACGCGGTGCACAGCGAGATCACAGCGACCCGTATGTACAAGCGGCCCGCCCAGACGCCCGCCTGACCGACGCCGGGAGGGAAGCCCGGTGGAAAGCCGGGCTTGGTCAGAGGAGCCGGGCGGCGGCGGGGCCCGAGCGGGTGCCCCGCCTCGCCGCGATTGAGCGCCGGGCCGCCGAGCGGCGGCCGGAGTCCGCTCAGGAGTGCGACAGCCGGCCCGCGCCGCCCTGCCTGCGTATCCGCTCCTGGCCGCGCTCCGCGGACCGCGCCTGCCGCCTGGCCCGGCGACGCTCGCGCCGCATGGCCCGCGCCGTGCTGCTCGGCGCAGAGACCACACCGTGCCGCTGGTTCCACACCTGGCGCGTCACCCAGACGTCCAGCACGCCCCAGGTGGCCACCACCGTGCCCGCCACACTGCCGACCACCATCGGGAACGCCAGCCACGACTCGGCCAGCGTGCTCAGGAAGGCGACCATCGCCATGATCAACGTCACGGCGACGACGAGTATCGCCCGCACCGCGGCCGTACGCACCGGGTCCGGCAGCCGACGGCGCCGCGCGGGCTCCTCCGTCCACAGCGGCCGGTAGCCGGGCGGCCGCTCACGCGCCGCCGGGGCGTGCGGCCTCTCCCGCCCCTCGTCCGCCGCGTGTTCACGTGCCGGCGTGTCCTGCCCGGCCGCGGGAACGCCGCGACCACGTGCTCCGGAGGCCGATCGGACCGTCGCCCCGTCCGCGGGGTCCTCCTCGGGCGCCCTGCGCCGCTCCGCCGTGCCCATCACCATGTCACTCCCCACCGCCGGCAGACACTCGTCCGTGTCCCACGACACGGCTCCCCTCTGGCTGCCCGGCTTGCGCTGCTTTACGCCGCCCGGGGGCGGGATGCGGCTCCTGTGGCCGATTCCGCCTCCGTTTCCCGTAGTGAAGGACGAACGACCAGGCCCCAAGATTCCCGAAAATCCCGCGCAGTCGAAGAATTTCGGCCAATCCGCCCGTCACGACCGGCGGGCTCCCTCCCGTCCCCCCACGGATCCCGGGAGGCAATCTCCCGTAATGACGGGACAACTGACCATCGCGCACCCACGTGGCGGAGGTTCGGCCTCCGGGCGGGTCTTCGAGTTACCTGTGCGTCAGTAGTAGGCTCGCGCCGTTTGTTGACGCACATGTGTACCCCCGCCGGTGGGGGTCGAGCTGGGGGAGGCCATGCGCTTTCGCGGGAAGTCGATCCGCCGGAAGATCGTGGCGCTGCTTCTCGTGCCGCTGGTGTCCCTGACCGCGATCTGGGCGTTCGCCACGGTACTGACGGGGCGTGAGGCGGGACGGCTGTTCAGCGTCTCGACCGTGGTCGAGAAGGTCGGCTACCCGGTCGAGGACACCGTCCGCGTCCTCCAGCAGGAACGCCGCCAGACCCTCGTCCACCTCGCCGACCCGCGCGCCTCGGACGGACTCGCCGCCCTGCAGCGCAGCCGCACCGCCACCGACGAGGCGGTCGCCGAGGTCCGCCGCAACGCCGCCGACGCCGACGTGCGGGACGACCTCGGCCGGGCCGGGGACGAACGGCTCACCGCCGTCCTGGACGCCCTCGACGGCATCGGCTCCCTGCGCCGCAGCGTCGGGGACGGCACCGTGGACCGCGCGCAGGCCCTCGTCCTCTACAACCGCCTGGTCGACCCCTGCCACGAACTGCTCGCCAACCTCGAGGTCGTCGACAACGTGGGCCTGGACAAGCAGTACCGCGCGCTCGTCAACGTCTCCCGCGCCCGCGAACTGCTCTCCCGCGAGGACGCCCTCCTGGGCTCCGCCCTGGTCACCGGCCGGCTGACCCGGACCGAGATACGCGACGTCTCCGACCTCGTGGCGCAGCGCACCATGATGTACGACATCAACCTGCCGTTGCTGCCCTCCGCCGAACGCGGCCGCTACCAGCGCTTCTGGAAGAACGCCTCCTCCGCTCCGCTGCGATCCGCGGAACAGGCCGCCGTCTCCGCCGAGCCCGGCCCGCCGCACGGCGTCACCGCCAAGAGCTGGGACACCGCCGCCGGCAGTGCCCTGGAGGAACTCGGCGACCTCGACGACCAGGCTGCCGACCGCTACCAGGACCGGGTCGACCCGGTCGCCACGAACGTCATCGCCAAGGTGGTCGTCGCCGGAGCGCTGGGTCTGATCGCCCTGCTCTACTCCGTCTTCCTGTCCGTGCGCGTCGGCCGCTCCCTCATCCGCGACCTCAAGCAACTGCGCCTGGAGGCCCACGAGGCGTCCGGCGTCCGCCTGCCCAGCGTGATGCGCCGCCTTTCGGCGGGCGAAGAGGTCGACGTGGAGACCGAGGTCCCGCGCCTGGAGTACGACAAGAACGAGATGGGCGAGGTCGGCCAGGCACTCAACACCCTCCAGCGGGCCGCCGTGGAGGCCGCCGTCAAACAGGCCGAACTGCGCGCCGGTGTCTCCGAGGTCTTCGTCAACCTCGCGCGCCGCAGCCAGGTACTCCTGCACAAGCAGCTCACCCTGCTCGACACGATGGAGCGCAGGACGGAGGACACCGAGGAACTCGCCGACCTGTTCCGCCTGGACCACCTGACCACGCGCATGCGCCGGCACGCGGAGGGCCTCGTCATCCTCTCCGGCGCCGCGCCGTCCCGGCAGTGGCGCAAACCCGTGCAGCTCATGGACGTCGTACGCGCCGCCGTCGCCGAGGTCGAGGACTACGAGCGCATCGAGGTCCGCAGGCTGCCGCGCATCGCCGTCACCGGACCGGCGGTCGCCGACCTCACCCATCTCGTGGCCGAACTCCTGGAGAACGCCACGGTCTTCTCACCCCCGCACACCGCCGTGCAGGTCCTGGGCGAGCGCGTCGCCAACGGCTTCACCCTCGAAATCCACGACCGCGGCCTCGGCATGGCCGCCGACGCCCTCCTCGACGCCAACCTCCGGCTGGCCGAAACACCCGAGTTCGAGCTGTCCGACACCGACCGGCTCGGCCTGTTCGTCGTCAGCCGGCTCGCCCAGCGGCAGAACGTCCGGGTTTCCCTCCAGCCCTCTCCCTACGGCGGTACCACCGCGATCGTCTTCGTCCCCGACGCGCTGCTCACCGACGACGCCCCCGACACCAACGGCGTCGGCTTCCGCCTCGACCGCCCCCAGCCCGCCAAGGGGAGGGAGCGGCAGGACAACCGCCGTTCCGCCCTCTCCCACGTGCCCGCACGGCTCCCGGACCGGGCGGCCACGCCGCTGCTGGACGGGCCGGTCGAACTGGAGCCGCCCGTCGACCTGGACGCCCTCGACGGCCTGCCGGGTTCGCTCGGCGACCAGGACAGCGAACGCGGCGGCCTGTTCCGGCCGCGCCGCTCACTGGCCGCGGCCGACGACGACCGGGCGGCCCGCCGCACCGACCGGCGAAGCCCGGCGCCCCGTCGCGACGACGAGCCGACCGAGGACGGCAACGGGGCGGACGCACCGGTCGCGCTGCCCCGCCGCCGGACGCCCAAGCTGGTCAGCTCGCACGGCCGCCCCGTCCCCGAACGGGCCGCCCGGGACAGTGCCGACGAGTTGCCTGCCCTGCCCGCCCGACGCCGCGAGCCCCGCACCGGCGACGCTCCCGCCGAAAGCCGCGATGGTGGCGATGGCGATGGTGGAGGCGGCGGTGGCGGTGGCGACAGAGCCCGCGACGCCGACACGCGCGGTGCCGACCGTACGGAGCCCGACGCCCTGCCGTCCCTCCCCGCCCGGCGCCGGGACGCGTCCCCCGCGCGCGAGGACGCCGCGTCCGCGAACGCCGAGGCCGGCGCGCTGCCCCGGCGCGTACGCCAGGCCAGCCTCGCCCCTCAGCTCAGGCAGAGCCCCGACCCCGCCACCGAGGACCGCTCCGACCCCGCCGACCGCGACGCCGAGGAAGTGCGCAGCCGCATGGCGTCGCTCCAGCGCGGCTGGCAGCGCGGCCGCGAGGAGAACGCCGTGAGCGACGACGACCCCGACGGCACAGCACCATCAGCACCATCAGCACCACGAGGAACGAACAAGGGGGACGGTCGATGACCGCACCGAAGACGACCGGCCACAGCGCGACCAAGTCCGGGGAGCTGAACTGGCTCCTCGACGACCTGGTGGACCGTGTCGCGAGCATCCACAAGGCCGTCGTCCTGTCCGGCGACGGCCTGGCGACGGGCGCGTCCAAGGACCTGACCAGGGAGGACAGTGAACACCTGGCCGCCGTGGCGTCCGGATTCCACAGCCTCGCCAAGGGCGTGGGCCGGCACTTCGAGGCGGGCAGCGTCCGGCAGACGGTCGTCGAACTCGACGACGCCTTCCTCTTCGTCACCGCCGCCGGCGACGGCAGCTGCCTGGCCGTCCTGTCGGACGCCGACTCGGACGTCGGGCAGGTCGCGTACGAGATGACCCTCCTCGTGAAGCGGGTCGGCGTGCACCTGGGCACCGCTCCGCGCACCGATCTGCCCTCGGGCGGGTAAGTGGGATGACATGAGCGCAGACGGTCAGGGAAGAAACCACTGGTTCGACGACGAGGCCGGCCCCGTCGTCCGTCCGTACGCCATGACACGCGGCCGCACCACCAGCGCGGCCCAGCACCGCCTCGATCTGATCGCGGTGGTCGTCACGGAGCCCCACGCGGACGACCCGGAGGCGGACGTCACCCTCTCCCCGGAGCACGTCGACATCGTCGGCCTGTGCCGGGACACCCCGCAGTCCGTCGCCGAACTCGCCGCCGAACTGGACCTCCCCGTCGGGGTCGTGCGCGTCCTGGTCGGCGACCTCGTGGACATCGAACTCGTCCACGTCAACCGGCCCGTACCCCCGGCCGAACTGCCGGACGAGAACATCCTGCGCGACGTGATCAACGGACTGAGGGCACTGTGAACCGGCCCCCGGCCGCGTCGGGCGGCACGTTAAGGAGAAGAGATCGATGATCTTCGGGCGTTCTCAGCGCGGCAAGCCGCCGGTCGAGCCCGTCACACTGAAGATCCTGGTGGCCGGCGGCTTCGGGGTGGGCAAGACCACCCTCGTCGGCGCGGTCAGCGAGATCAGGCCGCTGCGCACCGAGGAACTGCTCACCGAGGCCGGGCGGCCCGTCGACGACGTCAGCGGCGTCGAGGGCAAGCACACCACCACGGTGGCCATGGACTTCGGACGGATCACGCTGCGCGAGGATCTCGTGCTGTACCTCTTCGGTACGCCCGGCCAGGAACGGTTCTGGTTCATGTGGGACGAACTGTCCGAGGGCGCGCTGGGTGCCGTCGTGCTCGCCGACACGCGGCGCCTCGAGGACTGCTTCGCCGCCGTCGACTACTTCGAGCGGCGCTCCATCCCGTTCGTGGTGGGCGTCAACCGCTTCGAGGGATCGGCCCGCTACCCGGCCGAGACCGTCCGCCAGGCCCTCGATCTCGATGCCGGCGTCCCCCTGGTGATGTGCGACGCCCGGGACCGGGAGTCCGTCAAGGAGGTCCTCATCGGTGTCGTCCAGCACGCGATGGCCCAGGCGGCGGACCGCCGCCGGCCCGTCACGACCTGAACACGCCCGGCCCCTTCCCCCGCCGAACCGAACCCTGATAGATGCAGGGGACATGACACCAATCTCCACCAGCCTCCGCGGTCTGGTCACCGCCTTCGCCGCCGTACTCGCCGTCACGGCCGTCCCGGCCACCGCCCAGGCACGGCCCGAACCGAGGGCACCGCAGGACTTCGTGGCCCTGAGAAGCGTCGACCCGACGATCATCGAGGAGATGCGCTACGCCACGGCCCACAACTTCGTCGGCGAACGCGTCGACGGCTACCGGCAGCCCCTGTGCATCCTCACCCGGCCCGCCGCCGAAGCCCTGCACCTCGCCCAGACCCGGCTGCTGCGCGAGGGCTACTCCCTCAAGGTGTACGACTGCTACCGGCCCCAGCGCGCCGTCGACCACTTCGTCCGCTGGGCCGAGGACCTCGACGACCAGGCCATGAAGGCCGAGTTCTATCCGGACGTGGACAAGACCCGGCTGTTCGCCGACGGCTACATCGCGGAGAAGTCCGGCCACAGCCGCGGTTCGACCATGGACCTGACCATCGTGAGGCTCCCGGCGAAGCCCACCCGTCCGTACCACCCCGGACAGCCCCTGAAGTCCTGCTTCGCGCCGCAGGACGAGCGCTTCCCCGACAACTCCGTCGACATGGGGACCGGCTACGACTGCTTCGACACCCGCTCACACACCCTCGACCCCCGCATCCAGGGCGCTCGGCATGCCAACCGGATGCTGCTGAAGAACACCCTGGAGGCCGTCGGCCTGGTGAACCTCCCCGAGGAGTGGTGGCACTTCACGTACAAGCCCGAGCCCTACCCGGACACCTACTTCGACTTCCCGGTCTCCGCCAAGTCGCTCGCAGGACGCCGCTGACCGGCCTGCCGGAGCCGCCCCCTCCATGATCGGATACAGTCCGCCGCGTGTCCGAAACCGAAACCTCCCTTCCCAACTCCGCGCCGGGATCCCACTGTTCGAGCTGCGGATCGCCCTACGGAGAGGGCGTCTCCGGCTGGCCCCGCACCTGCCCCGCGTGCGGCACCGCGGCCTACCGCAACCCCCTGCCGGTCGCGGTGGCCCTCCAGCCCGTGTACGACACGCAGGGCACCGCCCTGGTCGTCGTCACCCGTACCGTGGCCCCCGCGCGCGGGGGAGTCGCCCTGCCCGGCGGCTACGTCGACGACCGGGAGGACTGGCGGCAGGCCGTCGTCCGCGAACTCGGGGAGGAGACGGGCATCGACGCGGCGAGCCGCGACGTACGGCTGGCCGACGCCATGAGCTCGGCCGACGGTCACCTGCTGCTCTTCGGGCTGCTGCCCGAGCGGCCGGCCGAGGGACTCCCGCCGTCCGCCGCGACGGACGAGACCGAGGGATGGCACCTGCTGCGCGGATCGGAGGAGCTCGCCTTCGCCCTGCACACCCGGGCCGTACGCGCCTTCTTCGAGGGCCGCTACATCTGAGCCGGGCGCTCCACGAACCCACGGACGCGGACCGGGCGGGACGGCTCGCCCGGCCCGCCCTCGCCCACCCGCTCCACGACCACCCGCCGATCCTCCCAGCGGGACACGTACCGTTCGATCTCCGGATCCACCCAACCGTCGCCCGCGTCCGGCACGACCAGCCCACCGCCGGTCCGTCCCCGCGCGGGCGCCCACACCTCGAGTTCCGCCGTGCCGTCCACCCCGCGCACCGGAATCACCGCTCCCGCGCGCGCGAAAACCGCGATCCGCGCCAAAGGAGTGTCGACGACAACCCGCGCGGGCCCCTCGTACGCCCGCTCCGTCGCCACGTCGTACCAGCGTCCCCGCGGCAACCGCACCGCACGCCGGCCCACCCCGGGCCGGAACACCGGGGCCACCAGCAGGCAGTCGCCCAGCAGAAATGCGTCCTCGCACTCCCGCAGCGCCCGGTCCTCCGGCGCCGACCACCACAGCGGGCGCACGTACGGCGCCCCCGTACGCCGAGCCAGATGCGACAGCGTCACGAAGTACGGCAGCAACCGCCGCCGTTCGACAAGCGCCACGCGCGCGTGCCCCAGCACTTCGGTGCCGAACCCCCACGGCTCCCGACCCCCTGCCCCCGGCCCCGCGTGGGTGCGCAGCAGCGGCAGGTAGGCGGCCAGCTGCAACCACCGCAGATACAGCTCCGGCGAAGGACGCCCCTCGTACCCGGCCACATCGGGCCCCGAGTGCGGCACCCCGCACAGCCCGAGCCCCATCACCAGCGCCAGCGACTCCCGCAGCCCCGGCCAGCCCGCCGCCACATCGCCGGACCACGTGCCGCCGTAGCGCTGCGTGCCGGCCCACCCGCACCGTGAGAGGACGAACGGCCGCTCGTCGGGTGCCAGCGTCCGCAGCCCCTCGTACCCGGCCCGCGCCATGCACAACGCGTAGACGTTGTGCGCCTGCCTGTGATCGCCGCCCCCACCCTCCAGGGAGTGCCGGGCCGACCGGGGCAGCGTCGACTCGCCGAACGCGGCGAACGACACGGGCCCGTCGAGGTCGTGCCAGAACCCGGCGAAGCCCCGCCCGAGCCGCTCCTCGTAGTGCCCGCCCCACCAAGCGCGCGCCCGCGCGTGCGTGAAGTCCGGAAAGACCGCGTCGCCGGGCCGCCCCACACCTCGGACCACCGCCCCGTCGGCGCCCCGCACGAACACGTCCTCACGCGTCCCGCCGTCGTACACGGTGCCGCCGGGCTCGGCCTGAACCGCCGGCTCGACGACCGACACCAGCCGGACGCCTTCCCTGCGCAGCTCGTCGGCGAGCACGGGCAACTTGGGGAACCGCTCCTCGTCGACGGTGAAGACCCGCCGGGCGTCGGCATGGCCGACCCCGAGGTGCACCGCGTCGAGCGGCAGATCACGCTCCTGGTGGCCGGTGACGACCCGACGTATGTCCTGCTCGTCACCGGAGCCCGACCGCACGTGATGATGCCCGAGCGCCCACGCCGGCGGCAGCGCGGGCGGCCCCGTCAGCGACGCCCAGGTCAGCAGCACGCGCGCGGGCGTGCCCACCAGCACCCAGCACCGCAACGGCCCGCCCTCCATCCGCAGCACACTCCGCCCCGGCCGGTCGTGCCCCGACCCCGCCCCCTCCTCGCCCTCCCGCAGGGCCACCGTGCCGTCCCACGCGTTGTCGTGGAAGGCCAGGTGCGTCCCCGCGTCCGCCACCACCATCTGCACCGGCATCGTGACGGACGACGCGCCCGCACCGCCCGTGGAGCGCGGGCCCGGGAGGGTGTTCCACAACCGGTACGTGCCGTCCGGCAGCCGGGGGCCGGCCGTCCGCCCGCCGAGCCCGAAGAACCGGGCGTCCGCCGCCACCTCCGACCGCAGCGTCCAGCGCGCCGGACCCCCGTCGACCGGCTCCCACCAGCGGGGCGGCAGCTCGCGGCGCAGGACCACACCTCCCGGCGTCCGGACCTCGACCGCACCGTGCCGCGACACGGCCACCGTCGCCCGCTCCGCCACCACCCGCCAGCCGCCGTCCTTGTCCGGCTCCAGTACAGCCCGCGGATCCGGCTCCGGACACCGGTCCGCCAACGCGTACGACGGCTGCGGCCCGGCCCCGTCCCAGCCCCAGAACACGGCTCCGTTCATCGCGACGAGCACACGCAACTCCGAGCGAGAGAAGCGGACGACACCGCCCCCGGGCCCGGGCCGCGCCTCGCGCACCTGACCCGGCACCCGCGCCCGCTCCGCGCCCCGCGGCCGCAGCCCGGCGGCATCGGCACGCCGCCCGCGCCACGCCGCCCGTACGGTACGCATCCCCTGGGCCACCCCCGCGGAACCGACCGTTCTCATCAAACGCACCAGGTCACGACCGTCCATGCCGCTCACCCTGCCATCGACCACCGCGCGCAGGGGCGTCGTTCAACTGCCGTTCACCCGTGACCGGACCACATCTTCATGTCAGCGACTATGTGGGGAGCGCCCTGGTGCGGAAGTCGATCACATGGCATCGTCCCTGTCAGCCGCGTCACGCGCACACCCCAGCCCGTGCGCGCAGGACGCACACGAAGCGCACAGTCCGGGAGCCGCCCCATGTCGACCGTGAACCCCCAGCCGCTCTGGCAGCCAGAACCGCAGCGCATCGCGAGGGCGCGGATCACCAGGTTCCAGACCTGGGCGGCCGAGCACCACGGAGCCCCCGCCGAAGGCGGGTACCCCGCGCTGCACCAGTGGTCCGTCGACGAACTGGACACCTTCTGGAAAGCCGTCACGGAGTGGTTCGACGTCCGGTTCTCGACCCCCTACGCGCGCGTGCTCGGCGACCGGACCATGCCCGGCGCCCAGTGGTTCCCCGGCGCCACGCTGAACTACGCCGAACACGCCCTGCGCGCGGCCGGCACCCGCCCGGACGAACCCGCCCTCCTGTACGTCGACGAGACCCACGACCCGGCCCCCGTCACCTGGGCCGAGCTGCGTCGCCAGGTCGGCTCCCTCGCCGCCGAACTGCGTGCCCTCGGCGTACGCCCCGGCGACCGCGTCAGCGGCTACCTCCCCAACATCCCCCAGGCCGTGGTCGCCCTCCTCGCCACCGCCGCCGTGGGCGGCGTCTGGACCTCCTGCGCGCCCGACTTCGGCGCCCGCAGCGTCCTGGACCGCTTCCAGCAGGTCGAACCCGTCGTCCTCTTCACCGTCGACGGCTACCGCTACGGCGGAAAGGAACACGACCGCCGCGACACCGTCGCCGAACTGCGCCGGGAACTGCCCACCCTCCGCGCGGTGATCCACATCCCGCTCCTCGGCACCGCCGCCCCGGAAGGCGCCCTGGAATGGGGAACCCTGACGGCCGCCGACACGGAACCCGTGTTCGAGCAGGTGCCCTTCGACCACCCCCTGTGGGTGCTCTACTCCTCCGGCACCACCGGACTGCCCAAGGCCATCGTCCAGTCCCAGGGCGGCATCCTCGTCGAGCACCTCAAACAGCTCGGCCTGCACTGCGACCTCGGCCCCGAGGACCGCTTCTTCTGGTACACCTCGACCGGCTGGATGATGTGGAACTTCCTCGTCTCCGGCCTGCTCACCGGCACCACGATCGTCCTCTACGACGGCAGCCCCGGCTTCCCCGCCACGGACGCCCAGTGGCGCATCGCCGAACGCACCGGCGCCACCCTCTTCGGCACCTCCGCCGCCTACGTCATGGCCTGCCGCAAGGCCGACGTCCACCCGGCCCGCGAGCTGGACCTCTCCGCGATCCAGTGCGTCGCCACCACCGGCTCCCCCCTCCCGCCCGACGGCTTCCGCTGGCTGCACGACGAGTTCGCCGACAGCGGGGCGGACCTGTGGATCGCCTCCGTCAGCGGCGGCACCGACGTGTGCTCCTGCTTCGCCGGCGCCGTCCCCACCCTCCCGGTCCACATCGGCGAACTCCAGGCCCCCGGCCTCGGCACCGACCTCCAGGCATGGGACCCGAACGGCGACCCCCTCACCGACGAGGTCGGCGAGCTGGTCGTCACCAACCCCATGCCCTCGATGCCGATCCGCTTCTGGAACGACCCCGACGGCAGCCGCTACCACGACAGCTACTTCGACACCTACCCCGGCGTCTGGCGGCACGGCGACTGGATCACCCTCACCTCGCGCGGCTCCGTCGTCATCCACGGCCGCTCCGACTCCACCCTCAACCGGCAGGGCGTCCGCATGGGCTCCGCCGACATCTACGAAGCCGTCGAGCGACTCCCCGAGATCAAGGAATCCCTCGTCATCGGCATCGAACAGCCCGACGGCGGCTACTGGATGCCCCTGTTCGTCCACCTGGCACCCGGAGCCACCCTCGACGAGGCCCTCCTGGACCGCGTCAAACAGACCATCCGCACCCAGCTCTCCCCGCGCCACGTGCCCGACGAGGTCATCGACGTGCCCGGCATCCCACACACCCTGACCGGCAAACGCATCGAGGTCCCGGTCAAGCGGCTCCTCCAGGGCACCCCCCTGGACAAGGCCGTCAACGCCGGCTCCATCGACAACCTCGACCTGCTCCACTTCTACGAGAACCTCGCCCGCAAGCGCCCCTGACCAGCACACCAACCGGCCGGCCGCCCCAGCGACGACCGGCCGGCCGCGCCCGCCCGACGCCGTTGTCAGTGCTCCCGATTACTGTGAGTGAGCATTGATCGACCGTGCACAGGGGGAAACATGGCGCACACCGACCAGAGCGAACACACCATGCGACGCGTCCTGCGCCGCGAAATCGCGGGCACCATCGGCCTGCTCACCGACGAACACGACTTCCGCGCCATGCGGCGCTACCGCAGTTTCACCTTCCACGACCACGCCGCCTACCTCCGCCAGGTGGAAGCCCTGCTCAGGGCACGGGCGGCACAGGGCACCCACACCACGATCGCGCTCTTCGACCCGGAGGAGTACGCGGACTACTGCACGGCGGCGGGCCTCGACGCCGACGCACCCGCCAGCCGCTCCCGGTACACCGCCGAACTCGCCGCCCACGGCCCCACCGTGCGCTACGAGGGCCAGTCCCTCGCCGACCTGCTCCCCGCCCTCGTCGACGAAGCCGTCCGCCAGGCCACCTGGGAGTACACGGCCGGCCTGCTCGCCCGTCTCGGCAGCTGCGCCACCTGCGGGGAGGATCTCGGCCGGGCGGCCTTCGCCCGAGCCTCCCGCCTTCTGCACCGCGTCCTCGAAACAGCGCCGCCCGGCAACCGACACCTGGTCTGCAGCGTCTCGGGGCACCCGGCGGAAACCCTCGTCTCCGTCCTCCTCGCCGACGAGGAGACCGACGGCACGCCCCACATCGACGAGACCGAGGTACGGGAATTCACCAGCGTCCTCGCCCTCGGCCTGGCCACCCACAGCCCCGGCGGCCTCGTCATGCGCATCAGCCCCCCGAGCGGCCCGGAGCGCATCCACGGCTGGCGCCTTCGGGGATACGGCCTCGAACCCCTCACAGCCGGTGAGGTCTTCGACGCCTACTGCACCGACGTCGAGTCGGGCGACCTCATCTCCCCGGAATCCAACGTGGACTACTGCGCGCCGCCCGACCTCGGAGAGGACCACCTGCCACCGGGACACCACCACTGAACGAGAGCGGGGCGCCCCACCCGAAGGGTGGAACGCCCCGCACCACAGCCATCACGGCGACAGCAGCACCCGGCACCTACTCGCCGGACAGCACCGCCTGTGCGGCGTTCCGCGCCTCCTCGGCGCTCTCCGCGGCACGGGCGGCCGCCGCCGCACGCTCGCACTGGGCCAGCGTGAACTTGGCCAGGGTCGCCCGGACGTACGGCAGCGACGCCGCACCCATGGAGAGGGAGGTGACACCCAGACCGGTCAGCACACACGCCAGCAGCGGATCCGAGGCGGCCTCACCGCAGACACCGCAGCTCTTGCCCTCGGCCTTCGCCGCCTCGGCGGACAGCGCGACCAGGTCGAGCAGCGCCGGCTGCCACGGGTCCTGCAGCCGGGACACCGCACCGACCTGGCGGTCGGCGGCGAAGGTGTACTGCGCGAGGTCGTTCGTCCCCAGCGACAGGAACTCGACCTCCTGGAGCACCGAGCGCGCCCGCAGCGCCGCCGACGGGATCTCCACCATCGCGCCGAACTTCGCCCGCAGCCCGGCCTCGCGGCACGCGTCCGCGAACGCCTTGGCATCGGCCCGGTCCGCCACCATCGGCGCCATGACCTCGAGGTAGACGGGCAGTCCCTCCGCAGCCTTCGCCAGCGCGGTCAGCTGTGTACGCAGCACGTCCGGGTGGTCGAGCAGCGTCCGCAGACCCCGCACGCCGAGCGCCGGATTCGGCTCGTCACCCGGCGTGAGGAAGTCCAGCGGCTTGTCGGCGCCGGCGTCCAGCACCCGCACCACGACCCGGCCCTCGGGGAACGCTTCGAGCACCTGCCGGTAGGCGG